>JANNRP010000040.1:0-6977 GCA_031401535.1 Hyphomicrobiaceae bacterium | reverse complement strand
AGACGACTACAGACGAATACTGCGCGACAACAGCTTTGTTGCCTCGATGAGCGGACGAGGCAACTGCTACGACAACGCCATGGTCGAGACCGTATTCAAGACCATCAAGTCCGAACTGATCTGGCGCACAGCCTTCGCGACTCGCGGCCAAGCCAGCAAAGCAATTGGCCAATACATCGAAGGCTTCTATAATCCGCGCAGGCGGCATTCGAGCCTCGGCTACGTCAGCCCGGCAACGTTCGAAGCAACGTTCCGCGCCGACCAGAAGGAAGAGCAAATGGCTCTCCACTGAATCGGGGGAGGTCCACCGGTCCAAACGGCGGCGCGCAACTGTACTGAAGATGGAGGTGGGCCCTCCGGGTTCGGCGACCAGGTCGCTGATCCCAAGCCACCGCGAGCGGCTTTGGTCAAAAAGCCACGGTCGTGAGCGTCGCGGAAACGTCGGGACAATGATCCCGGCAGGCACGGTCGAGAGAGGTGAGCGCAAGCGAACTGCCGATGAAGCGTCGAAAGCGGTTTAGGCGATGTCAAAATCGCGGGTTGACCCTACCTGCGAGACCAGCTCGGACGATGTCCCGATACGGACCGAGCGGCATCCGGCGTGTAGGCAGCACGAAGCTCGATCAGGCTCTGGTACGGAACGTGAGAACCTTGCTGGTGATGCCAAGGGAAAAGGCGCAAGCGGCTGAAAACCGAGAGGCCGAAAGTACCGATGCATCAGCGAGGGGCGGACTGCCTCGTAGTAGCAATGAAGCGGCTGTAATGGTCGTGGAGCGAAGGGGGTAGGTCATTGCCGCTGATTTGGGCCAATGGGTTCGCCCGGAGGAGCCCTTCGTTCAGTGGAAAGCGGCAGCCTTCGCGCGATGGCACGAGCCGGATGATGCGAGAGTATCAAGTCCGGATCTATGAGGGGCTCGGGGTGAAATTCCCCGGGCCTACTCGGCAGCAAGAGCCCTGAAAGGTGATCAGTCGCCTTCCGCAGCACCCCCGATTCCGACCGTTGTGGAGGCGCTGCTCGGTCTGCGATGCGATAGTCCCGATACCGACCGTCACGCTGCAGCGCAGCAGATTTTCGAGGAGGGCCGCAAACGGCCTAAGCCATGACCAGTCATTCATGCACGCGTTGTTTCTACGCAACATCGATCGCTCACTTCGGGCGGCTATCAAGTTTGTATATGTCGGCGGTCCCCAGGGACTGCGATAGCCGGGTCGGGCCTCAGGCCATCGTTTTTCCACACCACCTGCCTTTAACAACGGTGTCATATCCTCCCGCTAGGAATTGGCGAACCAAAAAGGGGCGTCAGCGGATGTGAGGAGATTTGCCATGCAAGGACTTTGCCTCGACCTCGCAGTCGGCGACCTGATCGGTATCAAGTACCGTGCTTGGAGTGATGACGGCAGCGACAGCGCACTCGTCGAGCGTTGGATCCGCGCGGTGGTAATCGATTGCGAGCCGGGCACCTGGCCGCTCGCGCGCCTTGCCGATGGTCAGCTCACAGAGGTGCGGCCATATATGGCTTCGCGAATGGTCAGTAAGGGCATTTCTGCTACATCGCATCCCCTGGCAGCATGACGGTGGGATCGACTGGCCGACCACCATCACCTTGGCCGACTGACTGGCGGTTATGCAGCTTATTTTGTTCTCTCAGGGCGACCCGCGCAGGGATCATGCGCTGTTGCTCAGATCCTGATGCAAAAGGCCGATACGCCTCAGAGCGGCAACTGCGATCTGTCGGTGTTCCGATTCGTCGAGCAAGGCATTGATCTGCCTTATTGCTTGAGACAACTGCTTGCCACGGCGCAATTGCTCAAAATACGCGGGCCACTCATCATCACTTGCGCAACTGAACTTGCGAGCGACTTTGAGGCCCAATTCATACTGCATCGCACCTCCTCGGGCATTATCCACAGTTTGTGTGGGCAATAGATCGTGTCACAAAACCGACACGAAATGTCAAGCGGCGCCTGCTGGCGCAGCGTTCTACTAGTGCACACCACAACCTCTGGCTTCTGGCCGCCAGACGGACAATCTGTGCGACCGGTGCAGCGGCCGACTGTGGTATTGCATCGGAAACGTGGGCAGCGGGGTTATGAAGGAGGCGGACCGATGGGGCTCTAGGGATGCGTCACGAAAAAGGGCTGGCGCCAGTCCGGCAGCCAGCCCTGCCTACTCAATACCGATACATGAACACATAGTTGATAGCCCGCAATCATGACAACTGATTGAACTGATCCTCACTCATCACCAAGGCGGCTCGATCAAATAGAACTGAGCGGTGCGTCGGATATCGATCTGATAATCGGAATTAGTCTTTGGTCGGCGGGGTCTGCCCTTCAAAACTGATGGAGGGCACGCTGGAGGTTCATCCCGATCGCTCATTTGATTACCTCCCCGGTCGTCGGTTGCGAGGCGGGTAGCCGACACCCTCGGCGGCGCACTGGCCGGCGATCTTGTCGTACTCACGCAGGAACGTCGGCAGCTTCAGCGCCTTGAGATGATGCGCCAGCAGCACTTGCCGGGTGTCGTTCATGACGCCGCTCCTGCGAGTAGTTCCATATAGGCGCGGGCCGACGTCGTCGCGACGATTGCCTTCGGCAGATAAGGATAGACCGCCATGTCGAGCCGTGGCGGCCGCCGTTCGATCCGGCACAGCACCAGATGCTTCACGGCGTCGACGCCGATGGCGCCACGCTGGATGGCGTCAAGCACGGCCGCGGCGACATCATCGATGGCGAACGTCTCCATCAGGCTTAGAACCTGGACGAACTCCCGTTTGCCAGGCTTTTCCATCCGGGCTTCAAGCAGGCGGCGCAGCGTGGCGAACTCGTCCGGAAGCGTCCAATCGGCCAAGGGGGCTGCTTGGTCGAGCGCGTTGATCTTGCGCTCGATCAGCGCCAAGTAGTGAAGCGGATTGAACACGAAGTCCTCGCGCTCATAGGATCGCGGGTGGCGGGCGATGATCTCGGTCCCGCACGAGATCACCACCTCGTGCACATAGCCGCGGACGAACACTTGCGCGTGGCCGAACGCGGTACAGGGCTTCCAGTTGCCGGATTTTACTCCGACGCAACCGAACGACTCGGCTGCTTCACTGAGGGACTTTGTCTCCGGCGCTTACAATGCGCAGACCCGATGGATTTCTGCTGACCCGAGACGGGTACAGAGGGACGAGTTCAACTCCAGCGACAGGCAGCGTTTCCCTGCCCCTGCGCGGCAACGATGCCGCTTTCGCAATCTCCTGGCAACTTTCGGCCGTGACGACTACAGATGGCACAATCGCCATGCCGTTTACGGCAACTAATGACCGACCAGGATTGAATCAGGCGACAAAGCTCTGCGACGTTCACGGCACTAGGCGTGGTAGGCTGCATATGGATCGCGCTGGCGATCGTCGCTGCCGGTGGCAACGGTGGACTCCGCCCGTCGGCAACGGCTGGCGGCATGTTCGCCAAAGTGGCGAAACAGACCGGCGAACTCGAGCAGGCACTGCGCGGGGTGATCGACGGTATACCCTCGGCCGTGGATCAGGTCACTGCTTCGGTTGCCAAGGTCTTGGCGGCCGCGGCAGGGCACTAGGCGCCCACGTCCCAATTGGGGATCGTGGCGGTCGTCGTGGGGGCTCTATGGGTCGTTGCCGCACTGATCGTGGGGTTCAATACCAAGCGCGCTCGATCGACCGCCGAAGGCGCCGCAATTCAGGTGTTTCAGCTGCTATTGCGCGATGTGCTGTCGGTCGTGGCGCTGTTCGTCGGGGCGTTCGTGGCGGTGCGGATCCTGTTTCCGAATGACATGCCGCTCGATCATTTGTCGGTTGCGGTCATCTGGGGCTTTTTCAGATGGTGGACCGCGGTCAGGTTCGTCGCGGTCGTCCTGCGTCCGGGCGTGCCCAAGGCCCGTCTCATCCCTGCCAGCGATTCAGCCGCTCTGAGTGCCTTTCGACTAAGTGCCATCGTTCTCGGCGTCGGCATTTCGTTCATTTCCATCGTGCCGGTTTTGTTGGGCGGCGGCCTGCAGGCTCCGGCAGCCCGCGCCCTGGCGCTCGTCATCGGCGTCGTCGAAGGGGCTATCGTGCTGGTGGCGCTCCGCATCCTGTTTCCCCGAGGACAGTCGCAGCAGAGCCTCGGCCTTGTGCTCAAGTGCGCTGTCGTCGCGGTCATCATCGTCTGGACAGCATCCGTCCTGGCGCTGGAGTTTTCGACCTACCATTCGGTGGTCTTCTGTCTCCAGGCCATGGGTGGCGCTTTTATCCTCGATCGGATCTTGGTTGTCGGTGCGAATGGGATGGTCAATCCCTATGCCGTCGCGGCCCGTCGCGTCGTCTGGCTCGCAACCGCGCTGGCGGTCACCTTTGGTCTGACCAAACTGATGCTGGTCCAATTGTTTCACGTCATTTCACCGGCCACGTGGTCGCGCGTGCAGCCCGGATATGCCAATGCGTTTCTGATCACCGCCACTGGCTTCGCGATCTATGAAGGCATCAAGGCATGGGCCAAAGTACGTTTCGGCGAAGCACTGGCCGTGCCGACACCGGGCGACGAGCAGACCGGCAAAGTCGCCAGCCGGCTGGCGACAGTTATGCCCATCACCGTGGGGTTCGGCGGCAGCCTAGTTCTGGTGGTTGCCATCATCCTCGCCCTATCGGAGCTCGGCATCAGCGTCGGTCCGCTGATCGCAGGTGCCGGCATCATCGGCCTTGCGTTCAGCTTTGGCGCCCAGGCTCTCATTAGAGATGTCATATCCGGCCTGTTTTAGATGGTCGACGACGCATTCCGCGTCGGCGAGTACGTCGACACCGGCCGCCACAAGGGCACGGTCGAGAAGATTTCGATAAGATCGGTGCGACTGCGGCATCACAACGGCCACTTCCACAACGTGCCGTATGGACAGTTCGGTGCCGTCACCAACTTCAGCCGCGATTGGATCAGGCTGAAATTCAATTTGCGCTTTAACCGCGCGGTCGACGTCGATCGAGTGCGCAAACTGACCAAGCAGCTCGGTCAGGACCAGCTGAACGATCCCGAACTGGGGCCGGAATTCCTTGTGCCGCTCAAACTCCAGGGGATGGTGGATGTGCAGGAGAACGCGCTCGTATTGCGCTTCAAGTTCACCGTGAAACCTACGGAGCCGTCGTTGGTGCGCCGCGGCGTAATGAAGCGTTTGTTCCAGTTGTTCAACGACAACGGCATCATGTTTGCAGATAATGCGGTGATCGTACATTCGCGTTCGACCGCGCGGCTTGAAGACGCTGGCGCGGCAGTCGCGCCGAAATCATCGGCCCCACTGATCGACGATACAATGGTGGCGTCGCCTGGCAAAGTGCCGGCATTGCAGCGTGGTTGAACCGGGCGCGTTGCCATAGCTTGGGCCTATCGAATTGCTAGCTAAGCGATATTTAACTTCGACCTGGCGCAGCACTAGCATTCTTGGCAAGCTGTGGCTTCGCACGCTCGCGATTCATCTGGAGCGGATAATGACCAACGAAACCGTTGCCGCTGGGCTCGACGCAGCCTTTCTCGAGGCCAGCGAAACAGATGCGCCGATCAACCGAAAACTGGAAATGTATGCCGACGCGTTGCGTCGTCACGTCCCACCATTTGCCGAAACCGTCGACCGACTGGTGGCACGTTTGCAGCGGGCGGGAGCCGGTGCCGGGGCACCCGAGGTCGGCGAGCCCATGCCGCCATTCTGGCTGCCCGATGATCAGGGCCAACTGGTCAGCCTCGATGATGTGCTGTCGCAAGGGCCTGTCGCGTTGGCCTTCCACCGCGGCCACTGGTGCCCCTACTGCATGCTCAATTCCCGTGCGCTCGCCAAAGCCGTGGAGCAAGCAGTGACCTTGGGCGGGCAGATCGTCGGCATCACGCCGGAGCAGCAGCATTTCACGCGGCGGCAGAAGGACGAGGCCCATGCTGCGTTCAGGATCCTGTCCGATGTCGACAATGGCTATGCGCTGTCGCTCAATCTAGCGATCTGGGTCGGCGCCGAAGTGCAGCAGGAGATGTCGGCGTTCGGATGCGATCTGCCCCG
The DNA here is from genome assembly GCA_031401535.1 of Hyphomicrobiaceae bacterium. Classification (GTDB taxonomy): domain Bacteria; phylum Pseudomonadota; class Alphaproteobacteria; order Rhizobiales; family Hyphomicrobiaceae; genus JAKFWF01. The sequence goes on along the minus strand of JANNRP010000040.1, from coordinate 949 downwards.
TTATCAGGGCAACGAGAGCTGGTTCGTGCCGATTCCAGCGACGTTCATCGTGGCAACCGACGGCATCATCCGCGCCCGCTTCGTCGACCCCGACTATCGTCGCCGCATGGACATCGATGAACTGATTGCCGCCTTAGAGGCCGCCCGCTAAGCGAGAATTTTCTGCCAGTCGGCGGCCTGCAGCTGCTTCATCAGCAGTGCTGCGGAGGCCGAGCGCGGCCGGCCGACCACCGCGTAGAGATAGACGGTGCGTTCCAGCTCCAGCTTTTCGACGGCGAGGCGCTTCAGTGCCGGCGAAACCGGTGTACTGCGCGGCGCAATAGCGACGCCCAGATTGCCTTCCAGCAGGGACATCAAGTCACTCTCGGACGACACTTCGTGACCGGATCCGGCCGAACATCCAAGGCCTCGGAGTTGCGCTGCCAGCGGCTCGGCCTGCTCGCAATAGGTGCGCACGAGCAGGCGCTCCTGCCGAAGCTCGTCGATGTCGAACGCATCACGCTTGGCCAGCCGGTGTAGGGCATGGACAATCAGCGCGTACCGCTCAGTGAACAATGGCCGGACGTCGAGACGATCCCAGGAGGCCGACGGCGCCCCTGCCAGAGCCAGATCGGCATCACCTTGCTTCATGATCGCGGCAACTTCATCGGTGGTGCCGCGCAGGAACTTCAATTCCAGGCCGTTCATGGTGCGCATCAGTTCCGACAGAAACGGAATCAGCAGCGCCATGCCGACGGTGCGCGACAAAGCAATTCTCAGCGTGGCGATCTCGCCTTTCTTCATGGCGCTCGCCAACGACCGGACGCCTTGGGCGGTATCGTAGCACTGCTGCATCAGCGGCAGCATGCGTTGGCCGAGATCGGTCAGGTGGGAGAGGTTGCGCTCACGTCGGAACAATTCGCCGCCGAGTTCCTCCTCCAGCAACTTGATCGCGCGCGTGAGTGACGGC
>JANNRP010000039.1:0-4132 GCA_031401535.1 Hyphomicrobiaceae bacterium | reverse complement strand
GTGGCTCCGCACGACCTCACCGCGGACCGCACTCTGACTGCAGTGACCTATCACTCTGCCAGCTCGCGCATGACTTTGATTAGGTCCGACTTGCCCTCGAAGCCAATGCCAGGCAGCTCAGGCATGACAATATGGCCGTTGTCAACGCGCACGCCGTCCGGGAAGCCGCCATATGGTTGGAACAGATCAGGATAGCTCTCGTTGCCGCCGAGCCCAAGCCCCGCCGCGATGTTGAGCGACATCTGATGTCCGCCATGCGGAACGCAGCGGCTGGGCGACCATCCAAACTGCGCCAGAACATCGAGCGTCCGCAAGTATTCGACCAGGCCGTAGGACAGCGCACAGTCGAATTGCAGCCAGTCACGATCAGGTCGCATGCCGCCGTAGCGCAATAGATTGCGAGCATCCTGATGGGAGAACAGGTTTTCGCCGGTTGCCATAGGCCCTGGATAGAACTCCGACAGTGCGGCCTGCAGCGCAAAGTCGAGCGGGTCGCCCACCTCTTCGTACCAGAACAGCGGATAATCGCGGAGCATTTTGGCATAGGCAACGCCGGTCTCAAGATCGAACCGCCCGTTGGCATCGACCGCGAGCCGCGCCTTTGAGCCAATCTCGGCCAGCACCGCCTCGATACGGCGGCGATCTTCAGCGAGGGGCGCGCCGCCAATCTTCATCTTGACGACTGTATAGCCGCGATCAAGATAGCTGCGCATCTCCGCTCGCAGAGCCGTATCATCCTTGCCAGGATAGTAATAGCCGCCAGCGGCGTAGACGAAGACCTTGGGATTAGCTTTGTGCCCTTTGCGCTCGGCCAGCAATCGAAACAGAGGCTTACCAGCAATCTTAGCAGTCGCGTCCCATATCGCCATGTCGAGCGTACCGACGGCGACCGACCGTTCGCCATGCCCCCCGGGCTTTTCGTTGGTCATCATGGCGGACCAGATCTTGTGTGGATCGAGGTTGTCGCCGTCATCACTGAGAATGCTCTCGGGGGCGGCGTCTAGGATGCGATTTCGAAAGCGCTCGCGGATCAAGCCACCTTGCCCGTAACGGCCATTCGAGTTGAAGCCGTAGCCGATCACGGGGCGACCGTCACGCACGGCGTCGGTGACGATTGCCACAAGGCTCGCCGTCATCTTCGAGAAATCGATATAGGCATTGCGGATTGGCGAGGAAATCGGCTTGGTGATCTCACGAACGTCGATGATGCGCATTGTAAATGTCCCTGGGCATGGTGGTGATAGAGCTTGGTTTGATCTGGACCTGGCTAAAGGGCCAATGCCAAGATCGGTTCGTCTTATGCAACAGCGGCATCACCATGGATCTCGACTGGTTGAAAGACTTTTTGGCTCTAGCGGAACAGGGTAATTTTTCGCGGGCGGCAGACCTGCGCAACATCACGCAGCCTGCCTTCAGCCGACGCATCCGCGCTCTTGAAGACTGGATCGGCGCGCCGCTTTTCGTTCGCGGGGCGCAAGGTGCAACCCTGACGTCTGCCGGAGTCCACTTCCATCCACTTGCCGACGACATGATGCGCGCTTTGGATCGGGCACGGCGTGACACGCGGGCGGTTGGCGAACGCCCGTCTACGGCCCTATCCATCGCGGCGACCCACGCGCTATCGTTTACATTTTTTCCTGGCTGGATACGTCGGCATGTCAAATTCGACGCCATCGGCACGCTCAATCTCATTTCCGATAGCATGGACGCCTGCGAGCAGATCATGCTCAGCGGCGAGGTGCATTTTTTGCTGTGTCATCATCACGACTCTACACCGGCGCGCTTTGATTCCGTTCGCTTTCCAAGCGCCCGTTTGGGAGGCGATACGCTCGTGGCAGTCTGCGCCCCGGATGCTCACGGGCAACCGGAGTGGTCGATCCCAGGTACAACCAAGAGGTCGATACGGGTGCTGAGCTACAGCCCGGAATCCGGTTTGGGCCGCATCCTGGCCGCACACCAATCGGCCGCGTCGGTGATATCTGGCGCGGAGACCGTATTTACATCACACCTGGCAGTAACACTGATGACGATGGCGCGCGAAGGCCATGGTGTGGCGTGGCTTCCGATGACGCTGGCCGACGATGATCTCAAGTCAGGCCGTCTGATCCGAGCAGGATCGGACGCTAATGACATTTCTGTCGATATCAGACTGTTTCGCTCGCCCGACTGTCGGAGCCATGCCGCTGACCAATTGTGGAGCGTGCTGACCGAAGACAGTCACCACGTTTGATTTTGTATCAACGCCCTTCGAGATGGGTGCAAGGTTGCTCCTTCCGTCAAGACCGCGCACGCTACACACTGCTCAGGAACAAAAATTGCACGCCGCCCTACACCGTCTGTCGCCCGCCCAGCAGCGGCCATGCGAGCGTCGGTTACAGTGAACCACGAAGAGATACTGATTCAGCCGCGAGGTGTGTTAATCTCCCGCGCATTGATATGGATTTATGATCGGTCAGTCTGCCTCGATCTTGGAGAGCACACATGGCGAGTTCCTCACTATTCCTTGCCTCGGACGGCGGCGGCTATGAGCTGCAGATGGGTCGGTGGAGCCGCCGACTGGCGCCAAAGTTCATCGAGTTCACGGGCGTCACGCACGCGAGGAGTGTGCTTGATGTCGGATGTGGCACCGGCAGCTTGTCCTCGACCCTGGCCCAGAACCCCGACATTCACCGCATTCACGGGATCGATTTCTCAGAAAGCTATATCGCGCACGCAACGAGCCAGTATGGCGATCCAAGGCTCCATTTCCAAGTTGGCGATGCCTGCGCACTGCCCTTTGCGGATGGACAGTTCGATGGCGCGCTCTCGATGTTGGTGCTGCAGTTCATTCCGCAAGCCGAAAGGGCGGTCAGCGAAATGCGTCGCGTGACCCGGCCAGGCGGCACTGTCGCGGCAGCGACGTGGGATTCGCGCGGTGGATTTGTCTGGTGGCGTATGTTCTGGGACACCGCGGCCATGCTCGATCAGGCGGCCGGCGAGCGGCGCGCGAGAATGTGCGCAAGGCCGATGGCGCGCCCCGGTGATCTTGAGCGCGCTTGGAAGGCTGCAGGCCTGACGGACGTGCTGCAGGACATGCTTACGATCCGCATGGATTTCTCATCATTCCAGGATTATTGGTCGCCGTTTGACGGGAGAGATGGACCGATGGCGGAATACGTCCAGACGCTCGCGCCTGCAGCCAAAGCCGTTCTCAAGGATAAGGTTCGGTTGGCCTATGTGGACGGGGAAGCGGATGGGCCGCGCTCGTATGCTGCAACCGCCTGGGTCGTTAGGGGCAAGGTTCCGGTTTGACCGCGATTGATGTGGCGGGGAGGTTATGTCACGTCCGCCACGGAATGGCCGCTCGGGGTCGCGAGTGAGTGGTTGCCGCTCCGTCCGTCACTCGCCCGGATATTGGCGCACGGGGATCGGCAATGCAGGGGCCCTTGACGTCGGGGGGAGCTTCACCGCTTTCCTCCAGACTGACGCGCTTATACATAAGCAGACTGATACCAGTTATCTACCAATAGCATTGCTCGCCGTGTCGACCATGTCCGCTCACGGATGTGCTGCTGTCGAACTGACCGTGCCCCCATATCGCCCTTGCCCGCGTGACCGGCTATACAGCCTGCCATGACCCGACCGCCAACCATGGACAGCGCCAGTCCCTTGCCCATCGATGACGTGCTGGCCGACCTGATGGCCACGCTCGACCGGCGGACGTGCGTCGTGCTGGTCGCCCCGCCCGGAGCCGGCAAGACTACGCGCGTGCCACTGGCGCTGCTCGATGCGGATTGGCTAAAGGGAACTAAAATCCTCGTGCTGGAACCCCGACGGTTGGCGGCGCGGGGTGCCGCAGCACGTATGGCCGATCTGCTCGGACAACAGATCGGCGGGACGGTCGGCCTGCGAGCCCGGCTCGCGTCCAAGATCGGCCCCAAGACACGCATCGAAGTCATCACCGAGGGCGTATTCACGCGTATGATCCTCGACGATCCCTCACTCGACGGCATCGGCGCGGTACTATTCGACGAGTTCCACGAACGCTCGCTCGATGCCGACTTCGGTCTGGCCCTCGCGCTCGACTCACAAAATGCACTGCGCGAGGATCTGCGCATCCTCGTGATGTCGGCGACACTGGATGACAAACGGG
>JANNRP010000038.1:0-2451 GCA_031401535.1 Hyphomicrobiaceae bacterium | reverse complement strand
GCCAAGTTTGCGGCGGCTGGGTCGGCGTCGCCACCGTGGTGCGGCTGGCCCAGACACGCGCTTTGGGAAAACTCGTGGCCATCAACCTCGCGAGCGCCGGATGGATCGCCAAATGCAAACCGGCGCATTCATCGGTCAACTCGTCGAACACTTGCGCGAACATGATCATGTCGCCAAGCCCCTGCTCGCGATGCAGAAGCAGGCGCTTGCCGCCTAAGCCACGTGTTCCGACAGGATCACGACGTTGGTCGATGATACAACTCTGCTGCCAATTCGCCCTTTGATAGGGTGATCACTGGTGCGCGCCATCGTGGCGTTCGGTGAACGGTCTGCAGGCTTTGCTACGAACAGTGTTGTGCGCATCATGTCTCGACGCGCGATACGACCCGTCGGCGTATTCAGTCGAGCAACGGACGCCAGCCGGGCCGCCAGATAGAAATTTGGTGTGGGCGCAGGCGCACGTTGGAGGAACCCAGCAACGGCCGGTTCCAGCACCGGTCGCTCCACGAGTGGCACAGCAATGCGGGCTACCGTCAAGACTTGAGTGTTCGACGACTTTGACCCGGTAATCAACCGCGCCAATCGCTTCAAGAACTGCAAAATGCCTGACGGCTGCATCTGACGAAACTCCACCACAACCCACGCTTTGTGATCATCACTATGATCGCGCACGTTTACAAAGGAGTTAACGGCTGTGCCGTTTTCACCACGGATGCCCGTCGAGACGGGGGTATTTCATGGCATTCCACCCATGTATAGAAACTCGTCAGCGCGCTGTGTCTGGCGGGGAAGGGCTGCCCGTTGAGCTTAGTCGCTGGCGTCAACAACGATGGCGGACCACCCTCTGAGCGGCACATCCTGTCGTTTCAATCCGCCAACAACCCAAAGATCCTGCCTACGCGCGGGCTTAAGGCTGCGCACGCTCGCTGTTTCAGTAACGCACGGTTCGGATCGGGTCTCTCCTGAGGTGCGGTCGAGTTGAAGGCTGGTGCAGGCCTGGGCCGATAGCATGATTGCCATCGAGTCGACGCCCGAGACGCGTTCGCGCAGTTTGATTGGTTGCAATGTCCCGGCCAACTCTTGTTCAGTTACCACCGTGCCCTTGAACATGATGTGGCCAATAAAATCCCAAAAGCCGACAAAGTGCCAAAATACAGCGCCAAGTAAGAATCCCAGCAGACCGTAGGCCATGGAACGACTTGCCGATCGCGGGTGCAACTCCGCAACCGGCACTCCCGTATCCCCAGTTCGCTCGGCCAATTTGCGTTGCATGCACGGCGCCATCCAATCAACGGGACAGAATCACTCTGCACCCGATGAAGTGTGGCGGAACATGAGGTGGCCGATCAATCGTTAAGAGAAATGAACGACGGGGCGTGGCCAATTATCTTCAACCACGAGTTCCTTCGGCATCAGCCGCGCACAGGCGGAACGTACATGCGGGGCGCGGCACAGGCCTTGCGCTGGTTCTCATTGCTCCCGCAGACACGGAACGCGCCAGCACGGTCAAAGCAAACCCGCACCTCTTCCATACGGTTGCCGGGGCCACCGCATTTGACGACCAGCATATCCTTGGTCAGGCCTGGGTTGATCGCGACAAAGTCCGTGAGCACTTGATCCGGCGCGACGGTCAAGCGGGGATCGCTGACCTGGCTATAGCGCTCGGGAATTTTGACCTTGTCGTGCAGTTTGCGAGCAAGGTCAAAATACCCGTCGATGCCAAGGCCCGCGCACGTCCCATGCTTGCGGTACTCATGAAACACCAGTTTGTCGCTCGGCATAATGTCGAGCATCCGATTGGCGACCTGACGGGGCACGAATCCCCGATCCTCGGTCTGGCAATCTTGCGGCCATCCACGCTCGAACTGGGGCCATAGCCCATGCAACACGAATGCGAACCGCTTGCCATCCCGCCGATTGCACTGTTGCTCATCGCGCGCTGACTTGGCCGACTCGCAATAGCTTGGGCTCCACGACAATGACAACACGTAATAGTCAAACTTGCCGACCTCGTATGACTTGCCTTGACGCGATTGCGATTGGCCTTGATTGCCGCCACTCCAGGGACCGGCGCGCTGTGCTTCGGCGGCAATCCCGGAGAGCAATGCGATGATCGCCGCACCGATCCACGATGCCCGGCTCTTTGGAACAAGGCTCGTGACGTTGAAACGATTTGGGTTGGAGCGAGCCATCGGGTATCCTGAAATTGCGAGCGACGTTAACGGCGTATGCGGCAATTATGGCGATTAGCCAAGTTTGGCAAGCCGGTCGACGATGCGCGCCCAACTGCGCGCGCCTTTCTTGAAGCTTGACAGATTGTATTTCTCATTGGGCGAATGAATGCGGTCGTCATCCAATCCGAAGCCGACCAGCAGGCTGTCCATGCCCAATGTCTCCTTGAAGGCCTGCACAATCGGAATCGATCCGCCCATCCCCAACATTACGGCCGGG
>JANNRP010000037.1:0-2085 GCA_031401535.1 Hyphomicrobiaceae bacterium | reverse complement strand
CAAAGATCGACGGCGTCACCATCTGGCTGGCGGGAAGGCCCAGACCTTCCATTGCGATCTCGGCAAGGGTCTTGCGGTCGATGGCAAGGTCAATGGCCTCGCGCACGCGGATGTCGAGCAGCGGGTTCTTGGCGAGCGCGGAGCCATCCTTAGCGGTGATCTGGCCAGCGGGCGGGGCCTCGCGCAAGTCCATCTCCAGATTGAAGACATAGACCGTGTCAATCGTCTGAACGGTAAGTTTCGCATCCTGCTTCAGTGACGCGACGTCGGTCGCTGGCACCCGTGTGATGAGATCGAGCTGGCCTGCCTTCAGTTGTGCGACGCGGGCGGCATCATTGGCGATCTCCTTGCGGACATGGCGTGCCCAAGGCTCTTTCGGTCCCCAGTATCCATCGAAGCGATCCATCACGAGATCACCCTTCGGCGCCCAGGATACGTACTTGTAGGGGCCGGTGCCGACGGCAGCCTTGCCGCTGTTGAAGGCTTCGTTGGCCGTCTCCTTGGTCAGGCCGGCGGCGGCTTTCGACGACACAATGAATAGACGGATGAAATCATTCGGCAGCACTGGCGCTGGGCCGTCCGTGATGATGTGGATCGTGTGCGGATCGATAATTTTTGTCTCCTTCACGCGACGCACATAGATCGTGGTGGGGTTCGGACCGGCGACGACAGGGATGCGCTCAATTGAAAATTTTACATCATCAGCCGTGAAGTCCGAGCCATTATGGAATTTCACGCCCTTCTTGAGCTTGAATTCCCAGGTGGTGGCATCGAGCGCCTTCCAACTTTCGGCGAGGCGGGGTTGAACCTCGAGACCGTCACCCGACCAAGTGAGTGTATCGAACACATGCTTTAGGGCTTCGGCGTGAGTGCCGGTTGCCGTGAAGTGTGGATCGATCGAATCTGGCCCGCCGCGCACGCCGATTGTGAGGGTCTGTGCGCCCGCCGTCGATGCCAAGCCTGCAAACAGTACGGCACTGGATAGTGCTAAGGACAACCGCGATCTCGTCGTCATGTCAAAGTCTCCTGGTCAATGCGTGTCGGCCACGCGTTCTGGCTGAGTACAATCTTGGTCATGAGTTGTTCGAGCGCGCGCTGTTCGTTGGCCGTTAGCGCCTGGAACATCGCACGCTCATGGGAAACCAGTGCCGGCACCGTGTCTGCGACGATTTTCCGGCCCTGTCGCGTCAAGTACAAGCGCAAGCGACGGCGATCCTTGGCGTCCTCAACTCTAGTCAATAGGCGTTTGGCAACGAGCGCATTCACCGCTCGGCTCAGCGTGTTCTTGGGCTTTGCCGAGGATGCTGCCACGTCGTCAGCGGTGATACCCTCGGTCAGGCCAACCGCATACAACACCACGTGCTCGGGCGCCGTCAGCTTGTGTGTGCGCCAGATCCATTCGTAGATCGGTTGATTGAAATGATGCGCAATATAGTTGGCCCGGAACGACAACCAGCATGGGTTGTTCCAGAGTTTGGTCGCGATCATCGGATTGAGATCGACGGGCACCGCTGCTGGCGCCACGGACCTCGACCGTGGGCGTGACCGTTCGCGGCGAACCTTGTCGAGCATGACCATCCTGACGAAATAGTTCCGATTGGAACTTGACGCACAATTGCCTCAGCCGTCAAGATGAGTTCCAACTGGAACCATTTATAGGTCCGCTCGCCATGCGTATCGCCGACATGAACTGGATGCAGGTGCGCGATCATGCTGCTCGCGACGATCGCGCGGTGCTACCCGTTGGTTCGACCGAGCAGCACGCGTATCTGTCGCTCGCTGTTGACGCCATCCTGGCCGAGCGCGTGGCGATCGAGGCGGCGGAACCGCTTGCGGTCCCGGTGTTTCCAGTCCTCAACTACGGCCTGACGCCGAATTTCGTCGAGTACCCCGGCACTGTGACGCTCAAAATGTCGACCTATTGTGCCGTTGTGACGGACCTATTGTCGGGCATGGTGCGCTCCGGCTTCAAGCGGATCGTGATCGTCAACGGGCACGGCGGCAATTCACCGGCCCATGGCGCAGTGCTCGAATGGCTTGACCAGCATCGGGGCGTTCAAGTCAAATGGCACAACTGGTGGAATG
>JANNRP010000036.1:0-3045 GCA_031401535.1 Hyphomicrobiaceae bacterium | reverse complement strand
GCAGAAATGCTATCCGTGATGCTGGGCCTGGGCGTCGTCAGTCGCATCGCGTCCGGCTGGATCGCGGACCGCATCGGCGGCGTCAAGACGCTGCTGCTAGGATCGGGCCTGCAATGCCTCACCTTGATGCTCTATTTGCCTTTTGACGGCCTGATGTCGCTCTACGTGGTGTCGGCGCTGTTCGGCTTGAGCCAGGGCGGCATCGTGCCGAGCTATGCTATCGTGGTGCGCGAGCGGTTCCCAGCCAGCGAAGCCGGCACGCGCGTCGGCGTCGTTTTGATGGCGACGATCGTCGGCATGGCGCTGGGCGGATGGCTCACGGGCGTGATCTACGATCTGACCGGCTCATACCAGATGGCATTCCTGCACGGCATTGGCTGGAATGTGCTCAATCTGGCCATCGCGCTCTATCTGTGGCGCGGCGGCGGGCAGCGGCAGTTCAGACCAGCGATGGCTTAAGGCCGCTACCCGACCGACGTTACACCTTGAAGCGCTCATCGGGCGGCACTTGCATCGCGGTCATCATGCGATTGCCTTCGGTGGCAAGGCCGATGACTCGCAGCATGTCGTTGTACTGCTCCATCGTCATGCCCTTCTGCTTGGCGAAGAAGGTGTGCGAGTGGATGCAGTATTCGCAGTTGTTCATGATCGACACGGTCAAATAGATGAACTCCTTCACCAGTGGATCGAGCGCGGTGCCGGGGCCCATCACCTCTTTCGCCTTGTCCCAGGTGCGTTTCAGCGCCACCGGATCATTGGCCTGTGCCCGCCAGGCGTTGTTGACGAAATCCGACTTGCGCGTTTTACGGATGTCGTCGAACACGGCGCGTGCCTCCGGCGAGGCTTCTTCGTCCGTTAATAGCTTGACGGTTGTCATGGCTGATCCCTCGTTGCATTGGCCTCAATCCTTGCCAGTTGATCATGTCTGGTCGGCGTTGTCAGGCCCGTGACAAGAACTGGCGAACTCGGGCACACTTCGCTGTGTCGTTGGTTCGCGAGGACATCCATGAGTACTCCTGAGACGCGCAAGTCGATCGTTACGAGTTACATTGAGCCGCCGGTCGGTGGCGCGCAGGATGTGTTCCAGCCACGATCCAACAATGTGCCGCTACCTTTGATCGAGCGCGCCCAGGGCATCTATCAATGGGACGAACACGGCACTGAATACATCGATGTGTCATCAGGCCCGGTCGTCAGCAACATCGGCCACGGCAACGCCCATGTAGCTGACGCCATGGCCCGTCAAGCCCGCACCATGGATTTCGCCTACACGCGCGTTGCTCGTCATCGGCCGAACATTGAGCTGACCGCGCGCATAGCCGCGCTTGCCGGGCCTAGTTTCGAACGCGTCTGTCTGTCGTCCGGCGGCAGCGAGGCGATCGAGATCGCGATCAAGTTTCTGCGTACCTATGCGCTGGCATTTGGTCAGCCGCAGCGCACCAAGATCATTACGTGTATGCCATCGTATCATGGTGGCACCATCGCAGGACTGGGCTTATCGGGTGACGAGGCGCTGAGGCCCTTTCTCGACGGTTTTTCATGGACCTGTGAACGCGTGCCGGCCCCGCTTACTTACCGTCCCCCGGCAAATCATACGGCCGAGACCTGGGCACGCGCCTGCGCCGGAGCACTCGACGATAAGATCCGCGCGCTCGGACCGGAAAATGTGCTGGCCTTCATGATCGAACCGGTTGGCGGACTGGCGACGGGCTGCAATGTGCCGCCGTCGGACTATTTCACTGAGGTTCGGGAAATCTGTACGCGCCACGGCATCGCTCTTGTGTTCGACGAAGTTTTGTGTGGCACCGGGCGCACCGGAACGTTTCTGGCGGCCCACAACTGGCCAAATGCGCTGCCTGATATCGTCGTCATGGCCAAGGGGTTGGCGTCGGGTTATACGCCGCTCGGCGCGACACTGCTGCCTGCCGGCATGGTGGATGCGTTGGCGGAAAAGACCGGATTCTCCTATTCGCATACCTACTCGGCAAACCCGATCAGTTGTGCTGTCGCCATGGCTGTGCTCGACGAGTATGAGCGTTATGGCGTGGTCGCCAACGCTCGGGATACCGGCGCCTATCTCAAGGCTGGCATGGTTGAGCTTGGTGCGCGCTCGAGCATTGTCGGTGATGTGCGCGGCATGGGCATGTTGTACGCGGTCGAGATTGTTGCCGACAAGGCGACCAAGCGCACGCTGCCGGTACACGAGAATCCATCTGACGGTATACGCAATCACGGCCTCGACAACGGGTTGCTGATCTACGCGCGGCGGACCGCTGGTGGTAAAAACGGCGACTGGTTCATGCTGTCACCGCCGATGACGATCACACGGGCGGAATGTGACGTGCTGCTGCGGCGCTTGTCGGCGACGATTGTGGCGTATGAAACCGAACTGCGCGCGAAAGAGCTGATCTAAAGGATGCCGTCGATGCGAAGAGATCCACGATTTCAACCTGTCGATGCCGCCGTTACACCCCGCTTTTCTGGCGTTGCGACGTTCATGCGCACGCAAAGGCACGACATATCGCCCGATGTCGATATCGCGCTGGTTGGTGTTCCATTCGATCTCGGCGTCAACTTCCGATCCGGCGCCCGCCAGGGACCTGCGTCGGTGCGGGAAGCGTCGCGGCTGATTCGCCGAGTGCATCCCACGAGCGGCATCGCGCCTTACGACATTTGCAACGTAGCAGACGTCGGCGACGCACCAGTCAATCCGATCGATCTTGCAAAGAGCATGATTCAGATCGAGGGCTTCTTTGGCGAGATCCACAAAGCAGGTGCACTGCCGTTGTCGGTCGGTGGCGACCATACCGTGCCGCTGCCGATCTTGCGGGCGATCGCGAAAGGCGGGCCGGTTGGTGTTGTGCAGTTCGATGCCCATCCCGACACGCTCGACGTCCTCGCCGATACCAAGATCAACCATGCGACAACGTTTCGCCGCGGTGTCGAAGAAGGTTTGATCGATCCGAAGCGCACGATCCAAATCGGCTTGCGTGGCAGCCGATTTTCCAGCGACGATATCGGCTGGGGCCAGCGTGCCGGGTTCAC
>JANNRP010000035.1:0-41539 GCA_031401535.1 Hyphomicrobiaceae bacterium | reverse complement strand
ATGCACTTCCCTTATGCTTCGATTGATGGCCGCCGACGGCCGCACGGGTCGGGTGTAAGCGTAAAGCCACAACAAACGTTTACCCGCAGCCCGCGCGTTGTGGCAATTGCCGCTGTATGCGAGACAACTGCCAGAATTGACAGTCAAACGCATTTGCCCTGGAGCTCTTATCGATGTCGACTGCCAAGAAGCCCATTCGCAAGGCCGTATTTCCCGTTGCAGGTCTTGGCACACGGTTTTTGCCAGCCACCAAGGCGATGCCCAAGGAAATGCTCACCGTCGTCGACAGGCCTGTGATCCAGCACGTCGTCGACGAAGCCCGGGCTGCTGGCATCGAGCATTTCATTTTCGTAACGGGGCGCAACAAGGGCGTGATCGAGGATCATTTCGATAGCCAGTACGAACTCGAGCACACGCTTGAAACGCGCGGCAAAGCCAAGGAGTTGACCGAGCTGCTGAACGACTTGCCAGGTGCCGGCCAAACGAGCTTCACGCGCCAGCAAAAGCCGCTGGGGCTGGGTCACGCAGTATGGTGCGCGCGTGAACTCGTCGGCGATGAACCGTTCGCGTTGCTGCTGCCCGACATGCTGCACCACGGCACGAAGTCTTGCCTCGCCGAGATGATAGATGCGTACAATGATGTCGGCGGCAACCACATCGCCGTCGCACCCGTACCCGATGACCAAACCCATCACTACGGCATCGTCGGCGTTGCCGACCGGCAGGCCAAAGTATCGGCTTTGACGGCGATGATCGAGAAGCCACCGCGCGGCACGGCGCCGTCCAATTTGCACATCACCGGCCGCTACATCCTGCAACCTGAGATCTTCGGGCTGCTCGCCGCCCAAGAGCGCGGCACCGGTGGCGAGATCCAGCTAACCGACTCTATGATCCGGCTATGGCAGCAGCACAAACAGCCGTTTCACGCCGTGCGCTTCGACGGTAACATCTATGATTGCGGCTCTAAAATCGGATTCCTGACGGCCAACGTCGCCTACGCGCTCGCCCGCGCCGACCTTGCGCCCGAGCTAAAAGCCGAGCTCAAGCGCCTGTTGTGACGGTGACAGCCGCTAGGGTTGAACAGGCATATCGAATGAAAACGTCGTGCCTTGGTCGCCGCTCGACCAGCCGAGCGTGCTGCCGAATTGCTGCGAAAGGGATCGCGAAACCCGCATGCCCAGCCCCTTCGACGAAGCCGGATCGAAACCTTCCGGCAAACCAATACCCGTGTCATGGATCGTGATCCGTAGTTTCTCACCCTCGACATTTCCGGCAACAGCGATGTGCCCGCTGTGTCCTTCCGGGAATCCATGACGAAGCGCGTTGCTCACGAGTTCATTGACGACGATCCCCAAATTGATGGCATGACGAGCATTCAGCGTCATGGGCGGAACCGTAGCACTGATGGTCACATCACTGCGTGTTTGGGCCGCAAGCGCGGCAACCAAGCGATCCGTGAACTCGCTCAAATCGACATCGTTCCCCGATGCCGAGGCATGAAGTTGATCGTGAATAGCGCCAATTGCCAGCACGCGATCACGCGCGAACTTTAGTGCGTTGGTCACTTCGATATTGTTTGATTGCTTGGCTTGCAAGCCAAGCAGCGAACCAACGAGCCCGAGTGAATTCTTGACACGATGGTCGACTTCCTTGCGCAGCACATCCGCCATTCGAAGCTCATGGCGAAGCTGGATCTGCATCATCACCTGATCGGCGAGCACGCTAAGCACACGCCTTTGCCGGTCTGTCAGATCACGTGGCACACGATCCAGAATACACAGTGTCCCCAGCGGCAGACCGGCTTCCGTCTGCAACAACGCACCGGCATAAAACCGCAACTGCTGTTCACCGAAGCACAATGGGTTGTCGCACATGCGCGGGTCGTTCAGCGTATCTCGAATAATGGTCAGGCCGGGCTGCAGGATCACATGCGAGCAAATCGACGTCTCAAGCGGCGTTTCGCGAATGCCCAGCCCAACTTCCGCTTTGAACCATTGTCGGTTTTCATCGATCAAATTAATAACGGCGATCGGCGCATCGCAGAGTTCCGCCGCCAATTCGACGATACTGTCGAACCTGGATTCCCGAGGCGTGTCGAGAATGCCGAGCGATCGCAGGGCGGCCAATCGTTTTTGTTGCAGCGGATGAATGTCTGCGCGCATTTCACCTAACTTTGATACACTATCATTTTGATAAAAATAGCATTTTTCATATCCACCTACAACAGCGCATTGCCAGAAACCACACCACGGACATGCTGCGTGACAGGTTATGGTTACGCCTCTAACCTCGCTCTCTTGATTGCCGACGAGCGGGGCCGACACCACCACAATGGAACTCTACGTATTCCTCGCCGTCATGGCGGCTGCCGCCATGCACGCTGGTTGGAACGCACTGCTCAAAGGCAACGGCGATCCGTTCGACACCATGGCACGCATCAGCTTGTTCGGTGGCGTGATTTCGGGCGTGGCGGTCTGGTTCGTGCAATGGCCGGTCGTCGCTGCCTGGCCCTGGATCGCAGTATCGCTGGCGATCCACGCCATCTATCGCTATTTCCTGATCGCAACCTATCGCGCGGGTGACTTGGCTCAGGTCTATCCGATCGCCCGGGGCTCGGCACCACTGCTGACCGCCGCCGGCACTGCACTATTGCTGGCCGAGACACTAAGCGGCTGGGGTTACCTTGGGATTGCGGCACTCGCCAGTGGCGTCTTCCTGATGTCGATGAAAGGCAGCCGCACGGGCCAACTCGATGCCCGCGCCGTTGGCCTCGCGTTGTGCACATCGGTCGCCATCAGCGCCTATACGATCGTCGATGGATATGGCGCACGCCTCAACGGATCAGCAGCAAGTTTCATCCTGTGGGAGATGCTGGGCAACGCCGTCGTGATGGGTATAACGGCGCTGCTGGTACGCGGGCCATCGGTCTATGCCGGTCTCAGGACGCGGGCGCAGTGGATGCCAGCGGCTGGCGCGGCAGCTCTCTCGATCACATCGTATATCATCGCCACCTGGGCCATGACCAAAGCACCGATTGCGCTGGTCGCGGCGTTGCGCGAAACCGGCGTGCTGTTTGCGGCCCTGATCGGCGCGGTATTCCTGTCCGAGCCGATGACACGTTGGCGTTGGACGGCAGCCGTCATCATCGTCTGCGGCGTCGTCATGCTGCGGCTGCGATGATCTAAACCGCGCGCAGATGGATGCTCTTGGGGCGGGTCAGATGTTCATAGCCAATGCGCGACAGGGAAGCACCACGACCCGTGTCCTTCACACCCGTCCAGGCCAGCGCCGGATCGAGATAGTCGCAGCGATTGGCAAACACGGTGCCGGTTTCAATCTGCGCGGCAAGCGCGTCAGCCGTATCAAGATCGGCGGTCCAGATCGAAGCTGTCAGTCCATAGGCGCTGTCATTCATCAGCCGCACGGCTTCATCGTCGTTCTCGACCGCCATGATGCCCACGACCGGACCAAAACTCTCCTCCGACATGACGCGCATCGTGTGATCGACGTTCGTCAGCACCTGGGGCCCGAGCCAGGGTGTGCCGGGGCTGCTGCGCGCCAACGCTGACTGGTCGATATGCGCAACTGCTCCGTTGGCAATGGCCTCGGCCGTCTGCGCACGCACCAGATCGGCGAAACGAGTGGCCGCCATCGGTCCCAGCGTTGTTGCCTCGACCAACGGATCGTCGAGGCGATACTGCGTGGTCAGCGCCACGGCACCATCGACAAAATCGCGGAACAGCGATTTGTGGACGTAGATGCGCTCGATACCACAGCAGCTCTGGCCTGAATTGAAGAATGCCCCATCGACAAGATTTTCGACCGCGTGGTCGAGTTTGGCGTCCGCACGCACATAGGCCGGATCCTTACCGCCAAGCTCAAGTCCGACTGACGTGAATGTACCGGCCGCTGCCCGCTCGATCGTACGCCCGCCCTCGACCGAGCCGGTGAAGCTGACATGGTCGACGTGGCCGCCGGACAGGATTTTCGCCGTCGCCTCATGCGTCAGAGCCAAATGCTGGAACAGTCCCTTCGGCAATCCCGCCTGATCGAAGGCCGCTTGAAAGCGCCCACCGGTCAAGATCGTTTGCGAGGCGGCTTTCAAAATCACCGCGTTTCCAGCCATCAGCCCGGGCACGATGGTGTTGACCGCAGTCAGGTAGGGATAGTTCCACGGCGCGATGGTGAAGATGACTCCCAGCGGATCACGGCGAACGTGGCGGCGGAAGCCAGCTTTTGCCGCAGGCACGACCCGCGCAAGTGCTGCGTCCGCGATGGACACCATGTGCATCACCCGCTCTTCCACCGAGCGGAATTCTCCGCCGTAGCGCACCGGCCGCCCCATCTGCCGGGCAAGCTCAGGGACCACGTCGCCGTTCATTGCCCGCAGTGCATCGAGCGCACGCACCATCACCGCGGCACGTTCCCCGATGGAAACTCGCGCCCAATCGGCCTGTGCCCGGCGCGCATACGCCAATGCACGGTCAATCTCAGCGAGGCTTGACGGCGCTACCGATGCGACGATGCTGCTGTCGATCGGTGAAATGCAGGTGATATGGGTCATAACGGTTCCGCGTGGGTTGCGACACGCGCCGTTCTACACGCGTGCGTTCGCCTCCTCAAAATGAAAAACCCCCGACAGATCGCTGTGCCCGGGTCACAATCATGCGAACGCCACGCAATGGCTGAGGCTGCGAACCGCAATCGCTGTTTTGCAGCAAGATGGTCTACAGTCGGGTACGAGTGTAAAATCAAAGGACGACTGCGACGATGAAGGAATTCCAGGTTCGCCCGACGCCCGACGATCCCCGCCTCTCTGTCACGGTGTCAGGCATTGATCAGACGGGCGCGATCATCGAGACCGCCGTCGTCACCGAGCGGCCATTAACACTGTTTCTCAATGCCCGCGAGATCGTGACGATGATGACGATTGGTGATCACCCTGATCTGCTGGCGGTCGGTTATCTGCTCAATCAGAACATGCTGAAGCCCGACGACGAGATCACCGCGATCGAACACGCCGAGGACATCGACACGATCGTGGTGCGCACCAGACGGCAGACCGACTATGAGGAAAAGCTGAAGAAAAAAACGCAGACCTCTGGGTGTGCGCAAGGCACCATATTTGGTGATCTGATGGAGGAGTTCGATAAAATCGAACTCAATGCGCAAGCGCGTCTCAAAACGTCGTGGCTCTATACGCTTGCCAAGAAAATCAACACCGAACCGAGCCTTTATCTCAAAGCCGGCGCCATCCACGGCTGTGTGCTGGCGCACGAGGATAAGGTGCTGGTGTATATGGAGGACGTCGGCCGTCACAACGCCGTCGACAAGATCGCAGGCTATATGTTCCTGAACAAGGTGCGGCCAGACGACAAGATATTCTACACGACCGGTCGTCTCACCTCTGAAATGGTGATCAAGACCGTGAAGATGCGGATCCCGATTCTGCTGTCACGCTCGGGCTTTACGGCGTGGGGTGTCGACTTGGCAAACAAGGCCGGTCTGACGCTTGTCGGCCGCGCCCGTGGCAAACGCTTTGTGGCGCTAGCCGGCACCGAACGCATCGTGTTCGATGCCGATATCAGCCGACTGGAAGACGAGGGTCGTGAACATCGCCGCAAAGGCGCCAGCGAAGACTGATTACTTCGTCGCCTTGAATACGCGACCGAGCGGCGTGATGAACGTGCCCGTCGAGAGGCAGCGTTGGTAAGGCTTGGTGCAATCGGACTTATCACTGCGCATGGTCCAGCACAGCGCCCGCAATTCCGAACATGACTTCGCCGACGCGATGCCGGGCGCAGCCACCAGCAGTGGCAACGCAAACAATCCGGTGATTATAACTTTGGTCATGGTGCGCTCCAGGGCTCGTCGCGATAATTGGCTGACCATACCCCCGAGGTGCAGACGGCAGTGTGTTAGGATCGCGTCGGCGTCGCACGCCGTTTGACGCACCCGCAACTTATGACCAGCGCCTTTGGAGATCAGATCATGACTATCACCGGCGTTCTCCTGGCGGGCGGCCAATCGCGCCGGATGTTTCCCGGTGCGGCAGCAGGCGGCGACAAGTGCCTGCGTGAACTCGGCGGGCGACCAATGCTGGTGCACGTCATCGAGCGACTGAAGCCGCAAGTTTCGGCATTGGTGATCAACGCCAATGGCGACCCGGTGCGGTTTGCAGCATTTCGCTTGCCGGTCGCGCCCGATACCATCGACGGCTTTGTCGGGCCGTTAGCTGGCGTTCTAGCGGGAATGCGCTGGTCAGCCGCGCACGAACCCATCGCCACGCACATTGCAACGGTATCGACTGACGCGCCCTTTATTCCGCATGACCTGGTCAGGCGGTTGACGGGCGCCGTTGCTGACCGGTCAACCGCGATCGCGATTGCCAGTTCCGGCAACGAATTGCATCCGGTGATCGGGCTTTGGCCGGTGGCGCTCGCCGATAATCTGGAGGCAGCCCTCAAAGAGGGCGTGCGCAAGGTGCTGGCATGGACCGACCGGCATGGTACGATCGCCGTCGAATTTCCGTTCATCACCATGGCTGCACGCCAGATCGATCCATTCTTCAATGCCAACCATCCCGACGAACTCGACGAAGCGCGCCGCCTGCTGCAAGGCTGACACGCCGTGACCACCGCCGACGCAATCCCAAGCCATTCTCCTATCATCGGCGTTGTCGGCTGGAAGAACTCCGGCAAGACGACGCTGGTCGAACGGCTCGTCGCCGAATTCACGCGACGTGGGCTGCGGGTTGCAACCGTCAAACATGCACATCACGCCTTCCAAATCGACGATGGCGATACCGATAGCGCGCGGCACCGGCGGGCCGGCGCGGCTCAGGTTGCGATCGTTTCAGGCGCACGTTGGGCAATCGTGGAGGAGTTGCGCGGTCAGCCGGAGCCACGCCTGGAAGAGGTGATCGCTCGGTTGCGCCCCTGTGATCTGATCATCGTCGAGGGCTATAAGCGCGCGCCATTTCCAAAGATTGAAATTCGTCGCTCAGGGGCTGTCGACAAGCGCCTACTGGCCGTCGACGATCTTCATGTCGTGGCGATCGCTGCTGATCATGCCATCGAAGACACCGCATTGCCGGTCTTCGGTTTGGACGAGATCGCCAACATTGCGGATTTCATAAGAGTGACGCTGGCGACCGCGTGACGTGCGCACTCGCGCCCGTAACGACTTAGGCCGTTGCAGTCCCTCGGGCCATCACAGGCTGCTCAGCAACAAGTGCGACAGTTCCTGCTCGATATGGAAAACGCACACCGTCATCCCCGCGCAATTGCACCAAACGCGGGAATGACAATACCGTCAGACAATCACTGCATCGCCCAGCTCTAATAATATCTCAAGATAACATTGCAGACATTAAAAAAGCCCCGTCCAGCATATAGCTGACGGGGCTCGCATCTTCCGATGCTTTGCCCGGTCTCTAACCGGACTTTTTAATCGAGCCTGCAACAACCTTTTTTGAGGCCTTGCGCTCGCAGAAGTATTCCAAATTTTGAATTGGGCGACTCGGACGGCCTCTGCCAACGACGCACTAATGGCAGTGCCTATTGCCGTGTCGTGACTTCGCTTATTAGCGAAGTCGTTCTCTCTGACCAGGCGGATCCATAGCTCCTCCAGTACGCCGAGATTTACACAACGACCGCTAATCTCAGCGGGGACACACTGCCTGCTCTGCAGTGTCCCACCTCGCATCCGCTGGCATTTACCCAGCGACGGGGCAGGGAGACCAACCGTCGTCAGCCACTATCGTGCGCCTGATTTTTATGATTGGCAAGAGGCTCTATTATTATTTGTGAAAATGTGATCAGCGCAACTTTGAACCACCGGATATATTCAAAAGGATAACGAAAATTACCCAACACAAGCCCCACACTTACGAAATGGCGCAATCACATCTGCTCCCAGTATTCGGCTGGATCAACCATCGCTTCGATAACATGCGCTGTGCCCGCGACTGTCGCTTTCTCCAGCGCAGCATCGAACGCGGCAAGCGACGTCACACGTTCGGACGCGATGCCGAAGCCCTTGGCAATGTCGGCGAAGTTCGGAGATTTGAACGTCGTCGCTAACGGGTCCATGCCCATCTTGCTTTGCTTGAGTTCGATCAGCGCGAGGCTGGCGTCGTTGAGGATGATGGTCACTACGGCCAACTTCTGCTCGGCGACAACCGCAAGCTCACCGAGGCTCATCAATGCACAGCCATCACCGAGCATTGCGATGATGCGCTTGTCCGGGGCAGCTAACGCCGCGCCGATCGCTGCCGGGATAGCATAGCCCATGCAGCCGAAGCCGTTCGATTGCAGCAATTGCCCTGGCGTCACGCAGTTGATCACGTGATTGGCAAGGATGCGATGCGCACCGACATCGACGCTCATAATCGTATTGGTGGTAACGCGCCGCGACACGGCCGCGAACAGGCCAGCCGGACTGATGCGGCCGTCGGGTTCACGCGGCCGAACTACTTCGGCGACCGCCTGCTTATGGGCACTCAGACGCGACGTTAGCCAACCCAACGGCTTAGCGTGCGCCGGTGTAAGTTGCTCAACGATGGCCGCCACATCACCGATCAATTGCTCACCGGTTGGGAAGATTCGGTGCGACTGCGCGGTCCAGTCGATCGACATGATCCGCTGTTGAGGTGCCCAGGCATCGAGCCAGGCGTCACGCAACTCGATCGGATCAAAACCGATCAGCACGATGAGATCAGCCTCGCGGATCAGCTTGAGGCTGATGTCATCGACGACCGGCGACAAGGCGACCGCCCCCAAGCAAAGGGCGTGCGTTTCCGGCACCAGGCCCTTTGCCTTGTACGTCTGGAAAAACGGCATCCGCCAGGCATCGATGAAGGCTGCCATGCGCTCGGGCGTCTGCCCGCGCAGTGCACCACTGCCGATCAGGGCAACCGGTCGCACGGCTGCCGCCAGCTGCTTGGTTGCCGCCTCTATGCCGACTGCCGTCAGTGCGCCATGGCGGCGCGGTTCCGGAATGCTTCGTTTAGTCTCTGTCGATACCGCCCGCGTCGCGTCCGCCGGACAGTTCAGAAACACCGGACCGCGTGGATGATCGAGCGCGATATCGAGTGCCCGTGCCATCTGCTGTCCTGCTCGTCCGGCATTGAGCTCGGCGGCAAACTTCGTCACCGGCGTCATGCCAGCAACGTGATCGAATACCTGATGGTTATAGATGCTGCGGTTGTTCGCGCCCATTTCGCCGCCCAGAACGACCAGCGGGGCGCGTTCCATCATGGCGCCCGCGATCCCCGACGCAGCATTGGCAATGCCGGGTCCAAGCGCGAAAATGCAGGCGGCAGGATTGCCGGTGACATGAGCTACCGCATCGGCCATGAACGCTGCCGACGGTTCGCTTTTGGGGACGATTGTGCGGATGCCGACGGCATCGCAGGCCCGAAACAATTCGAGCACGTCATTACCGGGAATGCCGAAGGCAAACCTCACACCGTAGGCATGCATCGTCGCCGCCATCTGATCGGCGACT
The DNA here is from genome assembly GCA_031401535.1 of Hyphomicrobiaceae bacterium. Classification (GTDB taxonomy): domain Bacteria; phylum Pseudomonadota; class Alphaproteobacteria; order Rhizobiales; family Hyphomicrobiaceae; genus JAKFWF01. The sequence continues at coordinate 32,029 of JANNRP010000035.1, read as the reverse complement.
TTGCCAGGACCTTTGCCAGAATCCTCTATTGTTTTAGGTCGTTTTGTACTGTCGGTCGTCATGGTGCTGTTGCGTCTCCCCGCTGGCTTCGCCCATACTCAACATTGCCCAGCCCCATTGCAACCGGAGCCCAGCTCACATCAGCCATGCCGCCACGTTCCCAGCCTGCTGCCAAATCTAGGCCACCTGTTGGCGGCCAGCGTGCCCTGCGCCGGGAACGCGCAGCGCCCAATCCCGATCTGGCGCAGCTTGGCGCCATGGGTAAGGCGTTCTCGATCCTCGAAATCATCGCATCAGGCCGCCAGCCATTGACCATGGCAGAAATCGTACGTGCATCAGGCCTCACCAAGCCGACGGCACATCGCATCACGACAATGCTGACCGACATGGGCTTCATCGAACGTGACACCCTGAAACGAGGCTTCATCGAGGGGCCGCGTCTGATTGAACTTGCGCTCGGCACGCTGCGGGCGGCGGCACCTCGCACTTTGCGCCATGCCATTTTGCGGTCGATCTCCGAGCAAGTAGGGGAAACCTGCAACTTTGGCATTCTCGTTGGATCGGAGGTGCTGTACCTCGATCGTGTCGAAGCAAAGTGGCCGCTCGGGCTGCGGCTCGAGGCTGGCAGCAGGGTACCGGCCCACTGCACGGCCATCGGCAAGCTGCTGCTGTCGCAGTTGCCAGCCCGTGAACGCCAGCACACGATCGCTGCTATGCCGCTCGGCCGCTATACCAGCCGTACGCTCGTCGATCCGCAGCAATTATCTCGGGCCTTGGAAAAAATTGCCGCCACACAGATCGGCATCGACGACCAGGAGTTCATCGAAGGCGTCGTATGCGTTGCTGTACCGGTGATTGCCGCCAACGGCCAAGTGGTAGGCGGGATCGCCGCATCGTCGCCGCAAGCGCGGGTGCCGCTCGAGCAGGCGATGACGTTCATAGCCGCAATGCGCGACGCCGCCGCGCGGCTCGGCGCCACCTTCCGCAGTCACGACGCGGCTGAGTAAATGCGGTCGGGCATAGGGGCTTGCGATGCCAGACGGTCCGGTGCAAAGTTGTACGACAACTTTGAGGTAACAAAAATCGATTGAGGAGACTGCATGTCGCGAATTCTTCTAACCGGCGCAATCGGCGGTATCGGCACGCGACTGCGGCAGCTGTTGCCGTCAATCTATCCCGACCTCGTGCTATCCGATCTCACGGCGCCCGCCGATCTGAAGCCTGCCGAAACCTTCAAAGCCGCCGACTTGGCCGACATGGCCCAAGTTGAAGCAATTTGCGAGGGCATCGACGGCATCATCCATCTGGGCGGCTTTTCAGTCGAAGGCCCATGGGACGTGATTCTGCCCGCCAATATCATCGGCTGCTACAATCTGTTCGAGGCCGCACGGCGAAAGGGCGTCAAGCGAGTGGTGTTCGCGTCGTCGAACCATGCCGTCGGATTTTACCCCCGCCACACGCGCATCGGCAACGATGTGCAACCGCGGCCTGACGGGCGCTATGGCGTGTCCAAGGTATTCGGCGAAGCACTGGGCTCGCTCTATGCGGACAAGCACGGCATGGGCGTGACTTGTCTCAGGATTGGAAATTTCGGCGACCAGCCACTCGATCAACGACGGCTTTCGATCTGGCTTTCACCGGACGACATGGTGCAACTTTGCTGCATCGGGCTCGATCATCCGGACATTCACTTCGAGGTGCTCTACGGCGCCTCGCTCAATGAACGCAGCTGGTGGGACAACTCCCGCGCCTATGAGTTGGGCTACCGACCGACGGGCCGCGGCGAAGATCATCGGGCACACGCCATGGCTGAACAGGCTAAGCTGTCCGCCGACCCCGTTGCCGACTTCTACCAAGGCGGCATGTTCTGCGCGATGGAGTTTGGCGGCGACAAATCGAAGATCTGGAGTTGACGATGCCAGCAACGACGACCGTCTGAACGGTGCTGTTCTTCTACCCCGGCACGCCTGATCTGACGCTACCTTCCGGCCACCGCTTCCCGGCCGGCAAGTACACGATGCTGCGCCGACTGATGCAGGCTGAGGGTTCACTGGGCCTGGCCCGCCTCGTCAAATCGCCGGTCGCCAGTGTCGACGACCTGATGCGCGCCCACGATCCGGTCTATGTGGCAGCCGTGCTTGATGGCACGCTGGGCGCCGATGTTCAGCGCCGCATTGGTCTGCCGTGGAGTGAGACGCTGGTCGCGCGCTCGCGTGCGACGGTCGGCGGATCACTCGCTGCCGCGCGGGCAGCTTTACGCGACGGGTTGTCGGGGCAGCTCGCGGGCGGCACGCATCATGCGCACCGCGACTTCGGCTCGGGCTACTGCGTGTTCAACGATCTGGCGGTAGCCGCCTTGACGTTGCTGGGCGAGGGCGCCGTCGATCGCATCGCCATCATCGATCTTGACGTGCACCAGGGCGATGGCAATGCCGCGATTCTGGCGCCGGACGCCCGCGTATTCGTGTGCAGCATGCACGGTGAGAAGAACTTCCCATTCCGTAAAGTAGCATCCGATCTCGATATCGGATTACCCGACGGCACCGAAGATCAGGCCTATCTCGATGCGCTGCATGCAGCGCTGGAACAGGTCGCGGCCTTCCGCCCCGACCTCGTGCTCTATCTGTCAGGTGCCGATCCGCTCAAATCCGACACACTCGGCCGCCTGAACCTGACGTTCGAAGGATTGATCGCGCGCGACACCTGCGTTTTCCAGTTTTGCCGACAGCGCGGCATCCCTGTGTCGATTGCCATCGGTGGCGGCTATGCCGATCCGATCAGCGACAGCGTCAGAGCCTACGCCAACACGTTTCGCGCTGCTCTTCAGGTGGCCGGCAGCTCATAAGGGACAAAGTTATGCCCCATGCGATGAGCTGTTGCAGCATTGACAGCGCCTTTGGGTATGCGGCCCGCCAGAATTTCAGCTGCCTGCGCAACCGTCTCCATCGCTTGATGTTCGATCGCCTGGGGCGTCAAACCCGCTGTATGTGGGGTCGCAATCACGTCGAGACGGGCGGCCAGCCGCGCCGACGGCATCTGATCAGCCGCGCGCCCGACATCCATAGCGGCGCCCGCAATCCAACGACCATCGAGCGCCCGTCCGAGGGCCGCTTCATCAACCAGATTGCCGCGCGATAGATTTATGAGAAACGCCGTCGGCTTCATCTGACGCAGGGCTACCTCATTTATAAGATTCTCGGTCTCTTCTGTCGCGATCGCAAGTGGCAGTACGAAGTCGGCACGGGCTAGCACGTCGGCAAACGTTGTCTGTTGAATATCCGGGCTATCGACGGTCACGTATGGGTCATTGACCAGCACGGTCATGCCGAACGCCAATGCGAGCTTGGCCACATGGCGTGCGATCGCGCCGTAGCCGAGCAGGCCAATCGTGGCACCCTGCAACTGCACGCCCTTGCGCGGTTCCGGTTGGATCCCAGCGCGATAGTCGATAGACGACCGTGTGATGCCGCGCGCCAAATCAATCATTTGGCCGAATGCCATTTCCGCGACAGAGGCGACAAACCCCGGGCTCGCCTGCGTCACCAGAATGCCAGCGTTAGACGCGGCGGCGACATCAATGGTGCGAATATCGACGGCGCAACGCAAAAAGGCGACGGTATCGGACAGTTGCGAGAACAGCGCCGCCTCACCCGGCGTATTGCGGTCACTGACGACGAGCACTGCGCCCTTGGCCAACGCCGCAAGTTCAGCGGTTGCCAGCGGCAATGGCCCCTCGTGCAGCACCACATCGCCAAGCGCCTGCAGACCGGAAAGCGCCCGTCCGCCATAGTAGTTTGCCCGCATGTCGGGCGTGTGCGTCAGCAGAATGCGAGGCCTACTCATGCCAGTTCGCCCCACAGATCGTACTCATCGGAATGCACGATTTTGGCTTGCACGATCGACCCCACCGTGACGTCGGTGACGCCATTGAGAAACACACTACCGTCAATCTCCGGCGCATCCCACTTGGAGCGGCCAAGCGCGCCATCTTCGTCGACCTCGTCGATGATGACATCAATGGTGCGACCGACGCGCGAGCTGAGGATCGAGCGACTGATATCTTGTTGCGCCGCCATGAAGCGGTGCCAGCGCTCTTCCTTCACCTCTTCCGGCACGGTACCTTCGAGATCGTTGGCTTTGGCGCCCTCGACCGGTTCGTACTTGAAGCAGCCGACCCGATTTAGCCGTGCCTCGCGCAACCAATCGAGCAGCAGTTCGAAGTCTGCGTCCGTCTCGCCGGGGAAGCCGACGATGAACGTCGAGCGCACGGCAAGGTCGGGACAAACAGTGCGCCACTTGGCGATGCGTGCAGCCGTTTTGTCCTGGTTGCCAGGGCGGCGCATCGCCTTTAGTACGCGCGGTGACGCATGTTGAAAAGGAATGTCGAGATAGGGCAACAACAGGCCGTCCGCCATCAGCGGGATCACGTCGTCGACATGAGGATAGGGATAGACGTAGTGCATCCGCACCCAGGCGCCGAGCTGCCCTAAAGCCTTCGACAGGTCGAGGAACCGCGCCGCCAGCGGCTCGCCCTTCCACGGGCTCGTGGCATACTTGATGTCGAGACCGTAGGCGCTGGTATCCTGACTGATAACGAGCAGTTCCTTGACGCCGGCTTTCACGAGCTTTTCAGCCTCGGTCATGACGTGGTTGGCCGGGCGGCTGACCAGACGCCCGCGCAAGTCGGGAATGATGCAGAACGAGCAGGCGTTGTTGCAGCCTTCGGAGATCTTCAAATAGGCGTAGTGGCGCGGTGTCAGGCGCAGCCCTTCTGGCGGCACCAGATCGAGGAATGGATCGTGCAACGGCGGCACAGCATCATGCACGGCGTTGACCACTTGCTCGTATTGGTGCGGGCCGGTAACAGCGAGGACACCGGGATGCTCGGCCCGAATGCGAGCCTCCTCAACGCCGAGACAGCCGGTGACGATGACGCGGCCATTCGCGGCCATTGCTTCGCCGATCGCCGCCAGGCTCTCCTCTTTTGCCGAATTGAGAAAACCGCACGTATTGACGACCACTACGTCGGCGCGATCGTAATCGCTGGCAATCTCATAGCCTTCTGAGCGCAGTTTGGTAATGATGCGCTCACTGTCGACCAGCGCCTTCGGGCAGCCGAGCGAAACAAAGCCCACTTTCGGGATCTTCGGCTTGCCACCACGACGCACTTTGGCCGCGGATATTTTGGGCACAGCCGCCCGCTTGGATTTGGTTTGTGCGATCATAACCGCGTTCTAGTGCGCTTCCGCCAGCCTGTGAACCCCACTTCACCCACGTTGGCGGCCGCCGTTGGCATCAAACAGCGGCGTCATATGGATCGTCGCCGTGCATTCATGGCCGAAGATCGGAATCTTGAAGGTGGCGCCGTCGACAGCAAGATCCGCTTTGACATAGCCAAGCGCAATACTCTTATCGGCCCAGTGCGCATAGCCGCCCGACGTGACCTGCCCGACCGCCGCACCATCGCGCAGGATGGATTCATAGCCGACTACCTCGGTGTCGGTGTCGACGATCATCGTCACGAGCCGTCGCGTTGGCGACGTATCGCGATCCTTTAATGCTGCCGCCCGGCCGACAAAATCGCCCTTGTCGTAGGCGACAAACCGGTCGAGCCCGCACTCCTTAGGGCTATAGTCGGGACGGAACTCGCGGAAGAACGCGCCGTAGCCCTTCTCCAGTCTGAGCGACATCAGGGCGCGGTTGCCAAAATGCACAAGGCCTAGATCGCGGCCAGCCTCGGTCAGCGCTTCGTACAAAGTCACCTGATAGTCCGGCGTACACCATATCTCGTATCCCAGATCACCAGTGTAACTCGCCCGGATCACGGTCGCAGGACATAGCCCGACTACCATCTCGCGAGCGGCAAAGAACTTTAATTTATCGCCCGAAACGTCGGTCTGCACCAAGCGCTGCAACAGGACGCGGGACTTCGGACCGGCGATCATGAAGCCGGTCAGTGCGTGCGGAATAGCCCTGACTGCAACATCTCTCACACCTGCTAAATGCGCCTCGAACCAGCGCATATGGTAAACTTCGGCCACGCCAGAGCCCAGCAGCAGAAAGCGGTCATCAGCCAATCGCGCCAGCGAAAAATCGCCCAGGATCGTACCGCGATCGTTGAGCATCGGCGCCAGTACCATGCGACCGGGCTTCGGCAGCTTGCAGGCGAGCATCCGGTCGAGCCACACAGCCGCTCCCGATCCCGTGATCTCGTATTTACCGAAGCCCGAGATATCCATCAGGCCAACCGCATTGCGTACCGCCTTGCATTCGGCCTTGACGAAGGGGAATGCATTCGAGCGCCGATAGGTCGGCGTCTCAATTGCTTCCGTGCCTTTGGGCGCGAACCACAGCGGCACTTCGAGACCGAAGTTGGCGCCGAACACCGCGCCAGCAGCCTTCAAGCGATCGTAGGCAGGTGTGCGGCGCAAGGGCCGCGCTGCAGTCAATTCCTCGTTGGGGTAGGCAACGCGGAACCGGCGTTTATAATTTTCGACCACTTTGATGTTGGTGTAGCCCTTGGTCGCGAATGCGCCGAAGCGAGCCACGTCCATGGCAAAGATATCGGCGCCCGGATCGCCATCAACCATCCAGCGCGACAGTGCGAGGCCAACGCCGCCGCCCTGGGCAAATCCGGCCATCACACCGCAGGCGCTCCAATAGTTGCGCAAGCCCCGCACCGGTCCAACGAGCGGGTTGCCGTCGGGCGCGAACGTGAACGGACCGTTGACCACTTTCTTGATGCCTGCGCGGCCGATCGCTGGAAAATGCTTGAAGCCGATTTCGAGATGCGGTGACAGACGGTCGAGATCATCAGGCAGCAGCTGCATATGGAAATCCCACGGCGTCTCGTCGGGCGACCACACCCGGCAATCCTGCTCGTAGGTGCCCATGAGCACACCTTTGCCCTCCTGACGCATGTAGATCTCGCCGGAATAATCGGTCGTCGGCAGCATTTCCTTGGCCAGTGCCGCGATCTCCGGAATCTCCTCGGTGATGATGTACATATGTTCCATGGCGAGCACCGGCAGCTCGATGCCAGCCATGCGACCGACTTCGCGCGCCCAAAGCCCGGCGGCATTGACGACATGCTCGGCATGGATCGTGCCCTTCTCGGTGATCACATCCCAGGTGCCGTCGACGTGTTGGCTGAGGGCCGTCACCGGCGTGAACCGGTAGACTTCCGCGCCGGCCTTGCGCGCGGCAATCGTATAGGCATGGGTGACGCCGTTCGGGTCGACATGCCCACCGTCCGCCCGCCATAGCGCGCCGACGAACTCGTTCGGATCGATCAGCGGGTTGAGCTTGGTCGCCTCGACCGGCGTGATGAGCTGGGTCTCAAGCCCCAGATACTTGGCCCGCGCATGCATCAGGCGCAGGTTGTCCATAATCTCTTCGTTGGCCGCCAGCACCATGTTGCCAGTCGGATGGATGCCGCAGGACTGGCCGGAAATCTCTTCAATCTCTCGATAGAGATCAATCGTATATTTCTGCAGCTTCGAGACGTTGGCATCCGAGTTGTAGGTGTGGACGCCAGCCGCCGCATGCCACGTCGAGCCCGAGGTGAGTTCGTGCTTTTCGATCAGCACGACATCGGTCCAGCCGACCTTGGTCAGATGATAGAGGACACTCGCTCCGACGACGCCGCCACCGATTACAACGGCTCGTGCATGAGTTTTCATTGCGCGTGTTCCTTGATTGGTTTGCCAGATCGATCACGCTGCGCGTGGTGGGCGCATATGTTCGAGGCCTTGGAATTCAACGAACTTCATCATCGCAGCCCACAAATGATCGCCATAAGTGAATGGCGTGAAGACCGGCACGCCTGGAATGGTCAACGGCGCGATGACCTGATCTACCTTAGGCTCGTAGAAGAAAGGGATCGAACAGCGTTCGCGACCCGGGCCGAGCACGCGATGCTCGGTCGCCTTTATTCGCCCGCCTGTCCAGCGCTCCAACAGTCCGCCGAAATTGACCGCCAGCGACCCCTCGATCGGCGGCACATCGAGCCATGCGCCGTCGCGACCAAGCGCCTGCAATCCTTCGACACCGTCCTGCGCCAACAACGTAACGAAGCCGCTGTCGACATGCGGCGCACCGATCACATAACGGCGGGCTCCGTTGTGCTCCACCCACACCTTGGTAGGATCGGCGCCATCGAACGATTCCCCGGACCGCACCGGATACCGGATCAAGCGCAATGTCGAGATACCACCCTGGAACGCGTCATCGAAGGTCGCTTCGGGGAGCAGCAGTCCGCGCGCGATCGAGCGCATCAGTGCGGCGCCCAGATGCTCCATGCCGATGTAATAGGCCGCAGTGCGGTCGCGCCAGCCTGGAAGGTCCAATTCTCCCGGCAGCGGTGTCGCCTCGGTCAACGGATCGGCGGGGTCAGGCTTGAACGCGGCATGCGCCACGTCAGGGCCCATATCGATACCTTCCTTATAGGTGGCACCACCGGACGACAGCGGAAACCAACCCCGATAGACGTTTGGCCGGGCAGCATCGAACTTACGGCGGAAGAGGGCGCGTTTGCTGTTATCGGGGAGTGCGAAGATCCGCAGCAGCTCGGCGCGTGCAAGTCGTCCAGATGGCACGGCATCCGGCAATCCGGTGATGGTCATGAAGCCAATGCCGGAAGCGGCAGCCAGTATCGCCGCATCAACGGCATCGCGTTGCTTTGACGCTGGACCGAAAAGCGGCGCGACATCGATAGACGTGATCATTCTAAGGGCTCGCGACAGCAACCAGTTGATATCCCATTGCACGGTGCGACGCCGCCGATGTCAACCGGTGCTGACGCGACGGCGGATACGCGTACCTGAAATAGGTGGAGCTGCGGCGTCGGCCCGAATGATCAGCGATTTGCCGCGTTCATAACTGAAGAACAGCCGCTGCCGATCTGGCGAAGGAACCTTTTCGCAGCGGGCCCGTTGATTTTGCAGGTGCCAGGTTGACAGCGACCTGGCGCGGTAACGGATCGATTCGAACTCATTGACTGACGTCTTCGATCTGGTTCGGCGAAAACATCGCCATACGGGAGTTCTACAGATGGACAACAATCGAAAGGTTGCCGATCAGGCAGCTCCGGCCACGTTGGCGGAGGAGGCGAAGGTAAGCCCAACAACAGTGTTTGAGCATCCAAAGGATGTGATCAAAACCAGCAACCTGACCAAGGGGGAAAAAGCCGAGGTTTTGACGCAGTGGGAAGCCGACGCCCAGGCCTTACAGAGGGCCACGGACGAGGGTATGTCAGGTGGTGAACGTCCACGGCTGGATGAGGTCAAGAAGGCCCAGAGCCAGTTGGATGCAGGCAAATCGGGGCGTCACCGCGCTGGTTTAGAGACGAGCTCAGCGGCAATTGGCGGCGATGAAGTCCGGCAAGGCGAGACCGGCCACAACGTGCGCTATGTGCTCGGGCTTGGAATTGCGGGAATCATCGGCGTTTTCCTGCTTCTGGCGATGTATCTCGACGTAAAATGACGCTCGGTTTGGACCGTCGGAGTTAAATGACCGGCAACTTGGTTCCAACTGTGCGCAGCGTCGTCTTGATGCGACGCACAGTGCCGGTTTTTGCACGCATGACGATAGTTTCGGTTTCGGCGAAGTCGCCGCGGAACTTGACGCCTTCCAAAAGCGATCCGCCGGTGACGCCGGTAGCTGAAAAAATCACGTCGGCAGATGCCATATCCTGCATCGAATACTTCCGGTTGACGTCCGCGCCCATCTTGGCGGCGCGCACCCGTTCTTCATCCTTCATCGGCATCAGTCGGCCCTGCATCTGTCCGCCAATGCAGCGCAAAGCGGCAGCGGCCAACACGCCTTCTGGCGCGCCGCCTGAACCCAGATAGATATCGATGCCGGTTTCGGCCGAATTGGTGCACCAGATCACGCCGGCGATATCTCCGTCCGGAATCAACTGCACGCCCGCGCCGCAGTCACGCACGGCCTTGATGATCTCGGCATGTCGTGGCCGATCCAGAATGCACGCCATGATCTCGTTGACCGGAACGCCCTTGGCCTTCGCGAGCGCATGAATATTGTCTGCGACCGAACGGTCGAGATCGACTATGCCCTCCGGATATCCCGGCCCGATCGCGATCTTGTTCATATACATGTCGGGCGCGTGCAGAAGCCCTCCACGTTCGGCGATCGCCAACACAGCGAGCGAGTTAGGCATCGCCTTGGCGCAGATGGTGGTGCCTTCCAAAGGATCGACGGCGATGTCGACAGCGGGCCCCTTGCCGGTTCCGACCTTTTCGCCGATGAACAGCATCGGCGCTTCGTCCATTTCGCCTTCGCCGATGACGACTGTGCCATCGATGTTGACGCGGCCAAGCTCGCGCCGCATGGCATCGACAGCTGCCTTATCGGCGGCTTTCTCATTACCTCGACCCGTCAGGCGCGCGGCAGCAACAGCCGCCGCTTCCGTAACGCGGGCAACTTCAAGCACCAGTACCCGTTCTAGGCCGTCTCTGGTTGTTTCTGCCGTCATGGTTCGTTCCCTATCCCCTGTATGCGATCCGGTGTTCAAAGCCGCTCGATGCGGATCATCTGCGGCTTACTCGCGACCTTGCCGTCTCGTTCGATACCGTCGAGCGCCTTGCGGATTGCCGCTTCCGACGTTTCGTGTGTGATCAAGATGACGGGCATCTGACTGCCCGGTTCGGGTTTGCCACCACCAGCGAGCAACGCTTTTCGTGGACGCCGCTGCACGATGCTTTCGAGCGACACGTCCTGCTCGGCCATGCGCTTAGTGATCGCAGCCATAACACCCGGCCGGTCATGGGCATCGAGGCGCACATAGAATGCCCCTTGGTGCTGGCCGAGCGGCGCACGCTTGGGCGACTTCAACTGGGCCGTCGGCACACCGAACGGTGGTAGAATAAACCCGCCAGCAATATCGGCGATGTCGCTTGCAATGGCCGACGCCGTTGCCTTTGCACCGGCTCCCGGCCCGACCAACAACAAGCTACCCGCAAAATCGGCATCGACCGCAACCGCGTTGGTTACTCCGGCAACCTCCGCGATCGCCGTATCCTTCGGCAACAATGTGGGATGGACGCGCTGCTCAATACCGGTGTCCGTCTGCAGCGCAACACCCAGGAGCTTGATCCGATAGCCCAGCTCATCGGCGGCCTCGATGTCGGCCTGCGTGATCGACTGAATACCTTCGATGTGGACATTATCGAACGCGACCTTGGTGCCGAACGCCAAAGCCGACAACAGCGTCAATTTGTGGGCCGTGTCGAAGCCGCCGATATCGAACGTCGGATCGCTTTCAGCATAGCCCTTGGCTTGTGCCTCTTTCAACACGTCTTCAAAGGCCCGATGCTCTTCCTGCATCTTGGTCAAGATGTAATTGCACGTGCCGTTCATGATGCCGTAGACGCGGGTCACGTCATTGCCGGCGAGCGCCTCGCGCATCGTTTTGATGATCGGTATGCCGCCAGCGACTGCCGCCTCGAAATTCAACGCCACACCGTTCTTCTCGGCTAACCGTGCGAGATCTGTGCCATGCAGCGCCAACAACGCCTTGTTGGCTGTAATGACGTGCTTTTTTGCTGACAACGCCGCTTCCACCGCGCGTTTGGCAATCCCCTCGTCACCACCGATAAGCTCGATGAAGCAATCGATGCCCGGGTCGGTTGCGAGCTTCACGGGATCGTCGACCCAGCGTAACTCAGCCAACGATACACCGCGATCTTTCGATCGCGTGCGCGCCGACACGGCCACAACAGTCAATGGACGACCGACCGTGTCACCGAGACGCGCGCCGTGCTTCTCAAGCAGATGCAGAACGCCTGCACCCACCGTGCCGAGACCTGCGATACCGATGCGCAGCGGCGGTAGACTGGCACCCGACGCCTTCGTCGCTGGCCTCATGATGCAGCCCGCTTCCGCTTGTCGACCGCAGCGGATGGAGCGGCGAGTGAATTATGCAGCGTCTCGGTGCCGCCACTCAGGAACTTCTTGATGTTGCGGGCAGCCTGCCTGATCCGATTCTCATTCTCGACCAAGCCAATGCGCACGAAGCCTTCGCCGTATTCGCCGAAACCAAGGCCCGGTGACACCGCAACATCGGCTTTCTCGATCAAGAGCTTCGAGAACTCGACCGAACCGAGCTCCTTGAATGCGGGCGGGATCGGCGCCCAGCAGAACATGCTGGCGGGCGGCGATGGGATATCCCAGCCCGCGCGACCGAAGCTGTCGACCACCAGGTCGCGGCGCGTTTTGTAGATCTGACGGATTTCAGCAACGCAGTCCTGCGGGCCATTCAAGGCAGCAGCAGCAGCTACCTGAATGGGCGTGAATGCGCCATAGTCGAGGTACGACTTGACCCGCGCCAGCGCCGCAATCAGCCGCTCATTGCCAACCGCAAAGCCCATGCGCCAGCCGGGCATCGCGTAGGTCTTCGACAGTGAGGTAAATTCCACTGCGACGTCCATAGCTCCCGGCACCTGCAGCACCGATGGCGGCGGGTTTCCGTCGAAATAGATTTCCGAATAGGCGATGTCGGACAGGATGATCAGATCGAGGCGCTTCGCGAGCTGGACGGCCGCAACATAGAAGTCGAGGTCGGCGACCATACCCGTCGGGTTCGACGGATAGCTCAAAACCATCGCCAAGGGCTTCGGGATGGAATGCCGTGCTGCGCGTTCGACACCGGCCAGGAACTCGGGCCCTGTGCTTGCCGGAATATGCCGGATTGCTGCTCCGGAAATAATAAATCCGAACTCATGGATCGGGTAGGTCGGATTGGGCACCAGAATCACGTCGCCGGGCGCAGTAATCGCCTGCGCCATGTTGGCGAAGCCTTCCTTCGAGCCGAGCGTCGCCACCACCTGCGTCTCGGGATTGAGCTTCACACCGAAGCGACGGTCGTAGTAGGCCGCCTGCGCCTTACGCAGTCCCGGAATGCCCTTCGAGGCCGAGTAACGATGCGTCCGAGGCTTGGCGATCGTCTCAACCATCTTGTCGACGATATGCTGCGGCGTCGGCATATCGGGATTACCCATACCCAGATCGATGATGTCCGCCCCGCGAGCTCGTGCGCCTGCCTTCAACCGGTTGACTTCGGCAAAAACATAGGGCGGCAAGCGCTTGATGCGGTGGAAATCCTCGATCACGGCAGGTTCCAGTCCTTAAGGTTGCAGAGCCATCGACCGATTCGATGGACGGGCTACGTGTGTACGGCGTCAAGGCCGGTGGCGTCCAGTGCAGGCCATCATTGGCGGGACCGATCGAACAAAATTGACGCGGAACGAGCCGGAGCGGATAATCCACTTAAATTAGGCTCGAAACCGGAAACCGTAAGATCGCAATGGCACAGCCGACCGCTCCAATTCCGCAAGCATCTGCTGATGCACCCGCAGCTCCGAGTTTTCCAGTTCCGACCGATATTTCAGCTTATCAGATCAGCGACCCGCAGGAGTTCGCTCAAAATGTACTGAAGGCTATGGAGGACGGGGCTAAAGTGATGGCGGGCCTGCTTGAGCGCGCAAGCCCCAAAGGACCAGGCGGCCAGCCGCAGACCGACTTCACCGATGCGTCGAACACGTGGTCAGAAATCGCGCAGGCCTGGATGGGCGACCCGGCGAAACTCGCCGAGGTGCAGGGCGGGCTCTATCGCGGTTATGTTGAGCTGTGGAGCGGCACCATGCGCCGAATGCTGGGCGAGCAGGTAACGCCGACCGCCGCCCCGCAACCGGGAGACAGTCGCTTCAAGGACCCCGAATGGTCATCGAACCCCTATTTCGACTATTGGAAGCAGGCTTATCTGTTGACCTCGCAGTGGGCCGAACAGATGCTGGCCGCCACCGAAGGGTTGGACGACAACACGCGCGCAAAAGCCGACTTCCTGCTGCGACAGATGACGGCCACGATGTCACCAACGAACTTCCTTGGCACCAACCCGGAAGTGCTGCGCGAGACCTTCGCCAGTAACGGCCGCAATTTGGCGGCAGGCGTCGCGCAACTGCTTGGCGATCTCGAGAAGTCAGGCCCCACGCTCAAGATCAGTCAGACCGACACCAGTGCGTTCGAAGTGGGCCGCAACCTAGCCGTGACGCCGGGCAAAGTCGTGTTTCAGAACGACGTGCTGCAGCTCATCCAGTACACACCCACCACCGACACCGTGCGTGCCGTGCCGCTATTGATCGTGCCGCCCTGGATCAACAAATTCTATATTCTCGACCTGACTCAACCGAAGTCGTTCATCCGCTATGCGGTGTCGCAGGGGTTCTCGGTCTTCATCGTGTCGTGGGTCAATCCGGACGAGCGCCTCAAGAATAAGACGTTCGAAGACTACATGAAGGAGGGCGTGTTGTCGGCGACCGATGCCGTGATGCGCGAAACCGGACAAAACAAGATCAACGTGGTCGGCTATTGCGTCGGCGGCACATTGCTGGCGGCAACGCTCGCCTACCTCGCCGCGCGCGGCCATGATCCGTTCATATCAGCGACGTTCCTGACGACGCAGGTCGATTTCACCAAGGCCGGTGATTTGAAACTATTCATCGATGAGCCGCAGCTCAAGGTCATCGCCGACTCGATGGCCGAGAAGGGCTATCTCGAAGGCAGCCGCATGGCGAGCGTATTCAACATGCTGCGACCAAAGGATTTGATCTGGCCCTATGTGGTCAACAACTACATGCTGGGCAAGAAGCCGTTGCCGTTCGACCTGCTTTACTGGAACCAGGATTCGACGCGGATGCCGGAAGCAAACCACAACTTCTATCTGCGCGAGTTCTATCTCGAGAACAAACTGGCCAAGGGCGAGATGTCGCTCGCCAAAACGCGCCTCGACATGAAAAAGGTCATGATTCCGATTTATGAGTTGGCCGCGAAAGAAGACCACATTGCGCCAGCCCAGTCGGTGTTCATTGGATCGAAGATGTTCGGTGGGCCAGTCGAGTATGTGCTGGCTGGTTCCGGGCATATCGCGGGCGTCGTCAATCCGCCCGACCCGAAGAAGCTCAAGTACCAGTATTGGACCAATACGCAGACGGCAGCGACTCTCGACGACTGGTTCAAAAGCGCGACCGAGACGCCCGGCTCCTGGTGGCCACATTGGATCAAATGGCTGACCGACAAATCCGGCAGCTTGGTCGCGGCCCGCGTACCCGGCGCGAAGCTCGGTGTCATCGAGGACGCACCAGGGAGCTACGTCAAGGCCAAGGGGTAGGGGCTCCTTACATCGCCCTTATGCCGGAGGGTTCAATTCCCGATCGATAATTTATATCGGTTACATCAATTGTCTCCAAAGTAGTGACGCCAAAGGCGTCGTTCACGATGGAGACGACAATGGCCATGTTTCAACTTACTGCTAATGCCCACGACGATAGAGAGATGGCGCGAAACGCGACGTCATCGAACCGATCACAATTTATCGGCGAGATTCTATTCATCATAGCGATACTGATGTTTGCTGGCGCCATGACGACTTTGCGACTGATTCTTACCATTCCGGCGTTGCACTGACCGATGATACCTGGAACCAGAACCAAAATTGCGCGTTG
Organism: Hyphomicrobiaceae bacterium; assembly: GCA_031401535.1. Taxonomy (GTDB): domain Bacteria; phylum Pseudomonadota; class Alphaproteobacteria; order Rhizobiales; family Hyphomicrobiaceae; genus JAKFWF01. Next base: position 16,508 of record JANNRP010000035.1, on the reverse strand, counting down.
ATCGGTTCAACAACCGTTCAGCCGAGGAGTTTTCACATGCGCAACATTGTTCTCTGGGCACTTGGCGTGCCGATCTCCGTGCTGGTTCTATTGAACATGTTCAATGTCATCTGACCTTGGCACTGCTTCCAAGGCGCAACATCCACGCAGCTTCCGCTGCCAGCATGACCAGGAACCCGCCGAAGATCGTTGCGTAGAATAAATTTTGCGTCAGCCATGTGTCGTTCCCCGGCGTGTTCTGGAGCACCGCTAGGAGTGTAAAACCAAGCACGGCAGGCGACATGTGCCTCGCCAACAGCGGGATCAGCCAGCCGAAATACCAAGCGTAGTGCGGCGACGTCAGAAACGTGAACGCAGCCGCGAGCATCACAAGATGCTCGGCGCGCACCTCGTCGGCGCGACGCCGCATCAACGCCCAAAGACCAAACGCCCCGAGGATCGTCATGGCCAGCGCCACATAGACCCGACCTGATGGCGCCCACAGTCCGTAATCGCGAAGGACCCAGATGATGTGGAAGCCATACCCTGCGCCGTAGCCCTCATTGTCGAGATGCTTTCCGAGAAATCCGAGCACGCCCGTTCCGGCCCCGACCGCATAGGGGAGGTAGAGGACGAGGGCTGTGACGATGAACACCACAGGCATCTGCCAGCCCCACCGCCGCCACAGCGCCGGCGCCAGGACAATCGGGAAATATTTGGTCAATACCGCCGCCGCCAGTAGTCCACCTGCCAGCCCCTGCCGTCGTTTAACGACAGCCACGATCGTCAACATCAGCAGCGCGGTCGCCGCGCTATCGACGTGCGCCATGCTGGAGAACTCCCAGATCGGGATTGGATGCCACGCGTAGATCAGCACGCGTTCACGCGGCAGGTTGCCAGCCTTGAGCCACGCCAGCACAGCCCAGATCGTCACAACCTCAGCCGCCGCCATCACCACCTGGATGCCGCGCAAGCTGTCCGAAATGGCATTGGCAAGAATAAACAGCATTTCCGCGACCGGCGGATAAATCGTGACCGCAGTCTCCTTCTGATTGATGTTCGGGTAGATGACCGCATCGCGCAGATGCGCGAGTGCGCCATCGGCCGGCACCCACAGATAGGGATTGAACCCGGCCCACTGAATGCGCCCATCCCAAACGTAGCGCAGCCCGTCGGTCGTCAGGTTGGCCGGTGCGGTCATGGCGATACCGCGCAGCACAACCGCAACAACCAGGATCAACAGCACATCGCGCAATCGAGCGGGCCGTGTCCACACCCACCACACTGCTACCAGATAAAACAGGCCATGCAGCAGCGCCGTCACAACGTAAATGCCCAATGGACGGAACTCAATTTCGCGTGCGCCAACGCACGTCAGCAGCAACAGGACGATCGAGACCGCACAAAGGGGTGCCGATACAGCCGATGTCTCGGCAGGCTTAACCATCGTCTCCCCCGCCGCAACGCCTTGGTCTCATCGTTCGATCCGTTGCCTCGTCCCGAAACCAAACGCCACACACAATGCAGTGAGAACTGGGCCGTGAGGATTGGGCATTGAGGTCCAGGCAGTCGGCGCCCATCCACAATGGATCGCACGTTTGCTTGCCGATCAAAATCGCTATAGCTCCGCCATGCGGCATCCGCCGGTCGTAATTCCTGCACACAACCAAGGCTGCACGCTATGGCCGTTGCCGATCAAGCATTCGATGTCGTAATCATCGGAGCAGGCGCGGCCGGGCTGATGTGTGCGCTAACGGCCGGGCAACGTGGCCGCAAGGTGCTGTTACTCGAACATACCGACAAGGTCGGCGCGAAAATCCTGATTTCGGGCGGCGGACGGTGCAACTTCACCAACCTCGATATCGCGCCCCAGCGATTTCTGTCGGGCAACCCGCATTTCTGCAAATCGGCACTGCAACGTTACACGCAATCGGATTTCATCGGCCTCGTGCAGCGGCACGGCATTGCCTACCACGAGAAGACGCTGGGTCAGTTGTTCTGTGACGGCTCAGCCCGCGCCATCGTCGCCATGCTATTGGCCGAATGCACCATGGGCGGCGTTGACGTGCGCGTCGGGCACACGGTAACGAATGTAACACATGGGCACGACTTTCGCATCGAAACCAGCGGCGGCGCCTTCACAGCAAAGGCCCTGGTACTTGCAAGCGGCGGCCTATCAATTCCTAAAATGGGAGCAACGGGCTTCAGCTATGACGTCGCCCGTCGCTTCGGCCTGCGCGTCACCCAAACGCTGCCGGGGCTCGTACCGGTCAAGGCGGCGCCCGATGCTCAAGGCTTCGATGTCAGTTTGGCTGGCGTGTCGCTGGAGGCCATCGCGTCATTCGGCAAGCAAACCTTCCGGGAGAACATGCTGTTCACGCATCGAGGACTTTCCGGCCCGGTTATCCTGCAAATTTCGTCCTATTGGCGCGCCGACGAAGCCATCATACTCGATCTATTGCCCGATCGTGACGCGGCGACGTTCCTGATCGAGCGCAAGCGCGCGCGTCCCAAGGCAGCGCCGCATACCGTGCTTGGCGAACTATTTCCTGCACACCTCGCGCAAACGTTGGCGGCTGCGTACCTGCCGCAAACCGAGCTTGCGAATATTCCCGATCGCACGCTGGCTGCATGCGCCGCTCAACTCAAGAACTGGCATTTTCGCCCCATCGGCACGGAAGGCTACGCCAAGGCCGAAGTTACGACCGGCGGCATCGACACCCGCGACCTGTCATCTAAGACAATGGAAGCGCGAGCCGTCAAAGGTCTTTATGCCATCGGCGAAGCCGTCGACGTCACCGGCTGGCTCGGCGGCTATAACTTCCAGTGGGCGTGGTCGAGCGGCTGGTCGGCGGGAATGGCGGTGTAAAGATTGGTGACTGCCTGGAGCAGCACCTCATTTGCGCCGGATCATCGCGATGTCGAAGTGGTCATCCCGATGTGCGTGCAACAAAACGGGCAGATCAGACGCTGGATATCGATCACCTGACGGCAACAAAAACAACTCATCGGAAAACGCTGCCAGCTGTTGGCAGAGTCTGCTCGTATCGTCGTTACTGTATTTGGCCGGCGTCAACTCGACGACTAGAGCACGGCAGTTTCGCTCAATCGCGTCTGCCCCGCTCATCAAGACCTGTGGTTCAAAGCCCTCGACATCGACGAACAATACGAAGGGCTCGTCAGCCTCCACACAGAAAGTTAGTGGCTGGACCTCAACGGCGATCGTATCGCTGGCGCGATCTGACGATTGTGGCGCAACGAGCGAATGACCACCCATGTTGTTCTTGTGTCGATGAAGTGCACCTCGGCCTGCACGCTCGCCAATGGCTGCCTGGACCAAGCGCACAGTAGAGCCGGATAGGCCTGCGAGATTCTGCCGAAGCAGTCTGAAATTCTCCGGCTCGGGCTCGACAGCGACGAAGCGCCGGAACCCGATGGCATGGGCATTCAAACAGGTCGTCCCGACGTTTGCGCCGACGTTTACAAACACAATCTCAGACGTCGTCACCTTGTGGATCTCGAGGAGGCTGCGGAATGTCGCCATCGCCTCGGCCGCGAAGGTGCCGAAGCGAATGACAGCAGGTGCGATCACCTTATCCTTCGTCAACAGCCGCAATTCTCGACCATCTGGCTGTACAATCGCAAACTCGGTAATTCCATTGGCGGCGAGTATATCGAGCGCTAGCGCCGCTCCGTGTTTTGAGCGCATGCCACTGCCGTTTACCAACCACCGTCGCAGAATTCTGTAAAAGCGACTGCTGTCCTGAAGCCTCAAAGCGCCACGACCTCTCCGGAAACAACGTATGCTCCTCGCAAGGCATCAACAATCGAACCGATCGTTGCGTTGCATAACAATAGCCACGTATATTTCAGGCACCTGTTTTAATCGACTTATGTTTATCGTAACGATCACATCACCGTTGGCAACTCGGGCAAAAGAACGTCGAGCGGCCAGATTGCACGATGCGCTCGATGACGCGCGAACAGCCGGGCGTAACGCAGGCTTCGCCTGCACGGCCATAGACCCGGAAACGGTGCTGGAAATATCCCAGTGAACCGTCGGTCTGTTTGTAATCGCGCAACGTCGAGCCGCCCGCAACGATCGCCTCGTTGAGGACATCGCGAATGACCGGCACGAGGCGATCCGCTCGCACCGTCGGACCGCCTCGTCCCTTCACAAGGCAATCAGCGCCTCGACGCGGGCTCAGGTTCGAGCGGAACAGCGCCTCGCACACGTAGATATTGCCCAGACCTGCAATGATCCTTTGATCGAGGAGAAAGGCCTTGAGGTCAGTAGCTTTGCCGTGTGCCTTCTCCGCGATGTAGGCCGCGTTCAGTTCGTTGCCGAGCGGCTCAATACCGAGATTGGCGAACAGCTTGTGGTTGGCAAACGCTGATTGCGGAAACAGGTCCATGAAGCCAAAACGGCGCGGGTCGTTATAGGTGACGGTCGCGCCATCCTCCATCGTAAATACGACGTGGTCGTGGGCCGGATGGGCACCGATATCCTGTTCGTACTCACCGATCGGCCGCCCGGGACCGCTGGCGTTTGCGGGAGTGATCGAGAACCGCCCGCTCATGCCGAGGTGCATCGCCAGAATTTCACCGCCCGAGAGGTGCACGACGAGATACTTCGCCCGCCGCGCCAAGGCCACGACGCGCTGGCCTTCGAGCCGCCCCGTGAAATTATCAGGGAAGGGGAACCGAAGGTCAGGACGGTTCTGTTGGACACGCGCAATCCGGCGCCCGGCCATGACCGGCTCCAGGCCACGCCTGACGGTCTCAACCTCGGGCAGCTCAGGCATCGGAGCGCGCTCGCATCAACCGGTTTCGCCTTTCAGGCCGACTGCCAGGATACCTGCCAATGCTGCCGCCTCGTCGTTGTCGGAGTTGTCACCTGATACCCCGATCGCACCAAGCAGCACGCCGCCAGCGTCACGGATCAGCACACCGCCAGCGGTCGGCACCAGGGAACCGCCAGCCGCATGGGTGGCGGCGGCAATGAAGTGTGGCCGCTCGACTGCCATTTTCGCGATGGCACGTGTGCCAAGTCCGAGCGCCAGCGCACCGTTGGCCTTGCCAATGGCGAGTTCCGCCCGGCGCAAACTGGTGCCTTCATCGGCAGCAAACGCCTTTAGCGCGCCGCGCGCATCGAGCACGGCAACGGCGAGTGGCATGAACTTCGCCTCCCGCCCATGCTTCAGGGCAGCGGTAATCATGGTCTGGGCAGCTTCGAGCTTCACGAGCAAAAACCTTTCTGGTTCGCGACAGTTGTGCCGTTGTGGCGACGGTAAGGTGAGGTTATGCTCCGATGTATGGACCAAGCCACTACAGATAGCACGCAGCAATCCTTCGGCTTCAAACCGGTAGAGGCGGCCGCACGGCAGGGCCTTGTCAACGAAGTGTTCGCAACCGTTGCCGAACGCTATGATTTGATGAATGACCTGATGTCGGGCGGCCTTCACCGGTTATGGAAATCCGACTTCGTGACGATGCTCAATCCACCGCGTGGCGATCAGCCGTTCCGGTTACTGGACGTGGCGGGCGGCACTGGCGATGTGGCCTTGCGCTATGCGGCCACCGGCGGCAGCGGCTGTGCGGCCGTGATCTGCGACATCAGCCCAGAGATGCTGGCCGTCGGACGCCGCAAGGTCGATACCGCTGGCCTCACGACCCGCATCGAACTCGTCGAAGGCAACGCCGAAACACTGCCGTTCGCCGATCGTTCATTCGACGCCTACACGATTGCGTTCGGTATCCGCAACGTTACGCGCATTGATTGCGCGTTGTCGGAGGCCTACCGCGTGTTGAAGCCGGGCGGGCGGTTCCTGTGCCTCGAGTTCAGCCACGTCGATGTGCCGATCCTGGATACAATTTACGACTTCCATTCGTTCCAAGTGATCCCGCGTCTCGGTCAAATGGCGGCGGGTGCAGCCGATCCCTATACCTATCTGGTCGAGAGCATCCGCAAGTTTCCAAAGCAAGTGGTGTTCGCCGACATGATCAAGGCGGCAGGTTTTGATCGGGTGAGTTACCGCAACCTGACCGGCGGCGTTGCTGCCATCCACTCGGGCTGGCGGATCTGAAACATTGGCCCCGCTCCTGGACGTATCTGGCATCTCCAAACGGTTCGGGAGCGTCGTCGCCAACGACAACGTAGCGCTGCGCGTCGCCAAGGGCGAAATCCACGCACTACTGGGCGAAAACGGGGCAGGTAAATCGACGCTCGTCAAAATCATTTGCGGTATCGTGCGGCCCGATGCTGGTGCCATGAGCCTTGAAGGCACTGCCTATGCGCCGAACAGCCCAGCGGACGCCCGCGCGTGCGGGCTCGGCATCGTATTTCAACATTTTTCGCTGTTCGAAGCGTTGACCGTTACTGAGAATATCGCACTCGGTCTGACGCCTGGGAATGCGCGCGTAGATCTCAAACGCCGTATACTCAACGTTGCGACAACCTACGGCCTGAACGTCGATCCCAACCGGCTGGTCGGCACCCTGTCGGCTGGTGAGCGCCAGCGGGTCGAAATTGTGCGCTGCTTGCTGCAAGACCCTCGATTGATCATCATGGACGAGCCGACGTCGGTGCTGACACCGCGCGAGGTCGAAGTACTCTTTTCCACGTTGCGGCGGCTGAGCAACGAGGGTCGTTCGATCCTCTACATTTCACATAAGCTCGATGAGATCCGAGCCCTGTGCTCGGTAGCGACCGTGCTGCGCGGCGGGCGGGTCGTCGGCACGTGCGACCCACGCCGGGAGACCGCCCGCAGCCTCGCTGAACTCATGCTTGGCGCGACGTTCTCAAATCCGCTGCGATCGACGCCGTTGGACTCGAACCCCGTTCGCTTGAGCATCGATCGGCTTACCTTGAAGGCCGATCAGCAGTTCGGCGTTGACCTCGACACGATCGCATTGGACGTGCGGGCCGGGGAAGTACTGGGAATCGCTGGTGTGGCTGGTAATGGCCAAGCCGAACTCATGCAGGCACTAATTGGCGAACGGCAGGCGGACCAACCTGAAACGATCCGTTTTGATGGGCTCGCGATCGGCCGACTTGGTCCGGCTGAGCGGCGGCAGCTAGGACTGGCATTCGTGCCCGAAGAGCGCCTCGGACATGCGGCAGTGCCAGAGTTGTCGCTGACCGACAACACGCTGCTCACTGCGACCACATCCAAACAACTCTGTCGTCGTGGCTTCATTGACGCGGCCGCCGCCAGACAGTTCGCACGCGACATCGTCACTACATTCGACGTTCGCACCGCTGGCGTCGATCATGCGGCGCAAAGCCTATCCGGTGGCAACCTTCAGAAATTCGTCATCGGCCGCGAAATCATGCAGTCGCCTGCCGTGCTGATCGTCGCTCAACCGACCTGGGGCGTCGATGCCGGAGCGACCGCTGCCATCCACCGCGCCCTGCTGGATCTGGCCGCTCAAGGTGCCGCGGTTCTGGTGATCTCGCAAGACCTCGACGAGTTGTTTGCGATTTCGCACCGGATCGCCGTGATTGCCCGCGGCAGGCTTAGCCCGGCAACACCGATTGAAGCCGTGACGATCGAAAGCATCGGCCGTGCCATGGGCGGGCAAAGTACCGATCCAACTTCAAACGCAGCACTGAAGGTACTGCTCGATGCTTAGGTTCGAGCCGCGCCCAGAACCGTCACGCACCATGGTCTACGTGACGCCATTGCTCGCCATCGCGTTGACCGCGCTCGCAGGGTTCGCGCTGTTTGCCCTTCTCGGCCGCGATCCGGTGCGGGCCATGACATTGATGTTCATTTCTCCGCTGACGAGCTTCAAGGGGTTGGCTGAGATCACAGTCAAGGCGACACCGCTCGTGCTGATCGCCATCGGCCTTGCCATAGGGTTCCGTGCTGGCGTCTGGAACATCGGCGCCGAAGGGCAATTTACGATCGGCGCCATCACTGGTGGCAGCGTTGCATTGGCAGCTTATCCGTCAGGCGGGCTCTGGCTGTTGCCGACGATGGCGATTGCCGGGGCAGCGGGCGGCATGGCGTGGGCGGCGATCCCGGCATTTCTGCGCACCCGCTTCAATGCCAGCGAAATCCTCGTCAGCCTAATGCTGAGCTACATCGCCATCCTGCTCCTCGGCGTGTTGATGCACGGCGTCTTGCGCGATCCCGAGGGCGCAAATTATCCTGAAAGCCGGTTGTTCCAGGCATCAGCGACGCTGCCGATGCTATTCCAAGGGACGCGCGCACATGTCGGTGCGGTCGTCGCACTGCTTGTCGTCGGTCTCGCCCAAGTCATGCTGTCGCGGCATATGACTGGCTTCCAGGTCAAAGTGTTGGGTCACGCGCCACGCGCGGCAGCGTTCGCTGGTTTCTCAGAGCGCCGCATCGTCTGGGGATGTCTCGCATTGTCGGGCGCACTTGCTGGCCTCGCCGGTCTGTTCGAGGCAGCCGGCCCCGTTGGCCAACTCGTGACGTCACTGCCTGTCGGCTACGGTTTCACCGCGATCATCGTCGCGTTTCTAGGGCGACTGCATCCGGTCGGTATTCTATTGGCTGGCCTACTGCTTGGGCTCACCTATATCGGCGGAGAACGCGCCCAGATCGCCATGAGTCTGCCTGCCGCCACGATCGCCATCTTCCAGGGGTTGCTTCTCTTTTTCCTTCTGGCCAGCGATGTACTGGTCCGCTTCAAGCCCGTGTGGCGACGCTCGCTCGCGATCACCTCCGCGCAACCTAACGAGGCGTGATGCTGTCGATCGATCTCATCGTTGATATCCTGATTGGTGTGATCGCGGCGGCGACACCATTGGTGTTTGCTGCAACGGGGGAACTCGTCGTCGAAAAATCCGGCGTGTTGAACCTCGGGGTGGAGGGCATGATGATCGTCGGCGCCATTGCAGCCTTCGCAGCCAGCGTCGGCACCGGCAGCGCCGTTACGGGTATGATTGCTGCCATTTTAGCCGGTGCGCTGATGGCGGCGTTGTTTGGATTTCTCACCCTGACTTTGATGTCAAATCAAGTGGCGACCGGCCTCGCGCTTACCATGTTCGGGCTGGGCCTGTCGGCGCTGATCGGGCAAGGCTATTCCGGGTTGTCGGTGGCGCCATTCCCACGGCTCGACGTTCCGGGCCTGAGCACCGTGCCGATCGTGGGCAAATTGTTGTTCGCGCGCGACGGCTTAGTCTACCTGTCGGTCGCGCTGGTCGCAGGTACTGCCTACGTATTGTCGCGAACGCGGGCAGGTCTCGTCCTCCGCGCCATCGGTGAGAACCACGATGCGGCGCACGCCATAGGTTATCCGGTCGTTGCCTATCGCTATGGTGCGCTACTGTTCGGCGGTGCCTGTGCCGGCCTGGGCGGCGCTTACCTCTCAATTGTTCAGACGCCGTTCTGGGCCGAAAAGATGACTGCGGGGCGCGGCTGGATTGCGCTCGCCTTGGTGGTGTTTGCCGCCTGGCGGCCGTGGCGGGCACTGGCCGGTGCCTACCTGTTTGGCGGCATAGCGGTGATGCAGCTGCACGCACAGGGCCTTGGCCTTCGGCTCGACCCACAGATTCTGGCGATGCTGCCATACATGGCGACGATCATCGTCATCGTCATCATCTCGGCGGATCAAATGCGATTAAAGCTCAACGCTCCAGCCAGTCTCGGAAAGCCCTTCCATGCTGCCGGCTGAGGAAAAACCGCAATCGAAGGCACCTCAGCACGTCGACATCGCCATCATCGGTGGTGGCATCAACGGATGCGGCATTGCACGCGATGCGGCGGCGCGCGGCTACAGCGTCTATCTATGCGAGATGAACGATCTCGCCAGCGGCACATCGTCGTGGTCAACCAAACTGGTGCATGGCGGCTTGCGCTATCTCGAGTACTACGAATTTCGGCTGGTGCGTGAGGCGCTCACCGAGCGTGAAGTGTTGATGCGGATGGCGCCGCATCTGATCCGGCCATTACGGTTTGTGCTGCCGCACCATAAGGGGCTGCGACCGGCCTGGCTGCTGCGGCTCGGGCTGTTCCTTTACGATCATATCGGTGGCCGTATGCTGCTGCCGCCCACCCGCACCTTGAACCTTGCAAGCGATGCCGCAGGGGCACCGCTGAAGCCAAACGGCGGCACGGCGTTCGAATACTCAGATTGCAGGGTCGACGACACGCGTCTCGTGATCGCCAATGCCAGGGACGCCACCGACCACGGCGCGGTGATCCGTCCTCGCACCCGCGCTGTTAGCGCCAAGCGCATCGATACACAGTGGCGTGTGCAAACAGTGAACACCAGCACCGGCGCTGAGGAGATCATCACCGCATCGGTACTGATCAATGCGGCAGGGCCCTGGGTCGGAGACGTGCTGGCGACCAAGCTCGGCATCAACGCCGGCGCGAAGGTACGACTGGTGAAAGGTGCGCACATTGTGGTGCGGAAAGTATTCGACCATGACCGCGCCTACATCTTCCAGAACGGCGATGGCCGCATCGTGTTTGCAATTCCCTACGAAGATGATTTCACACTCATCGGCACCACCGACACCGACATGGACGGTGACCCCGCCAATGTCGCAGCCACTGATGCCGACATCGACTACCTATGTCATGCCGCATCGGAATATTTCGCAAAACCGATCGATCGCTCCAACATTGTCTGGACTTTTGCAGGCGTCCGACCGCTTTACGATGATGGCGCGAGTGATGCCAAATCCGCGACCCGCGACTACGTATTCGAATTGGACGAAAAGCCGGGGCAAGCGCCGCTGCTGTCGGTTTTTGGTGGCAAGATAACGACCTATCGAAGGCTTGCCGAGTCTGCCCTCGCCAAACTCGGCGACTACCTGCCGGAATTGTCTCGCGGCCGTGCCGGAATATCGTCCAAAGCCGTGCTGCCGGGTGGCGATTTCGCGGTCGATGGCCTCGCCGCGCTGCAAACCAAATTGGTGTCTGACTATCCGTTCCTCGACGCAGGTTTTGCCCGCCGCCTCGCACGCACCTATGGCACGCAGGCTTCCGTCATGTTGGGCAACGCTCGCGCAGTGTCCGAACTCGGATTGGATTTCGGCGCGACCCTGCACGAGGCAGAAGTTCGCTATCTGATGACCCAGGAGTGGGCAATGACCGCCGACGACATCATCTGGCGCCGAACGAAACTGGGACTCAGGCTCTCTGCCGCCCAGGTCGCTAAACTCAACGCCTGGATGCAGCAATAAAAAAAGCCGGAAGCGATCCCCCGATCGCTTCCGGCTGCCCCCACGTTCCGAACCAAATTCCGCAATGGTCCGGCCGTAACTTTGAAGCGGCGCTACTCTGCGCCCGCCGGTTCTGGCTTAGTGACGACACGCGGCTGGTAGGCTGGCGTGCTGTGCCCTTGATCGCGGCGCCGCGGCTGTGGCGGCTGGAAGGCGCGCCGGGCGTGGAATTCGCAGTACGGCAGGCCCGGAACTTTATCCCGGTTGCAAAAATGGAAGTCGGCCATCTGCGGGTCGCCAATTGGCCACCGGCAACTGCACTCCGTCAACGTCGCAATCGTACGACGCTCTTTCAGCGGGATATCCAGTTCCTCAGCCGCCGGAATGAACGGCTCGGCATCGGGACGATAGAGTTCGCGCAATGCTGGGTTGCCGAGAGATTGATTGGAACGCGCCTTCATCAGACGCTTGGGCTGATCAACCCGCGTACTGCGCGGCCGCAGCGACTTCATGCGCGAGGTGGTGGCCCGTCCCGACAGACCGAGACGGTGAACTTTTCCGATAACAGCATTGCGTGTGACACCACCAAGGCGTCCGGCAATCTGGCTGGCGCTTAGTCCCTCGGACCAGAGCTTCTTGAGAAGCTCGACGCGCTCGTCATTCCAGGCCATGAATTTTAACTCCTGAGCATAATACACTGCCAAGCTCGACCAGTTCGGCCAAACTTCGCGGGGCGCATGCGCATGGCGACGGCTTGTTACGGCGGGCATACCGATGCCGACGCAAGCCATCGCGACGTGCGATGCGGATACAGACGCTAAGAACTGGGGGACGCTAAGAACTGATCAGACGCGCTACAGCAGGGCCCGAACAGAGCCCAAGGATCATGCGATCCGGCACGATACGCGATTTACAGATTTACTGGAGGCCAACGGGCCAATACTGCGGATTTGCCAATACTTCGGCTATAATCCGAAAGGGGCTGTAGGTTTACACCCGCCAATGGGAATTTATTACCGCAGGATGGATTTGCTCTACAAGCCGTCTATTGATCAACGAGGGCTATTGACAGCCGCTCGTGTCTCATTCGCAACAGAGCGATTCGTGTTCGCTGTATGTTTTTGCATGACCCTGGTCCACGGCAGGCGACGTAATGAGCCTCGCAGGCAGGCAGTGATCAGCAAATCCTGGCATTGACAGGCGAACCACCTGACCGCATTATCGCGCCATGATCAGAACACGCCATCAAGCGCTGCGACGCGCTGACCTGCAGATTGCACCGCGACTGCGATGACGATCGCTTCAACGATCGTGCCGCGGGCCGCGCAGTAGCGCGGCTTTTTTCATTTTTGCTCTGCTTGATGGACGAAACAAATGACCTCGATTGCTCGGAACGGCGCCAAGCCAGCCAACACGTCTGCTGCTAAAAGCTCTCACGTCATGGGCACCTACGCCCGCCAGGACGTGGTCTTCGAAACCGGGGAGGGTGCCTGGGTCACCTCGACCACCGGCGAGCGTTATCTCGACTTCGCCAGCGGCATTGCGGTGAATTCTCTGGGCCACGCTCATCCGCACCTTATCAAGGCGCTGACCGAGCAGGCACAGAAACTCTGGCACACTTCGAACGTCTATCGGGTTGCGGGGCAGGAAACCTTCGCCGACCGGCTGTGCGCCAATACGTTCGCAGACAAGGTCTTCTTTTGTAATTCGGGCGCCGAGGCTTGCGAGGGCGCGATCAAGACCGCACGGCGCTATCACCACGTCTCGGGCCATCCTGAGAAAAACCGCATTATCACCTTCAAGGGCGCGTTCCACGGCCGGACGCTGGCCACGATCGCCGCTGCCGGCAACGAGAAGTATATGGAGGGGTTCGGCCCCGACATGCCGGGCTTCGACTGCCTGCCCTACGGCGATCATGACGCGCTCCACAAGGCGATTGGGCCCGAGACGGCTGCGATCATGATCGAGCCTATCCAGGGCGAAGGTGGTATCCGCTCAATCCCGTCGCAGTGCCTCGTCGGACTACGCGAGCTTTGCGACAAGCATGGCCTGCTGCTCATCCTCGACGAAGTGCAGTGCGGCGTCGGCCGCACCGGCAAGCTGTTCGCGCACGAGTGGGCTGGCATCACGCCGGACATCATGGCGATCGCCAAAGGCATCGGCGGCGGCTTCCCGGTCGGCGCATTTATGGCGACGGACGAAGCGTGCAAAGGCATGGTGCCCGGCACCCATGGCTCGACCTTTGGTGGCAACATGCTGGCCATGGCGGTCGGTAACGCCGTGCTCGACAAGATCCTGGAGCCGGGCTTCCTGGAGTCAGTGCAGCAGAAGGCGCTTCATCTCAAGCAGTCGCTCGCCCGCGTGAAAGACGAGAACCCCGACCTCGTTGAGGAAATCCGTGGCCAAGGTTTGCTGATGGGTGTCAGGCTGGCAGCCAAACTCCCCGCTGGCGACGTCGTCAAAGCCTGCACCGCGGAAAAATTCCTCACCGTCGGCGCCGGTGACAACGTAGTGAGGATTATCCCGCCGCTCAATGTCACCGTTACCGAACTGAGCGAAGCGGCCAACCGGCTGTCGCGCGCGATCAAGCGCGCTTCGGCCCCCGCCTGAACCAATCCACCCGATACCGCAGCCTTGAGCAGTCGCAGCCATCCCATGAAGCCTCGTCATTTCATCGACCTCGATGCCCTAGATGCAGCCACGCTGCGCCGGATTGTCGACAATGCCCACGCCATGAAACGGGCCGGCAAACGCGTGCCGAAGCATTTGCGTCCGAAAGATATCGAGGATCAGGTGCTATTGATGATCTTCGAGAAACCATCGACACGCACGCGCGTCTCCTTCGATGTTGCGATGCGGCAGTTGGGGGGGCAGACGATATCGCTCAATCACGCTGATCTGCAGACCGGGCGAGGTGAAAGTGCATCCGACACGGCCAAGGTGCTGTCGCGCTACGGCGATGCCATCATGATCCGTGCGCACAGTCATGACCGCATCATGGAATTGGCCGATAATGCTACAATTCCGGTCATCAATGGACTGACCGATCGTAGTCATCCCTGTCAGATCATGGCCGACATCATGACGTTCGAAGAGTCGAGTGGCCCCATCAAGGGCCGTTCGATCGCTTGGGTCGGCGATGGCAACAACGTGGCGGTGTCGTGGATGCAGGCGGCGGCGCGTTTCGAATTTGAGCTGCGCATCGCCTGTCCAGCGCAGTTGAAGCCCGAACGTGATGTGATCGACTGGGTTGCCAAGGAAGGTGGCCGCGTCATTATCACCGACGAGCCCAAGGATGCCGTCAAAGGCGCTGATTGCGTCGTCACGGATACCTGGGTGTCGATGGGCCAATCCGATGAAACACGGCGCAAACAATTGCTCGGGCCCTATGCCGTCGACAACAGCTTGATGAAGACCGCCGCCAAGGATGCGATCTTCATGCATTGCCTGCCGGCCTATCGTGGGCATGAGGTCTCGGCGGACGTGATCGACGGGCCGCAGTCGAAGGTGTTCGACGAAGCCGAGAACCGATTGCACGCGCAAAAGGCGATCCTGGCCTGGTGTCTCGGGGCATGACATGACGCAACAGTCCGTGGCGACCGGCGTCTCCCACGCCGGTGATGACATGGTGCTGCCGTTCCAGACGGCAATGTCCGGCGTCAGCGGCAAGCTCGTGCGCCTCGGCCCGCTGGTCGATCGCATTTTGTCCGGCCACGACTATCCCGAACCGGTGAGCACGGTACTCGGGCAAGCACTTGCCTTGACCGGCCTACTCGGTACCGCCCTGAAGTTCAACGGTCGCTTCATCGTGCAGACCAAAACCGATGGGCCATTGAACTTCCTGATCGCCGACTTCGAAGCTGCAACTGCCGATCAGCCCGGTGGGTTGCGCGGTTATGCGGCCTATGATGCCGCCAAAACTGCGGCGTTGACCGAGACAGCCCCCAAGAACCAGAGCGCTCTACTTGGTTCCGGCCATTTGGCGATGACCATCGATCCAGGCAACCAGATGGACCGGTACCAAGGCATTGTAAGCCTGAGCGGCGACGACACGCTGGAGACTGCGGCACTGACCTACTTCCGGCAATCGGAGCAGTTGCCAACCTTCCTGAAACTGGCTGTGGCGCGGCACTATTCGGCCGCTACCAAGAGTTGGCACTGGCGCGCGGGCGGCCTGCTCATCCAATACGTATCGCCGGAGGGTGGCCACGAGCGCGCTGTGCCGTCGGGCGAGGACGTCGACATGCGCCTGCTCGGAGAAGATACGGATGATTGGCAGCGCGCGGTCATTCTGGCGCGAACCGTGGAAGACCATGAATTACTTGACCCGATGCTGGCGCCGGAGCGTCTGCTCTACAGGCTGTTCCATGAAGAGGGAGTGCGCGGTCACGACCCGATCCGGTTAGCGCCCTACTGCCGGTGCTCGCGGGAGCGGGTCGAGAACTTCCTCAAGACCTTCGGCAACGCTGAGCTTGCCGATATGCGCGAGGCCGATGGTGCGGTTGCCGTTACCTGTGAATTCTGCTCGTCGACCTACCGGTTCAGCGATGACGAGCTTTTGTAAGCCACGGCGTCGTCCCAGCGCGACCCATTCACCTCGTGATATCTCGGCGCTTGACGCAACGGCACGACGCAGCGTTGATCCGTGCCCATGAGTTCAGCGATCACCAATCTCCTGCGCCTCGGACGTGCCGGCTTCGTGCTGGCTCAACACGGCGTGCGGTTTGTGCCCAAAGGCATCAAGGTGCCTTTCGTACTGCATCTGGCGCGTGCCGCAACATGGCCGATCCGCGCTTTAACTTGGCCATTCCGTGAGCGCGAGGCGCCTGAAACCAGCGTGGCCCGCGGATTGACGCGGCTGGGCCCGAGTTATGTGAAGCTTGGCCAGTTTCTGTCTACGCGCGCCGACCTGATCGGGCCTGAATTGGCCAGCGACCTGAAACATCTGCAGGATCGGCTGCCACCGTTCTCGATGGCCGAAGCGCGCACCGCCGTGGAAGAGTCGCTCGGGGGTCGCCTCGAAGATCATTTCGTGGAGTTTGGCCCGCCTGTCGCTGCCGCTTCGATCGCCCAGGTGCACAAGGCGGTCACGCTCGACAACGGGGTGCGCCGGGAGGTTGCGGTCAAGATTCTGCGGCCGGGCGTGGAAAAACGGTTCCAGAACGATCTCGACAGCTATCAGTTTGCGGCCCGGCTGGTCGAGCGCTTTGTGCCACCTGCCCGCCGTCTCAAGCCGACTGCGGTGATCGACAACCTCGCGCGGACAACCGCGCTGGAGATGGATCTGCGGCTGGAAGCTGCAGCCATCTCCGAGATGGCCGACAACACCAAGGCCGAGACCGAATTTCGCGTTCCCGAGGTCGATTGGCGGCTGACACAGCGC
>JANNRP010000034.1:0-3446 GCA_031401535.1 Hyphomicrobiaceae bacterium | reverse complement strand
CTCAGTGCGTTACCGCGCACGGTGATGTTGATCGAACCGGAAATGCTGAACTCCGCATTCTGGAAATCCCCAGAGAACCGATTGGCGCCTGTGCGTTCCAGCGTCGCGGTCTGCTCGACCCGTGTTGATGGGGTCGCACATACAGCCGACATGACGTAATTATTGCCGCCGCGTTTCCTGAAGCTAGCGCGACAGCGCGCATTCTCCGTGCTGCCTGATGGGAACTGAACCTTGCCGCCGCCGCTCCAAGAGCCTTCCAAAATAGCGGGTTCCGCAGCGATCGTTCCGCTGGCACCAGCAAATACGATCGTGCTAACCGCGATCAGCCCGATCGCCGCAATGCCTGAAAAGCGCTTTCCCAATTCGTACATGGTATGCTTCCTGAGAATTTCGCGACGCCGTCCACTTACTATCAAACGCTCAGCGAACGTTGGTCAATAGCCGCCTCAGTCTCATGACAGATTTGTCATCCGAGGCACGACAACCGATTATCTATCGATGTAATGTGGGACGTTAATAAAAACTAGTAACAAGTTGTTGTGACATTTTTATTTTTTAGCAAAAAGCCTGTCAGCCCGCACCAATCATTGCCAACGCGACGGCTGCAACCGCCAGAAACGCCAGCGCGGCAGCCGCAGCGCTGTTTCCCAAATAGGCAAGGCCGCCGACTGCCGCAAACGGAACCAGCGTTGCAAATAGTTGCGGGCTGAGCGTCTTCGGCCACAGCTTCAGGACCGCAAAACCCAGTACGATACCGCCTACCGTGAGAAGCGCGATTTCACCGATGAACTGCGGCGTCATTCCGAAAAATCCAGCCGCCAAAACTGCAAGCGCCATTACGCAGCCCCTCCCCCTTCCGTCTGCAGCCACGCCGCACAGCAGGCTTTCGCCAGTTCCCGCACACGCAGGATGTAGCTTTGCCGCTCGGTCACCGAGATCACGCCGCGCGCATCGAGCAGGTTAAAACGGTGCGACGCCTTGATACACTGGTCATAGGCTGGCAGCGCCATGTCGTGACGACCTTCGCGCTGGCCCTTCTCCAACAATGATTTGCACTCGGCCTCGGCATCTTTGAAATGCTGCAACAAAAGGTCAGTATTGGCGTGTTCGAAGTTGTGCCGCGAATACTCCTGCTCGGCCTGCAGGAACACGTCGCCATAGCTCAAACGTCGGGCATCGTCACGACCGTTGAATGACAGGTCGTAGACCCGGTCCACGCCCTGCACGTACATGGCCAGCCGTTCGAGACCGTAGGTCAATTCGCCGGACACAGGGTTGCAGTCAAAGCCGCCGACTTGCTGGAAGTACGTGAACTGCGACACCTCCATGCCGTCGCACCAGACTTCCCAGCCCAAGCCCCAGGCGCCAAGCGTCGGGCTCTCCCAGTCGTCCTCGACGAAGCGAATGTCGTGCTTCAAGGGGTCGAGGCCGATGGCGGCGAGGCTTTTGAGGTAGAGATCCTGTAGGTCGGACGGCGACGGCTTCATAATCACCTGGAACTGGTAATAGTGCTGCAACCGGTTCGGATTTTCCCCATAGCGACCATCCTTCGGGCGGCGCGAGGGCTGCACGTAGGCGGCATTCCACGGTTTCGGTCCAAGCGCGCGCAGCGTCGTCGCAGGATGGAATGTACCGGCCCCAACCTCCATATCGTAGGGTTGGAGGATGACGCAGCCTTGCGCCGCCCAGAACTGCTGCAACGTCAGGATCAGGTCCTGGAAGGCAGCCTTGGGGCGGAGCGGCGCCAAGGTCGGCATCAAGGCCGGTGTTTTCGTCTTCGTGGTCGCGGCAGATTTTGGCATGGCACCAAGAATTCCTGAGGACGTTTGCGAACGCACTATACGAATCTCCGACGTCGCGTCACGTACGTAATAATGCGGCCCCTGAGCGGGGTTACAAGCGCGGGTCGAAAGCACGATCGGCAACCGTCACAAGGCGCAGGTTGACATGGATAGTTTGGGCTGGATCGTCTGGCTGCTTGGCTGGATCGTTTCGCTGGCTTGGTCGCTCGCCTGGCTGCTGCTTGGCGGCTGGGTATCGACGCTCGCCCAGATCGTGGCCGTGCTCGGCATTCTCGCTGTCTACCGCTACGGCTGGCGGCGGGCGCCACTGGAAGTTTGGAGCCAGCTCAGCGGGTTTGTCCGGTTTGTGATCAACTGGATGCGTGGCCGCGAGTTGATGACCGGCCGGACGCCGGAACCGCGCCCGACGTCTGGCCCGGTGAAGGTGCGCTTCATCCGCATCAAGGAGGTGGGCGATATCAATCTTTCGACTGCCCTATCGCTGCTGGTGATCGCCGGACTGTGTTTGTTGCCAGCCGCCTTCGGCTAACGGCACTGCGCACTGGGTCGATCACATCAGGTCGACGACGGCCCACGCGGCTTGTAGACGCCACTTTGCGCATCCCATTCCAGACGACCAAGATCCTTGGGCGCATTGCCCGCCGCCTGTTCCGCTGCCCGCCGCATCTGCTCGGCGGCGTCCACGGCAGCCGCGTTGGCTGCCTGCACCTGCTTTGACAGCCACTTGTAGCCAGCGTAGGCGCCTGCTCCAATCAAGGCCAAAGCAAAAAGTTGCGGCATTGTTCGCCCCTCGGGTTACAAGCCAAAGCGCGACCACAGCGCACGTTCCTCAATAGCGGACACCAGGTTGTCGGCGAATGCAAGGGGCAGATCCCGCACGCTCGCGCCCATGCCCCCACCGATACCGGTTCCGATGCTCGGCATCCGGCGCAGCCGACCAAGCAATCCGCCACCGGAGGCCGGTACCAGGCGCAGCCGAACGTTATCTCCGAACACCGCGCGCATTTTCGTACGCATGTCGGCGATGCCGTCGATCAGACCGAACTCCATCGCCTTGGGCCCGGACCAGAAAGCACCGGAAAACAACTCACTATCGAGGCCCTTGAGTTTGGCGGCGCGCCGGTCCTTGACGATGCCGATGAACGCGTCGTGGACATCACGCTGCAATTCTTTCAAGCGCGCGACGTCATCGGCTTTTTCCGGCACGAACGGATCGAGCGAGCCCTTGTTGAGCCCGGAGGTGTAGACCCGCCGCTCGATGCCGAGCTTTTCGATCGCCTTGTCGAAACCGAATCCTGACGAGATGACCCCGATGGAGCCGACGATCGATGACGGATCGGCGTAAATCTCGTCACCCGCAATCGCCAAGTAATAGCCGCCCGAAGCGGCCACATCCTCGCAAAACACATAAACGCGCTTCTTTTGCTCATCGGCAAGCTGGCGAATGCGATTGAAAATCAGGCTCGACTGCACCGGCGAGCCACCCGGCGAGTTAATCGCAATGACCACAGCCGGTGCCTTCGACAGCGTGAACGCTTTTTCAAGCTGGCCGGCGATGGTCGCCAGCGACAAGCCCGGGCGCAAGGGCGTCGCCATGCCGATGGTGCCGGAGAACCGGAGCACGGGAACGACGGTCGCGCGCGA
>JANNRP010000033.1:0-4423 GCA_031401535.1 Hyphomicrobiaceae bacterium | reverse complement strand
GGATCGCAGCCCGCGTAATCGAGAGCCTCCTCGCCCGGCCGCCGATGACGATGCGAAACCTGATCGACGACACCAAGAGATGCCGGTGGTTTGGATCAAATCAAGTCGCGGCAACCTGAACTAACGGTATAGGCATGCATCACGCAGGCGGTGGCCGATGGTCAGTCGATTGGCACCGGGCAGGCCTGGGCAGAACGCAAGCGCATCATTTGCGAGAAAAACAAAACCCATGATGATCTGACGGCGCTGATCGAACTCGCGAACTCCAACCAGCTATCGCTCGCGCTTTTCAAGCCCAGCAAAATACTTGAATTCCAAATTGAAGAGGTTGACCGAGAGTGGAGCGCCGACAAACTTCGTGATCTTGCCGCAAAGGCGAGCCAGCTTTCACTTTTCCAAAACGAAGCAGAAGTGAAGCGCGAGTTTCAAGCGGTTGCCAAACTGCCCTACAAGCTGTCTTACCGCTTCGAAGATAGCAAAGGGCGGCAATCAACAATGATGATTGAAGACTGGGAGATTGGCGCGCTCTATTGGAACTGTCTGGCGAGGTGCGAGGGCGATGAGGCAAAGGCATTATCGATGGTGCGCCAGAAATATATGGACGATTTTTCCAAACTCGATGTCCATTTGATCTTGGGAACTACCAAAAAATATCACGGGTGGGCATCAAATCCTTTTGTCATCATCGGTGTTTTCTACCCGCCTCACTCTGATCAAGGCCTGCTATTTTAATATCAGTTGTCGTGCTCTCTCCGTGCATGTTGCCAGGACTGTTTGCTATTCGAGCTTGCCTTCAGCCTCCGTTGCCGGCGACTGTGTGCCTTTTCGCTGGTAGCCCACCAGCCATTCCCCCGCTAGGTCGATCCCGCGCTCAATCAGCATCAGCCGCCATTGCGTTTCAGACGCCCGAAAGGTGCGGCAACTCAGGCTTGCTCTCACTCTCACCGGCAACGCTTTCCATGTGAGGTAGAGCGCTTCTACATCCGTTTTTCCACCCGGCTCCGGTATCAGCTGGTGGCGAACGAACTTCAATAGTTCATCCTGGATGAAGTGCGGATTTAACACGTGTGTCATGAGATAGTCCAAGAGCACCCGCGATGGATAGAAGCCGCAAGTCTCAATAACAAACTCTGCAACATGTTCGCGGACTTCACGCGCGGTCCATCGTGAACCGTCTGCCCGGTGCCACTGCCGGCTGTTGTTGGTCTACAGCGACCGCGGCAAGCGGGAACGCGATAGGTGCCGGGCGGTCGCACCTTCGAAAGAAGGCACATGTGACGGTAAGAAGCTGTGCGGGCTCGGTCGGGAAGGCCGGCTGAGAGGATGGCGCGATGCGCAGGTATTACCGATGTGATACGGGCACGGGACCATCCCTCCTACAGCAGCCCCAACGCCGTGAGTTTGCTGCGCAAGCCTATGGCCGCTGCCTGCAATTGGTCGGGCAGAACTGACCGCAGCACAAGTTGCGTGCAGGGTCGATTATCGCGAATCGTCGGATAGCTGCCCATGGCGACCTCAGGGAAATCTTTTTGGTGAGCACCGAACATTTCCGCAATCGCGCCTTCCGGGTGACTGAGATCGATGGCGACGCTCTGCATCTTGACACCGGTGTCGAGCAGCGGGGTCACCGCGTCGAGCATCACCTGCATGATGTTCGGCACGCCGGCCATGGTGATGACGTTCTCAACCATGAAGCCCGGCGCAATCGATATCGAGTTATCGATCAGGGTGGCGCCGTGCGGAATGCGCGCCATGCGCAAACGGCCCGGTGTCAACTCCAGCCCGCGCTTCTCATAGTAGGGCTTCAACAGCGCCAACGCGCGCGGATCCACGTCAATCGGCACGCCAAAGGCCTTCGCAATGCAATCCGCCGTGATGTCGTCATGCGTCGGACCGATGCCGCCAGTGGTGAATACGTAGGTGAATTTCGCGCGCAACGCATTGACGGCTGCCACCACCTCGGGCTCGTCGTCGGCAACGATCCGCACCTCCCTCAACTGGATGCCAATCATCGTACAGTGTTCGGCGATGTAGCCGATATTCTTGTCCTTGGTACGCCCCGATAAAATCTCGTCGCCGATGACGAGGACGGCAGCGGTAACAATTTTGGGTGTGGGCGTCGTGGTCATGGTGCTGCTTTCGGGTGCGGATGTTCGGCAAATAGTATAGCGACGATGGTTCAAATCAAACTGCGGTGGTTGCGACCTACCCCCGCGCCCAATGGTGAGCACGCAACGTTGAAATTTCCGCACCCTCTTTTGCGCGGCCGCCTTATCAAGCGGTACAAACGGTTTTTGGCCGACGTCGTGCTCGACAGCGGCGAGACCATCACCACGACGTGCCCCAATACCGGCTCGATGATGGGACTTTTGGCACCCGGTGCCGCAGTGTGGCTATCGACCAGCGATAGCCCGACACGCAAATACAAGCATACCTGGGAGTTGGTCGAAGCCGACTTCGGTGCTGGCCCTCAGATCGTCGGCATTAACACCAACCACCCCAACAAACTTGTAACGGAGGCGATAGAGGGCGGTCTGATCAAGGAATTGAAGGGTTACGATGGCTTGCGACGGGAAGTAAAATACGGTCGCAACAGCCGCGTCGATATTCTGCTGGAGTCAAAGGCAAAAGCCCCCTGCTATGTCGAGATCAAGAACGTGCACATGATGCGCAATCCCGGTCGAGCTGAGTTTCCTGATAGCGTCACGGAGCGCGGCACGAAGCATTTGGCCGAACTGTCCGATATGGTGGCCGCTGGCAATCGTGCCGTCATGGTCTACCTGATCCAGATGGCGACCCCAACGGCCTTCAGCCTCGCCCGTGACATCGACCCGACGTACTGTGACGCCTTCGATGCCGCCACGGCGGCTGGCGTCGAAGCCATCGCCTACCGCTGCCGGATCACGCCGGACGAGATCGCCGTCGACAAAGCCGTCAAGATGGTGGCCTGAAACCGCAACGGCGCCACTGACGTATCTTTGATCAGGAGTGACTGGACGCAACGGCCGACGCTCCTCATATTGCCAGTCATAGATTATGGAGACGTCATATGATGACCCGCCGCACTGCTTCCCGGTCCACGCTCGCCGCTGTGCTTGCCGCCGTCAGCGCGCCACGCCTTGCCAGCGCCGCAGGACCGGCTCCGCCTGCGAAGTTCGAAATCACCAAGACACCCGAGGAGTGGAAGAAGATCCTCACCAAGGAGCAGTTCCATGTCCTGCGGGACCACGGCACCGAGCGCGCATTTACCAGCCCACTCGACAAGCTGTACGCACCCGGCATGTACCACTGCGCCGGTTGCGACTTACCGCTCTACCCGTCGGAGACCAAGTTCGATAGCGGCACGGGCTGGCCGAGTTTCTGGAAGCCGGTTGACGGCGCCGTCGGAATGACCACCGACAAGAGTTTTTTTATGGTCCGCACGGAAGTGCACTGCCGCCGTTGTGGTGGGCACCAGGGCCATATATTCCCAGACGGTCCAAAGCCAACCGGTGAGCGCCATTGCATCAACGGCGTCGCACTGAAGTTCGTCCCCAAGGCATCGAGCTAGGAGTTTGACATCGCCATGTTAAAACAGATCCTGCAGTCTCTGAGCTTATGCGCGGCCCTGGTGCTGGCAACTCCAGCGAGCGGCCAGCAAACGCCCGCGCCAGCGGCTGGCAGCGGCCTTGCCATCGCGACATTCGCCGGCGGCTGCTTCTGGTGCATGGAACCGCCCTACGACAAGCTCGATGGCGTATTCACGGTCTATTCTGGCTTCATGGGCGGAAAGACGCCAAACCCGACGTATAAGCAGGTCGCCTATGGCGGCACCGGCCATGCCGAAGTCGTGCAAGTTACCTACGACCCGGCAAAAGTCAGTTATCAGAAGCTGCTCGACACGTTTTGGGTGAATATCGATCCCGTCGACAAGGGCGGCCAGTTCTGTGATCGCGGCGATATATACCGCCCCGAAATCTACGTTCACACGCCCGAACAGCGGAAACTTGCTGAAGCGTCGAAGGCCGCACTCGATGCGTCAAAGAAGCTGCAATGGCCGGTAGTCGTGCCCGTCACTGACGCCAGCACGTTTACAAAAGCCGAGGAGGAGCACCAGAAGTTCTACAAGAAGAACGCTGGTCACTACTACCGGTACCGCACCGGCTGTGGTCGCGACGCCCGCCTCGAAGCGCTCTGGGGTAAGGATAAGGACGCCGTGAAGACCCAGTAGATCGGGCGCGTCATCCACTTGACCGACACCGACAGGACGGGTTGCGCAGGCGCAGCCCGTTCCTTTTTTTTATGTAGCGCGCATCGGATGGTCCATCAACTGATCCTGCGGCTCAATGCGAGCATTGCCAGTCGCCTCACCCGCTTCGACACTTTTTTGCCTGAATTGCACCGAATAGCGTGAGCGTATGTCAAAGGTCACAACACAACTCTA
>JANNRP010000032.1:0-1632 GCA_031401535.1 Hyphomicrobiaceae bacterium | reverse complement strand
CGCCGTGTTCGGCGCGCCGTTTCCTGAACGCATCGGCGACGACTTCTTTTCAACACCGCTGACAAGCTATGGCACGCAAAAGGCCATCTGCGAGCTTTTGCTGTCTGACTATTCCCGACGGGGATTTTTTGACGGGCTTGGCTTGCGGCTGCCGACAATCTGCATCCGGCCCGGTGCGCCGAACAAGGCGGCGTCGGGCTTTTTCTCGAACATTTTGCGGGAGCCGCTCAGCGGCAGAGAGGCAATCCTGCCGGTTGACAAGAACGTGCGCCACTGGTTCGCAAGTCCGCGCTCGGCGGTCAGATTTCTGGTCCACGCCGCGACCCTTGATACACATGCGGTTGGCCCGCGACGGAACCTCACAATGCCGGGCCTGTCGGAAACCGTCGGCGGACAGATCGAAGCTTTGTCGCGAATTGCCGGCAGCAATGCTGTCTTGCTGATCCGCAGCGAGCCGGACGAAACCATTTCCCGTATCGTGGCAGGTTGGCCGCCGAGCTTTAACGCGGTACGCGCGCAGGGATTAGGATTCAAAGCCAATGCGAGTTTTGACGAGATCATCCGTCAGCACATCGAAGATGAGCTAAGCGGGCAGGCATGATTGCCGCAACAGATTTGGGCGTCTGCGCACATACCCTAATCGCATAAGATAGATTATGGAACTAAAGGACATGCCTAGATATCACTGCGGTCACGCGATGGTGTCAGAAACATGCTCTAAGCCATTGCCTTGAAAAGGCAAATCAGCATTCGCACGCGATGTCAAAAGACAGTCCGTCGTAACCCGGCTCAACATGATCAGGCGTTTCTTGCAGCGTTGTCTCATAGTCCAGCGGCGTGTGCATATGGGTCAGGATCGCGCGCTTTGGCGCGAACCGGTCGATCCAGTCGAGGCTTTGCGACAGTGATATATGCGTCGGATGCGGCTTGTGCTGCAAAGCATCGATGACGAGCACGTCAAGACCGGCCAGCCTTGCAACGGTGGCGTCGGGAAAATCACTGACGTCAGGGCAATACGCGGCAGCGCCAATTCTGAAGCCGAGGGAAATGATTCCGCCGTGTTGTTGAGGCAATGGCTCGAACCGTATCGGGCCGGCGGCGCCTGTAATCTCGAACGGTTGGTAGTGTATGATACGATGTTCAAGCAGGATCGGCGGATAAAAACTGCCGGGCGGCGTTTCGAAACAATAGCTGAAGCCTTCATGCAGACGCTGCGATGTGAGCGCGTCCATATGGACGCCGATCAGCGTTCGTTGTTCATGCCAGAAGCCGCGAAGATCGTCGATGCCGTGAATATGGTCCGCATGCGCATGCGTGTAAACAACACCGTCAAGCCGCCTCACCCTGGCGTTAACCATCTGCTGGCGAAAGTCCGGTCCGGTGTCAATGACGACGATGGTCCGTTCTCCACTTGCCGCGATCCGCTCCACCAGCATCGATGCGCGCGTGCGGCGGTTCCTGGGATTGGCCGGATCACACGCGCCCCAGTCACCGGTGACGCGCGGCACGCCGGGAGACGATCCGCATCCAAGTATCGTGAAGCGCAAAATGTCAGGCATCCAGCCCGTCCGGATGCAATTGCCGCGGAACCTTGGAGAACAGCCGGAAAAAATTCCGGGTCGTGATCGTTTC
>JANNRP010000031.1:0-18065 GCA_031401535.1 Hyphomicrobiaceae bacterium | reverse complement strand
CTTCCAGACCCAGATTAGTGCTGGTCAGGCTGACACGGTGGTGGGCGGCGCTGGTATCGACAACGCGATTATTACGGGGCAAGCGTCTACATCGATCCAGTCTATTATGGAATCAGGCACGACTGCATTTATTACCTTTGCCGATGGTTCGACGCTTTCCACCACAGATGTTGAGTACTTGTCGTTTACCGATGGGACCCGCATCATCAACGATGGCAACAATCTCACCTGATTGCAGTTTGCGATCTAGCGGTGCGACATGCGGAGCGGGGCCTTTATCGGGCCCCGTTTTCGTTTGTTGGGCTGAGGCATCTGGGGCGGGTTAGGTTAACGGCCGCTTAGGTTGCGTGCGTTACGATCCTAGCGAACCCTGGACCGAACCATGTCACCGACCCAGTCCACCATCCAACTGACCATTATTGTCGTCAGCTACAACACGTCTGCGATGACCGTGGCTTGTCTTGATTCAATTGCCGCCCAGACCCGGCTTGTGTCGTACGAGGTGATCATTGTCGACAATGCCTCGATCGACGATTCTGTTGCGGCACTGCAACATCACCCGCTGGGGCAACATCTGATCGCGTTGAGCGAGAACGTCGGTTTTGCACGTGCGAACAATCTGGCAGCGGTTAGTGCCCAAGGTGAAATGATTCTACTGTTGAACCCCGACACGGTGGTGCTTGATGGTGCGATCGACCGGCTTGTTGAATTTGCATTGGCTTATCCACAGGCACAGATCTGGGGCGGTCGAACACTGTTTGCCGATGGCAGTCTCAATCTCTCGTCCTGCTGGGCAAAAATGTCGCCCTGGAACCTGCTGTGTCGGGCAACGGGGCTGACGGGATTATTCCCCAGAAGCCTCATATTTAATGGTGAATCCTATGGCGATTGGCAGCGCGACCGCATTGCCGACGTCGACATCGTGTCCGGCTGTTTTCTGCTGCTGCGACGCTCGCTATGGCTGGAACTCGGCGGTTTCGACCCTGCTTTTTTCGTCTACGGGGAAGAAGCTGATTTGTGCCTGCGCGCTCAAGGTTTAGGCGCGCGCCCGATGATCACGCCTGAGGCCAGCATCATCCACCATGGTGGTGCGTCGGAGGCGACCCGTATCGGTAAGATGACGAAGCTGCTGGCGGCCAAGGCGCTTCTGATCAGGCGGCATTGGCAGCCAAATGTGCAGTCTTTGGGACTGGTACTGCTCGCGGCATGGCCGTTGAGCCGGTGGGTTGCTCTAGCCGTCATCGGGCGATTGACCGTTGACGCACACAAACTGGCTGCCGCTACAACATGGCGAGAAATATGGCTTCAACGTCAGGACTGGCTCTTTGCGTACGGAAAAGGCTCTGCAGTTCCAGCCGCTACGGAAGTGCTGCCGTCGTCAATTGCTCGTTAACTAAGACGTGCGTAGCTTGTCTCGCGACAGCGAATCGGCCCGGGAACCATGTCATGAGCGAGGATGCGGCGGACCGTGCTGAGGGGACCAGCGATCACGGTGCCGCGGAGCCAAAACGTCGGCAGTTTACGATCGCGACGCTGGTCAACAACTGGGCGCACTATGACGAAATGCTGGCGTCTTTTGATGAGGCCGGCTTCAGTCGCGACGACTGTGAGTTCCTCTTTGTCGACAACACGGTCCCGAATCAAACTTGTGCTTACCGCGGCTTGAATAGGCTGCTGGCGGAAGCACAGGGCGCTTACGTCATTATGTGTCATCAAGACGTGCGCTTGGTTGGCGATGGTCGATACGAACTCGAAAAGCGGCTCGCTGAACTGGATGCGCGTGATCCTGCGTGGGCTCTGGCCGGCAACGCTGGCGGTGTCGCAGCCGGGCAGCTCGCACTGCGGATCTCTGACCCCCACGGCCGCAACCTACACGTCGGTCCGATGCCGATAAAGGTGATGAGCCTCGATGAAAATTTTATGGTCACCAAGCGTTCAGCGCGTCTTTGCTTTTCGAACGATCTGTCTGGATTCCATTTCTATGGCGCAGATATCTGCCTTGTGGCGGATGTCTTGGGTTACACCGCTTATGTTGTCGATTTCCATCTCGAGCACCTCAGTGCCGGATTTAAGAGCTCGTCGTTTGCGGAAATGGAAGAGGCGTTTCGCAACAAGTGGTGCCGTGCACTTCGTCCGCGCTGGTTGCAGACAACCTGCTCCCTGCTGGCACTGTCCGGCGATACGCTTGGTCAAATGTTGGGCCGGATGACAGAAACCCCGTTCGCCAAAATCTCTAAACGGCTGCCATCCGCCCGTGGCTGGTCGAGGAAGTCGGCGTGAGCGTGCTGCCAGCACCATTGTCGGCTGCGGCAGTGGCACCGTCCGCCCGTTCGCTGAGTTCCCGCGTCGTTGGTCAGGCGGCTTTGCTGATGTCAGGCTACGCACTTGCCCAGGCCTGCTCGCTCCTGCGGAACGCTGTCATCGGCTACTGCTTGTCAAAAGGCGATTTTGGCGTCGCAGCAACGATCACGATCGCTCTGCAAATGCTCGAAACTTTGAGCGATCTTGGTGCTGAGCGCTTGATCGTGCAGGCATCAGACGGCGATGATCCTCGTTTAATGGCGGCCGCCCATACCACACTGGTGCTGCGGGGCATCGTAACGGGCGCAATTCTTTTTGTGGCGGCAGGTGTGATTGTCGACTTCTTCAGCGTTCCACAGGCGCGCTGGGCATTCGAAGTCGCCAGTCTCGTGCCGCTCATCAAGGGCTTCACGCACCTGGGCTCGCGACTACAGCAGCGTGGGCTCAATAATTTCAATACCATGGTGATCGAGGTAGTGCCGCAAGCTGTCGCTTTGGCCCTGGTTATACCTGCGGTCAACGCTGCTGGAAATTTCTCGGCAGTCGTGTGGCTTGCCATTCTGCAAGCTGTAGTCGCGGTATTGGCGTCTCATTTGCTCAGCGCTCGAGGTTACGCACTCGGGGTCGATCTGGCCTTCGTGAAACGGTTGTTCGTGTTCGGTTGGCCGATCTGGCTGAGCGCCATTCCCTTGGTTGCGATCTATCAGGGCGACCGTATCATCATCGGCCATTTTATCGGCATCGAGGCCCTAGGCAGTTACTCTGCCGCATTCATGATCGCGATGGTACCCGGGCTGATCGCGGCCAAGGTTGGACACGCGCTAATGCTGCCGTTGCTGGCGGAAAAGCGCAATGCGCCGACGGAGTTCGTTGCTCGCTACGTCTTGATGTTCGAAGGCACGAGTATTGCGGCTGCGGCATACTTGGTCGTCTTTGTGCTCGCAGGTGGCTCTGTGCTGCCGCTCGTGTTTGGCCCAAACTACATCGGGTTGGATGCGGTGATGGGTTGGCTTGCCGCGATGTGGGCATTGCGTATGGTGCAGTCGGTGCCCGGCATAGCGCTCATGGCACAAGGGATAACGCGGCCCTTGCTGTTGGCCGGATTGTTGCGCGCCTTGGCGCTGGTCCTGGCGTTGATCGCTGTGCTGTCAGGCATGGATCTCGCGGGCGTCGCCGCAGCCGGAGTCGTCGGGGAATTGGCATCACTCATCTACATCACCACGCGTATCGGCCGTGGCCGGTCAGGTCTGACCCGCACGACACTACTTCGAGCGCTCTATCCAATGGCGATTGGGCTATTGGCCGTCGCGCTCGGTCATTTGCTTCCCGACCTACACAATCCATGGCTCTCTGTGCCTGCTGCATCAGTCGTTGCGGTGTCGTCTATATTGACGGGGCTCGCCTTGATGCCAAGCGTTCGGGAATTTCTTGAGGCCTGGCTTGACCAACGTAAATTGTCCGTCAGCCGACGCATAGAGAGTCAAAATGCTGAACGCCAGACTTGATCTGCCACTAGACCAACAGCAGCAGACGTTTGACGGGGTCATCTGCATTGGCGGCGAGGATTGGTGGTATCACAATCGCGGCCATTTCGATTTTCAGATTATGCGTCGATTGGCCCAACAATGGCCTGTGTTGTTTGTGAACTCACTTGGCGTTCGTATGCCGAGCATGCGCGACAACCGACTGTTCGCGACTCGCATAAAGCGAAAATTGAGAAGCTTGGGAAACGGGCTCGTCAACGTCGAAAACAACTTCTGGGTGTTCTCGCCGGTCATGGTGCCTGGGGCTGCGGGGCAACGGATTTCGAGTTGGGCGCTGGCACCGCAAATCAAGCTGGCGGCGGCGCGAGCCGGAATTCGCAATCCGGTGCTTTGGATCCACTGTCCGGCTGGTGCACCGCTTGTGGAAGAGTTCAGCTCGGCCGCCATACTCTTGCAGCGGACTGACAGATTCGAAGCATTCCCTGAAGCGGACCCGACCGTCGTCGGTCGACAGATTGCAAAACTAAAAGCTGCGGCTGATCTCGTCGTCTATGCCAGTCCGGACTTAATGGCGTCAGAGCAGACAGCGGTCAGCCGACAGCTGTTGGTGACCCATGGCGTCGATCTCGACGTGTTCATTGAGGCGGGGTCGGCACAGGGTGCCGTACCGACAGACGTTGCAGGCATAAAAGGCCCTCGTGTCGGGTTCATCGGTGGCATCGATCATCATACCTTTAATCCAGAACTATTCCTGGAGGTTGCTCGAAAACGATCCGACTGTCAGTTTGTGATGGTGGGTGGATGCTCACTTGCCGATGGCTGGTGTGACTTGCCTAATGTCCACTTCACGGGTCGCAAGCCCTATGACGAGGTGGCGTCCTACATGGCAGCCATGGACGTACTGATCATGCCTTGGAATCGCAGCGAGTGGATCAAGGCCTGCAACCCGATCAAGCTGAAAGAATATCTCGCAGTCGGGCGGCCGATCGTGACGACGGATTTCCCAGCACTTGACCCGTGGCGTGATCTTGTCCGCGTTGCAGACGACGCAACAGGCTTTACCCAGGCCATTGGTGACGCACTGGTGTCCAGTCCGCCTGATGCAGGCATTGTTCAAAGTCGGCTTGAGCACGAAACCTGGGATGCCAAGGCAATGATGGTGCGTCAAGGATTGCTCGACCTTGGGTTGACGTATTTTGATCGTCAAGAAGCCCGGCGCGGTGCGGCGTAGGTCGCCACTTGATTGACGGACGCATTGGTGTGTGTTTGTTTCCGAGCAAAGTAAAATCGGAAAATTCACACTGTTATGCAAAAAATTGCAGGCATGAACTTACTGACAACTGCCGAGGCGGCCGAATATCTCAGGCTGGGTGAGCGCAAACTCTACGAACTGGTCGCGGAGCAGGCGATCCCCTGCACTAAGGTGACGGGCAAATGGCTGTTTCCGCGCGGCGACCTTGATCGATGGCTGCTGGCGGGGATGGCGCGCCCGCACGGGGTAATGCCAGCTGAACCGCCGCCGATCATGGGTGGAAGTCACGATCCGCTGCTTCAGTGGGCATTGAGTGAAAGTCGTGCTGGGCTTGCCATTCTGCCGGAGGGTAGCGAAGCTGGGTATAGCCGTTTTTTGAAGGGTGAAGTAATTGCGGCGGCCATCCACTTCCATGACCTCGAAAATCGGAACCTGGATACCAACGTCCACGTCGTTTCGAACGAGCCCACCCTCTACGATGCGGTTTTGTTTGGCTTTGCAAGCCGCGAGCAGGGCTTACTGGTTGCCCCTGGCAATCCGTTGGCATTGCTAGGTCTGAAGGATGCCAAGGCCCGATCGGCCCGGATTGCCATCCGGCCTGAAGGTGCCGGCGCCCAGCAACTGTTGCAGGCGTTGCTGAAACGTGACGGATTGGCGTTGCAGGATTTTACCGTGACGATCGTCGCGCCGACCGGCCCCGATATTGCGCAGGCGATCCGCGCCGGACATGCAGATTTTGGTATTGCGACCCGCGCCGTGGCGAACAATGCCGGCCTCGACTTCATCGCGCTGAGGATGGAGCGTTTCGATCTGCTGGTGCGCCAGCGCGACAGCTATCGGCCGATCATGCGGACGTTTCTGGCACTTCTAGCAACACCTCGGTTCGCACAACGCGCCAAGGAACTGGGCGGCCTCGACATCAGCAATGCCGGTCAGGTGCGTTGGGCGCCGTGAACGAATACTGATGCAGCCGGACGAGTGTCGATTATGACGCGCGCGGCAGCAGCGGCAAGTTGGTCAGCAGGTTTTGCGGCTTCATCTTGAGACGACGGGCAGCTGTCATCGCGAGCCCCAAATAGATCGGGCAACCTTTCACACGATCAATGACCAGGCGGTCGTCGGTGAAGCGCATCCGAAATAGCCCGACAATGCGCTCCATGCGATCGAGCGCCGGTGTTTTGCCATCATAGAGATCGTTCAGGATCGCCGTTGCTTCGGCGTCAAGGCCGATGTGCCAGCGCCAGTCCGTATCTTCCAGCTTGGGGCGCGGCTCGACCTTGACCTCGATTTTCATCAGGTGCCACAACCAGCCTTCGATCACGCGCGCGAAGGCGTCGGGTGCAGGCTGTTCGAAGCGAAAATCAACAACGGTGTCAAAGCGATCCGAGCGAGCCCAATAGATGCTCTTGTTTTCCTCGTCGAGTACGTCGAGCGATACAGCCTTCATAGGGGTGCCGGATTCGACAAGCAGCTGCGCCAAGCCTGTTTCGAGGCCAGCTTTGGCATGCATGTCAACGATCTCTTCGTCCGCCAGCATCAGTGCGCCACCCTCCGTTGATACGGTCTGGTCACGAAAGAAGACCTCGGCGGCACGCAGTCGGATCGGGTCGCTATTCGTGCGCAGCATATTGCGCAGGATCAGGTGCACCATCTGGTCTATAAACACGGGCGGGATGGTAACGCCGCCACGTTGCACGAGACGCAGGTATGCGGCCTCGATGGTGCCGGATTCGAGCAGCAGTCGGCGGAAGGCCAAGACAGCACGATAACTGTCGACCGCATCGGGGTCGGCGAAGCTTGCAAGTTCAACCTCGGTCACCGGGCGGAGCGGGTCAGCCAGCAGCGCTTCATGCAACGCGATTTCACGAGCACAACTGGTGTCGATCGGGTGCACCTCTGGGCGTGTCCAATAGGCGAGCAGAAACTGCGGTGTGACCTGTAGCCAGCCCTCGGGGCCGATTTCGAGCAGGTGCTGACCGGCCGACTTCCAGAAATCCTTATTCATTCGGTCGTCCAGATTTTGGCGTGCAGCGGTTCACCTGTCGGCGGCTTGATGGTGCGGAACGCCTCACGGATTTGATCGTTGTCGTCGCGCACACGCCGCACCGTAAAAACCGTGTTGATGAGGGCGTCGCGACACAGGTCTTCAATAAAGGCGACTTCCTCGACGGCGGCCACAAGTCCAGCGTCGAGATCCGGCGCGCCGTGCGCCGCCACAAGATATACGGCTAGACGATAAACAAGATCTGTGTGCTGTTCCGGTGTTGCTTGGCTGATGGTTGCGAAGGTGGAATGCCCGAAGCTCGGAACTCCAAGAAATCCGTTGGTGAATGCTTGCCGCGTCTTGCCGACGATCGCCGATGGCTCCAGTCCGGCAAACTCGAAGGCACCAGATACCGCCCAGTCGTCAGCGGGTGCGGCGTTGGCAAACACGCGCTCGTCGGAGGCATCGAAGCGGATGGTGCGCAACAGTTTGATCATGGCCGACCATCCGCCAAGGTTGCGGCCAAATGGTCGCTGAGTGGCAACAACTGGGTGCCGCCGCCCGCCAGTGCAACAATGAGGCTCACGGTATCGTCGAGTCCAACGATGCGT
The DNA here is from genome assembly GCA_031401535.1 of Hyphomicrobiaceae bacterium. GTDB lineage: Bacteria > Pseudomonadota > Alphaproteobacteria > Rhizobiales > Hyphomicrobiaceae > JAKFWF01. The sequence goes on along the minus strand of JANNRP010000031.1, from coordinate 10,433 downwards.
CCGGTGACGGTGCCAGTCGGCGTTGCAATCGGAACGACTGTGTTATAGCCCTCCATGCGTCCGAGCCAATGGGGGTGCAATTGAGCAAACCCCTCCTCGCCCCACGCGTGCAGATGCATCATGAGATGCGAGCCGAACGCCTCGATGATTTCGGTGCGCGTCACGTCGCCGACGCCCTCTTCGAACATCGTCGTCAAGTGCGCCTCGTGTCCAGGCTCAGGTCCGCGACCGCTGTCACTGAGGGTGAGATCGAAGCCCACCACCAGCCAATCTGGAATTTGATCGGCGCCGCATGCAGCTATGGCAATGCTGGTTTCACCCACCACACCACCGTTGACGAGGATGGAATGTGGCCAGCGAAATTGGACCGCGCACTGCGGCGGAACAAGTGCGCCTAATGCATCGGCAAGAGCGACTTGGACCAGAGGCAGCATTTGCAGCGCACGATCACGGGTGACGTCTGGTTCCAGAACGATGGCCGCGCAAGCGCGGGCTGTATTTCGACTCCAAATCAGGTCCGCGGCGCCACGTTCTCCGATAGCAACCAACCGGCGCGCCTCATCGAATGGCTGCATGGGTGCCTTGACGGCATAGCCCGTCAAGAGTGGTGGAAACGTTGGATCGCTCAGGTGCATGGCGCGGCGCGATTCGATAGCACGCCCGTGCTGACCATGATGATCTACAACCGGACGGCCGAGCGATCTGTAAAGGTGTCGCGTGACGACGTCTGCGGCAACAGGTTCAGGCCGACCGCAGCCGTGATCGTAACGGCGATCAGCAAGACGATGCTCAACAAAAACGCTTTCATTTCGACCCTCCCCTAGGGTTTCTTTGATGTTGCATCTGACTCTGGGCTACGTTCGCCACCGCCGTCAACCGTTGCGGATCGCAAATATGCGATCAGTGCGTCTCGCTGTGCCCGGTCGGTGATGCGTTGCAGCGGCATTTTCGAACCAGGAGTCAGGATGTCGGGGCCTAGTTCGAACAATTGCGCCACAGTGTGCTCGGTCCACACAATATCCAGAGCTTTGACCGAGGGCGAGTAAGGGTAACCCTGAAGCGAGCCGACCCGACGGCCGAAGATTTTGTGCAGTGTCGGGCCAGCACGATTGGAACCGTCCGGCGTCAACGTGTGACAGACACTGCATTTGCGAGCAAACTGCAATTCGCCTTGGGCTATCGGGTTATCGTTTGCTGCCGACATCTGAAACCGGCGTGGATACTGGCCGTCGATGGGTTCAATAGGTGCCTTTGGCGTCACCTGCCACAACGTCGCGAAATCGTCGAGCCCGCCGTAGTAGACGTGCCGACCATCATTGCTGAACGCCAAGGCCCAGATCGGCCCGAAAGGATTGCGGTATTCCTCGATGGTCGCGCCGTCGGCCGCGCGCACGACGCGAATGATGCCATCGGCGGCAGCCGTGGCGATCAGTCCGGGTTTGGCGATTGTCGTTGCTGCCAGAACGGGCCGGTCGTGTGTCTTGAGTTCGACGGTGAGGTCGCCGGTTGCCAAATCGATGATGCCGACCGCGCCATTGAGCGCTCCAAACAGTAGCCGGTTGTCGCCATCAATGCGTTCAAGTGTGTTGATGCCCCAACCGTGCGTGTAGATGACGCGATCGAGCGTGCCGTCGGAACGGCGAAAATGACCGACGCGACCATCGCTGCTGGCGGTGTAGACGCTCACGCTGTCGCTCGCGAACGCAACGGCGTTTACGGGTGCCTTGTGATCGCCAAGCACTGGACCAGCTTCGAGTTTGTCCAGATCCCAGATCCGCGCGGTGCGATCCCAACCAGCCGATACCGCCCAGCGGCCGTCGTTTGAAACCGCGAGACCAACGACCTTGGCGTCGTGGCCACGAAACTGATGGAGCAGGCGACCGTCGGCGATGTCCCACAGACGCACAACGCCATCGTCGCTGGCCGATAGCGCGCGGTGGCCGGGACTGCTGGGCACAAATGCGACTGCGTTGACCGCGCCATCATGGCCGTCGAGGCGGTGCAGCACCCTTGGTTCTGGTCCGCTCGTGTCCCATACCATCATCGTGTAGTCGAAGGAGCCGGTGAGGACGCGCGCGGTGATGGCATCAACGCGGATGGCTTTCACCGGGCCGCCGTGCCCAACGAGATTGCCGGGGTTGGTGCGGCGGACATCGGTTGCGGCTGTGCGGCCGATCTGGTTTGGCTGTTGTGCCAACGCCGGGATTGCGATCGCAAACAGTGCTAGGACTGCGCCTACGATGCGGGCCATGCGCATCAGCGGCCTATTCAGCAGGCTGGGGTCGTGCACCACTATGCGGTAAGTTGTTCGGCTTGGCCGAGAGAACCTCATCGGCCCACAGGTTGTGGTGCTCCTTGGCCCAGTTCACGTCGACGTCGCCCGACCCCATGGCCGAGTAGGCGCCTTGCATGCCAAGGGTGCCTATGTAGATGTGTCCGAAGATCACAACGACCATGAACAGCGCCATGATCGAATGCCAGGACGTGGCATACTGCATTTCCTGTGTCATCGTCAGCGTCGTCGGCAGGGTGAAGCCGAACACGTTCAGGACACCAAAGGTCTTCGCGAACAGGGACATCTGGAATGGGAACAGCAGCGCCAATCCGGACGCCGAAATCGATACACCGGTTAGCATCACGAGCCAGAACAGGATCTTTTGTCCCGCGTTGAACTTCTTGGCGGGCGGATGGCCTTTACCGATCATGCCGCCGCCTCGTGCCAACCAGACGAGGTCGTGACGGTTCGGAATATTGTTGGCGACCCACATCACAAACGTCATCAAAAGCCCCAGCATAAAGGCAAACGCGACATAGTTGTGCGCCCATTTCGCAGCTTGCGAGAGCGCTGCAAACGCATCCTTGCCGATGAGAGGGAGTAGTACGGATTTCCCATAGAGCACATTGAGGCCGGTGAGCGCCAAAATAATAAACGAGGTCGCAAGCAGCCAGTGTCCGGTGCGCTCGATGCTCGTGAAGCGCTGGATCGTGCGGCCAGCCCAACCATGCTCGATCTTGATACGACCGCGCAGCAAAAAGAACGCAGCAAGCAGTGCCAGCATGCCGCCCATGGCATACGCGCCATACGTTGGCAGCGGCCCGTTACGGAAATTTCTCCAAACCTCACCCTGCGACTGGACGAGCGTCGCCGACTTCTTGTCGGGAATAGACACTGTGCCGCCGGCGGTGTCTTTGCGGATGCGCGCCCACATCTCGACGTCGAAATTGCCTGGTTTGTCGGCGGGGGCCGCGCCTGGCTGACCAACCGCATTGGCTGGCGGTCGGACGTTCGACCCGGGCTGCTGTTGGGCATTGCTCGAGACCGCGAAAAATGTCGTCGCAATTACGGCAAGTAGCGCCAGAAAAGCGATCATGCGTTGGCGCATGTGCGCGACTATGCTGCTGTCGGTGCTGCGGTCGACCATCGGCGACTGTCCCCTTCAAATACTTTGACTTAGCGCATCAGGTTGGCGCGGTCGCTCAACTCTTTGACTTGGGCCGGTGACAGGGTAGGTGTTTTCTCACCCAAATAGATGCCAGGCTCAAGGTGTAGCGGGCGTGCCGGGTCAACGTTGCCGCAGCCCGACAAGCACGCCCCCAAAGCGCAACCGATTACAAGTGATAAAGATCGTGCAGTGCGGTTCACGAGTATCCCCTTTGGGGTATCGAACGCTGCAACCGCACTTGTTATGCGGTTGTCAGCGCATTCGAAGCGGAGTTTGCCTACAGTGACTGACCTGGATACGCTTTTCCCCATCCCCAGGCGCCGGAACCAAAGCCGCGGGCGACGACGCGTTCACGATAGATCGTCGACACGACGTCGCCGTCGCCGGCCAACAACGCCTTCGTCGAACACATTTCAGCGCACAACGGCAGCTTGCCCTCGGCGAGACGATTGCGGCCATACTTTACAAAATGCTTTTCGGCGTCCTTCTCAGGGCCACCGGCGCAGAACGTGCACTTGTCCATCTTGCCACGTGAGCCGAAGTTTGCGGCCTGCGGATACTGTGGCGCGCCGAACGGGCAGGCATAGAAGCAATAACCGCAGCCGATGCACAGATCCTTCGAGTGCAGCACCACGCCTTCACTGGTCTGATAGAAGCAGTCGACCGGGCAAACCGCCATGCAGGGTGCATCCGAACAATGCATGCAGGCGACTGAGATGGAACGCTCACCCGGCTTGCCGTCGTTGATCGTCACGACCCGGCGGCGATTGATACCCCACGGCACTTCGTGCTCATTCTTGCACGCGGTGACGCAGGCGTTGCATTCGATGCAACGCTCAGCGTCGCAAAGGAATTTCATGCGTGCCATGGATCAGGCCCTCCAGATCTTGCAAAGCGTGGTCTTGGTTTCTTGCATCAAGGTGACGCTGTCGTAGCCGTAGGTTTGGGCAGTGTTCGTCGATTCTCCCAAAACCACCGGATCGGCGCCGGCCGGGTATTTCGATCGGAGATCCTTGCCCTGGAAGTGACCTGCGTAGTGAAACGGCATAAACGCTACGCCTTTGCCGACCCGCTCGGTCACCATCGCCTGGACCTTGACCTTGCCCTTCTCAGGACCCTCGACCCAAACCTGCTGGCCGTCCTTGACCCCGGCATTATTGGCATCGACCGGGTTGATTTCGACAAACATGGTCTGTTGCAATTCGGCGAGCCACGGGTTCGAGCGGGTTTCGTCACCGCCGCCCTCGTACTCGACAAGCCGACCCGATGTCAGCACGATCGGATAGTCCTTATCGACGTTGTTCTCGATCGCTTTGTTCTGGATCGAGGCGAACGCCACCGGCACGCGATACATCTTGCGATCGGTGTGCGTTGGGTACTTGGCAACGAGGTCGCGACGTGGCGAGTAGAGCGGCTCGCGATGCAGCGGCACGCCGTCGGGGAAGTTCCAGACGACGGCACGGGCCTTGGCATTACCGAACGGGGCAAGACCGTGTGCAATGGCGACACGGATCAGGCCACCCGATGGGTCGGTTTTCCAGTTGACGCCACCGATGGCATTGCCGCCGATCTTGGTGATGGCTGCCATTTCCGCGGCGGTTAAATCCTTGTCCCAGCCGAGCTTCTGGATCATGGCCATCGTGATCTCGGGATAGCCATCCTTGATCTCGGAACCAACAGGCCAGCTATCGACCGCCAGAAGATTGTCTGCGACAGGGTCTTTTTTGGCGTATTTTTCGGGTGCGGTAACGCCGAAGTTGGCTCGGAAGCAAAGTCCGCCATCCTGCACATGCTTTGACGGGTCGTAGAGGTTGGGTGTGCCTGGATGGCCTTTTTTGCCGTTCGGCAGTGGCATGTCGGGATTGCCCCAACACGGCCAAGGCAATCCGTAGTAGTCACCGTCGGCCGGTCCGCCGTTTGCCTTCAACGTCACCTTGTCGAAGGTTTGCTGATTGGCCATGTGCAGTTTCATGCGCTCAGGCGACTGGCCGGTGTAGCCGATCGTCCACATGCCGCGATTGAATTCGCGAGTGAGGTCTTCGACCAGAGGCTCTTCCTTGTCGCCGATCTTTATATTTTTGAACAATTCCTTCTCGTAGCCGAACTTCTTCGCGAACTTGTACATGATCGTGTGATCGGGCAGCGCCTCGAAGAACGTGAATATCTTTTCGCGCCATTGCAGCGACCGGTTTGACGCGGTGACTGATCCGGACGTTTCGAATTGTGTGGCAGCAGGCAGCAGATAGACCCCATCGGTGCGGTCGGACAGCACCGCCGTGGCCGTTGGATAGGGATCGATGACGACCAGAAGCTCAAGCTTCTCCATCGCCTTTTTCATTTCCGGCCCGCGTGTTTGCGAATTGGGCGCGTGCCCCCAAAACACCATCGCCTTGACATTATCGGGCTGATCGAGATTTTTCTTGTCCTCGAGCACACCGTCGATCCAACGGCTGACCGTGATGCCGCTGCTCTCCATCAGTTTCTGGTCTTTGAAGCGGCCGAGAACCCAGTCATACGGCACGTCCCAGACGTTGGCCCAATGCTTCCAGGCACCGGTTACAAGACCGTAATAGCCTGGCAGGCTGTCCGATGTGACGCCGAGATCGGTCGCACCTTGAACGTTGTCATGGCCACGGAAGATGTTGGTGCCGCCGCCCGCCACGCCGACGTTACCTAGGGCGAGCTGCAGAATGCAGTAGGCGCGGACGTTGGCGTTACCGACGCTGTGCTGGGTGCCACCCATGCACCAGATGACCGTACCCGGTTTGTTGGTGGCGAGTGTTTTGGCTACCCGGTGCAGTTGTGCGCCGGGCACGCCGGTTACGGCTTCGACTTCAGCCGGTGTCCATTTTTTTACTTCGTCGCGCACAAAATCCATACCCCAGACGCGGGTGCGCATGAATTCCTTGTCTTCCCAGCCATTCTCAAAGATGTGCCAGACGATGCCCCAGATCAGCGCAATGTCGGTGCCGGGCCGCATGCGCACGAATTCGGTGGCATGCGCCGCCGTGCGTGTGAAGCGTGGATCGCATACGATAAAGGGCGCGTTGTTCTGCTCCTTCGCCTTGAGCATATGCTGAAGAGAAACGGGATGCGCTTCGGCCGGGTTACCGCCGATCAGGAAAATCGCCTTCGATTTCATGATATCGTTGTAGGAATTGGTCATGGCGCCGTAACCCCAGGTGTTCGCCACACCTGCGACCGTCGTCGAATGGCAGATACGTGCCTGATGATCGACGTTGTTGGTGCCCCAGAACGCCGCAAACTTGCGGATCAGGTAGCACTGTTCATTCGAGTGTTTGGCTGAACCCAGCCAGTAGACGGAATCCGGGCCGGATTTCTGACGGATGTCGAGCATTTTATCGCCGACTTCATTAATCGCCTGATCCCACGAAATCCGCTGCCATTTTCCACCAGCGAGCTTCATCGGGTATTTGAGGCGGCGCTCACCGTGGGCATGTTCGCGCACCGCCGCGCCTTTGGCGCAGTGGGCACCAAGATTAAATGGCGAATCGAACGCCGGCTCCTGGCCAATCCAGACACCGTCTTGAACCTCTGCGATTACGGTGCAGCCGACAGAACAGTGGGTGCAGATCGACTTCTTCAGTTCGATTTTGCCTGTTGAAGCCGGGCCTGCAGCAGCAGCTTTCTCCACCCGCCCCGCGCTCAGCGACGCGACCGCTGCCAATCCGCCCACGGCTAAACCGGAGTTGCGAAGGAACGAACGTCGATCAACGGTTGCTGGCCGATTAGACTCGATTACTGTCGTGGCTCGTATCGCTCGTGCAGTGCCAGACTGCTTTTTCTTGAGCATGGGTGCCTCCCCTAACCAAATGAATTCATGGGTTATTCCGTATCGTCAGCCGCGCGCCAACTCATAATAACGGCGCACATGCTCGGTCTCGCGATAAAGCGCATCAGGCTTGGGCGCTTCGGGTACGGCGGCGACTGCTGCGGTTGCCCCGGCCACCGCCGTGCTGCCGGTTACCACTGTCGCACCAGCGAGCTTCAAGAAACTGCGGCGATCAGCAATTGCCTTGTTATTTTCGGCTGTCATTGAGTCCAACCCCTCCAGAACGTCATTTTCTCTTTTTCTCAACTCAGCGCGAATGCGCCAGTCTCCAAGTCCAAAAACGTCGCACCGACACCGGCCACCCCGGCATATAGTACGGCTGACTTTGCCGCGCCCAAGTCCCTGAAAAAGTGACTAGCCCAGGAACTGATGTGCTGCTCAAAAAAGGACTTCTGCTCGTCCACCGGCAACACACGACCGAAAGTACCGTCAATCAAACCAGCCATCATCTCGAGGACTGACGCAATATGATCCTCGGGTTCGGACACGTCATCGGCGCGGACTATTTCTAGGCGGCGCATATCTTGGCGCAGTTTTGCCAGAGGCTTTTCTTGCAGAAACCCGGTCAAATAGTACGAACCAAAAGGAACCAGTTCGCCGCGGCCAACGCCAATCAAAAGATCGTGGTATTCGACCGCCGCACTGGAAACGGGTGTCCGCGAGCTGAGATGCGCCAAAGTGCCAACGGCTTTGCCGAGTGGTGATGTATCACCGGTCAATTCGGACGTGCGATCGAGAAGATCCTGGTCGGGTGCGTCAGAGAGCCAGGAGGCAAGCAAGCGGTACACCTGCGCGCGGAGAATGTCCTCAGGCGCAACGTTAATCGACTCATTCGCCGTCGCGTGCTCTTGCACTACCAACTCTCGCCGTTCCTTGGGACTTCATGTTCTTAATTGTTTTGTTTCCGGTACAGTGCCTAGACAACGGGCAGGTATCAAGCAAAAACATCTTTTCAACCGGTGGCCTTAGACTTTAGTCGACGCCGATTGAGCGCGGCGCAGCAGTCTAACAATGCCCCTTGTATGATGATGGGGACGGTTTACGTTAATTGACCGGTGCCGAATGTGCGCGAAAGTTGTGGACGATCATGCCCGCTGCCCATACCACGACCCTAGATCTGCCTTCTGGGATGATCGATCCGTTCGGTCGCCATGTCAGCTATCTGCGTGTGTCGGTGACGGACCGCTGCGATTTTCGCTGCGTATATTGCATGTCCGAGCACATGACGTTTCTGCCGAAGAAAGATTTGCTATCGCTTGAAGAGCTCGATCGGCTTTGCTCGGCATTCGTGACGAAGGGCGTGCGCAAGTTACGCATTACGGGCGGCGAGCCACTCGTTCGCAAAAACATCATGTGGCTTTTCGAGGCGCTGTCGCGGCATCTGCGGTCCGGCGCGCTGGACGAACTGACCCTCACGACCAATGGCAGCCAATTGCCTAAGTTCGCGCAGCAGTTGGCCGACAGTGGCGTCAAACGCATCAACGTCTCACTCGATACGCTTGATCCGGACAAGTTCAAGGCGATTACGCGCTGGGGCGAGTTCGGCCAGGTGCTAGCCGGGCTCGATGCCGCCGATAAAGCTGGCCTCAAGGTCAAACTCAATGCCGTGGCACTCAAAGACGTGAATGAGCACGAGATCGAGGATCTGCTGCAATTTGCGCACAGCCGCGGCTACGATCTGACCTTGATCGAGACTATGCCGTTGGGCGACATCGACGGCGACCGCACCGACCAGTATCTGCCATTGTCACTCGTGCGAGCGCGGCTGATGGAGCGCTTCACGCTTGATGAAATCCCTTATCGGACGGGTGGCCCAGCGCGATACGTAAGCGTGCGCGAGACCGGCGGACGCATCGGCTTCATTACGCCAATGACGCATAACTTCTGTGAGAGCTGCAATCGCGTGCGGCTGACTTGCACGGGAACACTTTATATGTGCCTCGGACAGGATGATGCCGCAGATTTGCGCAGCGTCATGCGGGCCCATACCGACGATACGGAATTATCGATAGCGATCGATGATGCCATCGCTCGGAAACCTAAGGGGCACGACTTCATCATCGATCGAACGTCAAAAAAGCCTGCGGTAGCCCGCCATATGAGCGTAACGGGGGGCTGATGCCCATCCCGCCACGCCTTTATTGACTAGGCGACTGGCACGAGCGCATAGCCGCTGCCATCCTTGGCTAATGTCCCGGCGCCCGGCATACCCCAATGATAGCCGGTGCATACCATCTTGTCGGCAACGGCGCGCTCGAAGGTCTGCCGACGAACCGCCTCGGCCATCTGCGGGTCTTGATCGAACATGATGTGCCAACCGGGGTTCGCCATATTGATCGCCGGGATATTCGTGATGTCGCCAAGCACCATGAACTGAGCCGTTCCGGAACTAACGAGGTAGCTCGTGTGGCCGGGCGAGTGCCCATGGGTTGGTACGGCCCGAACGCCTGGTACCGCGTCTTTGCCTGATTCAACTTGCTTCAGGTTTTTCCATGTTGTCATGCTGGCCTGGACGCGCCGGGCAATGCCTTTACGAGCCTCCGGCAGCTTGTCGATTACGGCGGGGTCTGCCCAATATTTGTACTCAGTCTCGGGCACGATAATTTCGATGTTGCCGTAGATCTGAGCATTGTCCTTGGTCATCAGCCCGTAGATGTGGTCGGGATGAAAATGCGTGACAACCACCGTCGTGAGGCTGGCTGGATCAATGCCGGCGGCTTTCAAGTTCTCGGTTAGCTGACCCGTGCCCGCCGCGCCGCCTGGGCCGTTGCCGGAGTCGAACATGACCGTGCGGCCCCCGAGTTTTGCGACGGTGATCGTGTAGGTGTTTGGAACCTTGTCATCCGGCAAATTGGCTTTCTTCAGGGCCGTTTTAACATCATCGATCGAGGCGTTGTTGATGAAGGCAGGGTTGTGATCGCGGCCAATGGCGCCATCGAAGATCGTCGTCACCTCGATATCGCCAACCTTGAACTTGTGGAACTGAGCGCCTTTGGGGTTGAGTGGCGAGGCGCCGGTAGCCTGAGCACGTGCAGACGGGATAATTTCAATCGGCTTAGACAAACCAAATGCCGCACTGGCGGCCGTTGCAGACAGGACGAAGTTGCGGCGGTTGAAGTTGAGCATTTTGACCTCCC
>JANNRP010000030.1:0-1501 GCA_031401535.1 Hyphomicrobiaceae bacterium | reverse complement strand
GCCAGAGCCATCGGCACCGCGAATTGTAGCTGCAGGCCAGTGGTTGCACTCAACAGTCCGCCCACCAGTGAGGGGAACACAAATAGAAGTCCGGACACTAGAAACAGGACCGTTTCGATCCAGTTACTGCGTTTGAACAGCCAGCCTTGGAATGCGACAGCCAGGGCCGCGATACCGGCAAATGTGACGGCGGAAATCTGCAGAATATCCACCCAACTCCCGCCTTTCGGGATCTTCATCAGCAGACCGATACCCTGTGGATCGAGCACGAACACGAACGGCACGAGAAACGCCGGCATCGTGTATTTCCAGCTCTGGAGCGTCGTGATGTAGGGATTGCCGCCGGTAATGGCTGCGGCCGCAAATGGCGAAAGTGCAGTTGGCGGCGATACCTCTGACAATACTGCGTAGTAGAATACGAACATGTGGGCCGCGAAATCCGGCACACCAAGCTTTGTGAGAGCGGGTGCCGCAACAACGATGCTGAGGATGTACGACGCGGTGACGGGCACAGCGAGACCGACAACCCAGACGATTGCCGCCGTATATAGCGCCGTCAACAGCAGGCTGCCACCTGCCGCCGTCACCACGATGTCGGCAAACCGCCCCGCCAGTCCGGTCAGCGTCGCCACACCTACAATAATCCCGGCTGCAGCACAGGTCGGCGCAATCGACAGCACTCCGGTGGTACCTTCGACCAGTGCCTTCTTCATTTTAGCTGGCATCAGGGCCGTATCACGACGCATGAAGCTCGTTGCCGCGGCGAGCACCGTCGCCCAAACCACCGAAAGCGTAGGCGAGAAACCGAGCAACATGAATACGATGATCGAGATCAGCGAGCCAAAATGAAACCAGTATTTTTTGGTGAGGTCCCACAACCCGCCGACCGGCACCAATTGCTCCGACCCGCCGCCATACTTGGCAGAGTCGAGTTCCACCATGACCCAGATGCCGAAGTAGTAGAGCACCGTCGGAATCGTCGCCATGGTGATCACTGCGAGATAATCGATCTTGAGATACTCAGCGATCAGAAATGCGGCTGCACCCAATACCGGCGGCGATATGATGGCCCCGAGCCCGCCCGCTGCGAGCAAACCGCCTGCCGCGTTCTTCTCGTATCCAGCTTTTGCCAGCAGCGGATAAGCGACCGTGCCAATTGTCACTGTAGTTGCCACACCCGAACCAGATGGCCCGCCCATCAAAAATGACGACATGACCACGGCACGTCCGGCTGAGCTGCGTTTGCCGCCCATCGCAGCAAACGAGAAGTCGATGAAGAACTTGCCGGCACCGGATTGCTGTAAAATGGCGCCAAAGATCGTAAACAGGATAATCAGACTGGAGGAAACATCCACAGCCGTGCCGAATATCCCTTCAAGCGTCATATATAGATGACCGACCAGCCGGTCGATCGTGTAGCCGCGATGCGTCCAGGGCGCTGGCAAATGGCTGCCAAGCATGGCGTAAGCAACGAACACCAGCGCGACACCGGGCATGATCA
>JANNRP010000029.1:0-4102 GCA_031401535.1 Hyphomicrobiaceae bacterium | reverse complement strand
CGCCTCTTCCTTGCCCACGGCCTTGGCAGCCGGGTACTGCTCCCAGAAAATGCGGACGGCAGCCTCGGGGTTCGCGATCGCAAACACCGAGCCCATGGCATAGCCCTTAGCGACCGCCACGGCATCCTTGCGGCGTGTGGTTAGCGTTTCCTCAAGTGCGACAAAGCCGTTGGATGGAAATTTCTCGATCTCGGGACGTTCGAGCAGGCGAAGCTTGAGGCCGGTATTTTCGATCAAGGCGTATTGGGTATCAAACTGCGAGAGCGCATCGATTTGCTTCGTACGTAGCAGCGCCGCCGACTGCGCACCTTCGCCGGCAACGACGATTGACACGTCCTTGTCCGGGTTCATGCCCTCCGCTGACACCAGCGCCTTGGTCACAATCAGCCCGGCGGACCCCATCGAAATCAGCCCGATCTTCTTGCCCTTCAAGTCTTTGATCGACTTGATGTCGCTGTCTTCCGGAACGGCGAAGCCGTAGATGTTGCCCTGGTAGGCGGTATAAAAATTCTTGGCTTTCAAGCCCTGAGCCCGCAACACCGCCAACGGCTCGATCGAGGGGATCGAGAACAGCACGTCTTTGGTTGCGACCGCCTTCATGCAATCGCCGGAGCCGGCAATTGGCACCAGTTCGACCTTGATGCCGTCCTTGGCGAACCAACCCATCTTGGTTGCAACGGCGAATGCACTGGCCGCCGCCGGCGTCATGGTGCGGGCACAAAAGCCGACTCGGATCACGGTCTGGGCTGCGGCGTCAAGAGAACTGGCGCCTATGCCGAGCGCGGTCAGGGCCACCAATGCAGCAGCTCGCAGGTTCGATATGGTCATGTGGCAGGATCCTTCTTGATGTTGGTATCGGCAGGGTCACGTGAGGCATCCCAGAACAGCACCCGTCGCCGCAGACCGGTAATCATGCCGTTGAGGGTGAGGCCAAGGATGGACAGGATCAGCAGGACGGAAAATTGTCCGGCCACGTCCATATTGAAGTTCATGCTCTGGATCAGCATTCCAAGGCCACGCTCGGAGCCGACGAATTCGGCGACGATGGCGCCAATGAGCGCGAAGATCATCGCGATTTCAAGGCCGGCAAAGATGTAGGGCATGGCGTTCGGCAAGCGCAGCATCCAGAAAATCTGCGTCTTCGATGCAGCTAGCGACCGCATCAGATTAACCCGGTCCTCATCGGCCGAACGCAGCCCGACGATGGTGTTGACCATCAGCGGGAAGAACGCCACCAGCGCCGCGTTGATGACCTTCGAGGTCATGCCGAGCCCGAACCAAACGACAATCAGAGGGGCCAGTGCCACCTTCGGCATGGCCTGGAACATGACGATGAAGGGATACAGATAATATTCGACACGACGGCTTAGCGCCACGGCGGTGCCAAGCATGAATGCAAGCACGGTTCCCAAAGCAAAGCCGAGGAAGGTTTCACTCAATGTAACGCCGATGTGCTCCCAGTAGAGGCCGCTGCCGAGCCCACGTTTGAGGGCCGCAAAAATGCTCGACGGGGCAGGCAGGATATATGGTGCGATCTGGAAGTAGGCGACGCCGCCCTCCCAGATGCTGAGCGCCGTGGCGACGATGACGAGGCGCAGCGCGTTACCCTTCAATCCACTGATGATGCGCGTCATCATGCGTGGCCTCCGCGCGCGTTGAGCGCGTCACGGATTTGCCGGACGTAGCCGCCGAAGACCTCTGTATTGACGATGTCGAGTGGGCGGGGGCGCGGCAGGTCAATGGTGAGTTCCGCGCCGATCTTGCCGGGCCGCGGCGTCATCACCAGCACGCGGTCGGCAAGGAATACGGCCTCGGCGATCGAATGGGTGATGAATACGATCGTTTTGCGCCGCTCCATCCAGATGCGCTGCAATTCGATATGCATGGTCTCGCGTGTCATTGCGTCGAGCGCACCGAACGGCTCATCCATCAGCAACAGCGCCGGATCATGGATCAGAGCCCGCACCAGAGAGACCCGCTGCTGCATGCCGCCCGACAGCTCGCGCGGGTAACGGCTTTCGAAGCCATTGAGGCCGACGAGTTGCAACAGGTCCAGTGCGCGTGCCCGCATTGCAGCACGGTCAAGGCCCTGCACGTCGACGGGCAATTCAGCGTTGGCGAGCACGGTACGCCACGGAAACAGAACCGGCGACTGGAACACGACACCGATATCGCGGCGCGGTCCGTTGATGGCTTTGCCCGCGAGGCACGCCTCACCGTCAGTCGGCGGCATTAGGCCCGCCAGAATGCGCAGCAGCGTGGACTTGCCACAGCCTGATGGTCCGACGATTGAGACAAACTCGCCGTCGCGGACTGTAAAGTCGATGTCACTGAGCGCAATCACAGCGTCCGGACCGGTGCCGTAGCGCATCCACAAGCGGTTGACGGCGATCTGGTCGGATGTGTTGCTGCCAGGGCGTATCGTGCTTTGTCCCAACGGCTGATGCCGCTCCGATTGAACCTTGGCCTCCACTCACGCCCCTCCTCACGGACCTGCGTCATTGCGCTGCGCGGTCACATTGGCTCGAGTGTGCTCGGGAACGGGAGCTGCGGTCAAGGCAATGTCGGCGCGCGATCCTTCGGTCTAGCCTCTGGTCCGCTCGATCTCGATGCCGACGGCGCGGCACGAGGGCAGCACATCTGGTTTTTCGATGCGCACGATCACGCGGCGGACCACTGCATTGGCGAGGCAGGCATCGGCGATGCGCTCGGCGAGCGTTTCCAGCAGGTTGACGTGACCAGCGCCGACAGTTGTCTTCACTGCAGCGACCGCCTCGTCATAATCATAAACGTCAGTGATGCGATCCGACTGGCCGTCGTAATCGTCGGTCACAAGCAGCTCGATTGAAACTAGGATGCGCTGTTCGTAGCGCTTCTCGTGCTCATAAATGCCGATCGAGCCGATCAAATCCAAGCCGCTGACGATAACCCGCCGGTCGCCGCGCTGCACGGCTGCCTGCGGGCGGCCAGGGGCTCTGGGCGGGTCGCCGTCGAGGTCGATCGATCTTGCCAGTGCATCCATCAGCGGGAACTCGAGGCTATCGTCTCAGGGAACCAGCGCAGGTGCTGTCCACCGTCCAGCGCGATCATCTGGCCGGTCATCGCGGGTGCGTCAATGATGAAACGTACGGCGTCGGCGATCTCCGCGGGGCTGGTCGAGCGTTGCAAAGGCGTGGCTGCAGCTTCGGCCTCAAAGTCGGCCGTCGATTGATGCGGCCCTTGCAGCACCGGGCCGGGACCAATGGCGTTGACCCGAATTCGCGGGCTGAGTGCCTGCGCCAGCATACGGGTCGCGGTCCACAGGGCGGATTTTGAAACCGTGTAGGAAAAGAAATCCGGCGTCGGCGCCCATGCGCGTTGGTCGATAATATTGATGATGTGTCCATGCTGGTCGAGCGGCAGTTGGGCCGCAAAATGCTGGGACAACAGGATTGGCGCTTTGACGTTCACTGCTTGATGTCGGTCCCAACCAGTTGCATCCAATGTGGCGATCGTGTCGAAGCGAAACTCCGATGCGTTGTTGATCAGACAGCTTATCGGCCCGAGCGCCTCTGAACAGCGGGGAATGAGCGTTGCGACATCAGCGGTTTGTGTCAGATCACAACCGATGGCGGCGACGTTTGCGCCAAGCAATTGCAATTCCGAAACCAGCGCGTCGGCCGCGTCGCGCGAGCCATGGTAGTGAACGCCGACCGACCAGTCGTCGCGTGCCATATTGATGGCAATCGCTCGACCAATACGGCGGGCTGATCCGGTGATGAGGACTGTGCGCGCCTGTTTGGGCTTGCTGGATGGCATGCGGAACTCGTCGGGGGGAACGTCTGCGATGAGGTTGAAAAACCACTGCCACGCGGTCGGCGCCACGTCCAGAGCTATGCTGAATGTTTATACCATCGGGTGACAGTGCTCAGAGCCGAGGCACGTGGTCAGTTTTCAATCATCGGCGGTATGTAAAGTGGCGTTAATTGTGGCTGAACGTGACGCTAGTTTGTGCAGATTGGTCACTTTGTTGCGGCTCGGTGACATACCAACTAGAAGCCCTGATTTCGGGCCATTTGCGCGTTGCGCATCAAAGGATTCCCCAGCATCTTTATCGTCGATA
>JANNRP010000028.1:0-2744 GCA_031401535.1 Hyphomicrobiaceae bacterium | reverse complement strand
TCATGTGGTTAGGTCGACCCCCTAGCTAAAGTCTCCTTTCTCAGTTTGCAGTCATCATATTCGTAAGCGGACTCAGTGAATGAAAGAGCGGTCTAGAGCTTCGGCAACCAGTCAGTTCCGCGGCGCATCAAGCTCAACATGTTGGAAATCGCAGCATCCGTCAGATCACGGTACTCAGGGAAGCGTCGGCGAATATAGCGGCAGGCATACTCACGGGCGGTCGGAGTGTGATAAACGAAACGGCCACCGTAGCTCGCTTTCCGCGCCTTCCGCCAAACTCTGATCTTCTCGCCGCGAGCTAATCCGCGGGCATACTCATGAGCTAGCAATAATTTGTCGACACTTGACTGCAAACGCACGTGTTTTGGCCCGGACTTATTCTTCCGCTCTTCGCGGAGTTCCTCAATAAGTACAGTCCGGACGGCCTCCGGTAACGCCTCGTCCTTGTAGTGGTCGATAAGGCGAATAAGCTCGTCCCGCGTTAGGGGATATTTGAGAAGCTCCTTCGAAAAACGCTTGAGGCCGTCCTCGCATTGCGCCTGCGAAAGATGCTTTAGGCTAAGCGCTCGTTGCGCCTGTGAACGAAGTTTGAGGAATTGAACCTCGGAGCGTGCCCTCGAAAGCAGAGGGCCGACCCCTCCCTCGCCAAAGAGGTCATGTGCACTGCCACGGTTCGCCAACACCGACTCTCCCTCGGTTGAAGACGATGCCTTATTGCCGGACTTCGGACCGCTCTTGGTCGCCGGTTGCTCCTCGAGTGGCATTTTCACTTCCAACGCCGTCCTTCTTACAAATAGGCTGGTAAGCCGTTCCTTGCTCGGAGGGTCAGGGCCGCAAGGATTACCGGACGCGCCGATCCCTGTTCTCGCCAACACAATCCATAATACTACCGAAATTCACCCTTATCGCTACGCGAAATTCCCTGTTAATTTCGCCGATGTTTTCGTCGTAACCTACTGATACAGCGTTGAAATATGCATGGTTGATAGCAAATACAAGCCCGTTTAGCCCAAAATATCCCTGTTACGGAGCTTTTCGGGGTCGGAGACGGGTTCGCTCGCGCCTGCTTCCACCACCATACAACCTTTTAAATTGGCTCGAAAATATCATATCTGTTGCACCTTGGAATTCGTCCGGCCTTTCCGGCGGTTAGCGGGGTCTGTATCGGCCTGAGCCTAGCCAGAGACGTGATTCGCGTCCGTCGTGCGCGTTTCCTGGCCCAGCGTCTCTGAAGGCCACTTTCGGCACAGGCGGTTGGCGGTCTAGCGGAAAGGTTCAGGAGCCGTCGGCGCCATCAAGGCGCAACAATCGGCGTTGGCCGGCCCAGTCGAGCGGCAGGTCCTTCGACAGCCGCCTCAGACGATGCGGGCCAAGGTCGGTGGGGGCACGTCCGGCGAGAATGTCATCGACGATCGACGGCGCCAAATAGGAAAGTCGCAGCAACACGGTCATGTGCCCCTTGCTGTTGCCGAGGCGGGCCGTGATGGCGTTCATGCTCTCATGCGTGGCGCAATGCCAATCGTGGCCACGTAAGCGTCGGCCAATTGAAGGTGATGAGCGCGATCGAGGATTGCCGCACGGCAGTTCTCGGCGGGCATGTCGCGCGTTGCGAGAACGTCGCGTGCGGCTTCACTTCGGTCGCCTACAACAGTTGCCGCAATCGACACTGCCCGAAGTGCCAGAGTGCGCAAGCACGCGAGTGGATGGAAGATCGCGAAGCCGATCTGCTGCCGGTGCCGTACTTCCATGTCGTATTCACGCTACCGGAGGAGATCGGCGCGATCGCCTATCACAACAAGGCGATCGTCTACGACCTGCTGTTCAAGGCGTCGTCGGAGACGATGCTGACCATCGCGGCTGATCCGAAGCATCTCGGCGCGAAGATCGGCATGACCGCGGTGCTGCACACTTGGGGCAGTGCCATGACCCATCATCCGCACGTGCACATGATCGTCCCCGGCGGCGGCATCTCTGCCGACGGCGCGAGCTGGGTTGGTTGCAAGCCGAACTTCTTCCTGCCCGTGTTCATGCTCTCGAAGTTGTTCCGCCGCCTATTGCTGGAGAAGCTCGCCGCGGCGCATGCGGCTGGCAAGCTCATGTTCTATGGCGCACACGCACACCTCGCTGATCCCGCGCACTTCGCAAAGATGCTGGAGCCACTGAGGAAGAAACGCTGGTTCGTGTACGCGAAGGCCCCGTTCGCAGGTCCGAAACAGGTACTCGCCTACCTGTCGCGCTACACGCACCGGGTTGCCATCTCAAATGGACAATTACTGAAAGCCGATGGCCGAACGGTTACGTTCCGCGTCAAGAACTATCGTGCCGACGAGGGGGCTCGCCATCCGACAATGACACTCGACGTCGATGAGTTCATCCGTCGCTTCCTGTTGCACGTGTTGCCGAAGGGCTTCCACCGCATCCGGCACTACGGCCTGCTTGCGACGGGTCAACGTGCCGACAACATCGAGCGTGCCCGTGCACTGCTCGACGCCGAAAAGCAGTCTGACGCCCAGATGACGGGCGACGACGCGGCCGAATCCGACGAAGCTGGCGCTACTCTGCCGCCATGCCCCTGCTGCGGTTCGCGTCAGCGCATTATCGAGTGGACTTCCCCCGCAAAAGTGGAGGGCTTTTCTGATAGATTTTGCGAATCAGAGGAGCTGAAATGGGTAAGGACAAGACGGATCAGGGGCGCGTCATCGACGCGGCTTTCCGGCAGGAAGCCGTTCGTATTTTGGCGTCCA
>JANNRP010000027.1:0-7521 GCA_031401535.1 Hyphomicrobiaceae bacterium | reverse complement strand
CCCCACGATCGTCGTGTGGATCGAGCGATAACCGTTTTGCTTCGGCGTCGAGATGTAATCTTTGAACCGACCCGGAACGGTGCTCCATGTTGTGTGGACGACACCCAGAACACGATAGCAATCAGCCAGATCACGCACGATGACCCGGAACGCGTAGATGTCGGACAGTTGTTCTAGCGAAATCTGTTTGTTCTGCATCTTACGCCAGATCGCGTATGGCTTTTTTTCCCGTCCAGCGATGTCAGCGGCAAGACCCGCAGCGGTCAGCTTGTCGCTGAGGGCAGTGCAGATATCGGTGACTAAACCGCTATTCTTAGCCCGAAGCACGCCGAGGCGCTCCGTCACCGCCTTGTAGGCCTCCGGATGCAGCCACCGGAACGAATGGTCCTCGAGTTCCTCGCGCAGCGCCTGCATTCCCATGCGCCCAGCGAGCGGAGCGTAGATGTCGAGCGTTTCCTCAGAATTGCGCTTACGGCTTTCAGGCTTATTGTGTTCCAGCGTTCGCATGTTGTGCAGGCGGTCCGCGAGCTTGACGAGGAGCACTCGTATATCGCTCGAAATTGCCACCAGCAGCTTTCGAAAATTCTCCGCCTGCTCGGCTTTTTTTGTAACCAGATCAAGTCGTTTGATCTTGGTCAGACCATCGACGAGCGCGCCAATTTCTGGACCAAACAATTGATCAATCTCGGCGCGCGTCGCGTCGGTGTCTTCGATGACATCGTGCAACAGCGCTGTCGCCACGGTCGCATCATCGAGCTTGAGATCGGTTAAGATCGCTGCAACTTCTAGCGGATGCGAAAAATAAGGATCGCCTGACGCTCGCTTCTGGTTGCTGTGCGCCTTCATCGCGTAAACGTAGGCGCGATTAAGTAGTGCCTCGTTCGCCTTCGGATCGTATTTGAGCACGCGCTCGACGAGCTCGTACTGACGCATCATGGTCGGTGGTCGCCTTCATGTTGCTTATTCCGCCCTCGCCATCCTTTGACAGCAAAGAACCACAAACATGCGCTGGCTGGCGGCGTTCGGTCAATTGCCGCGCATCAAATAACAATGACCAGCCCCAAATTCGAATAAAGGCGTCACAGGCCGCCGCGTCCGCCCCCATTGCCGCCAAGTTGAGCGGATGGCTCAGTTGGAGTCAGGCTTTCCATGCCACGCAGAAGCTGCTCTTCCGTCATGACATCGACGGACGTATCTGACGACTGATCGTCGCGCCCCAGCATTGGCCCACGCCGGTCCGATGTAAGCAGTGGTGCTGCCTCAGCTTCCGGCTCATCCACTTCCACGTTCTTCTGAATCGAATGGATCAAACCCTCTAGCAGATCATCTGGAGGAATGGTGCGATCAGCAATCTCGCGTAAAGCGACGACCGGATTTTTATCATTCTCCTGATCAACGGTCATTGGGCTGCCGTTGGTGATGGCCCGTGCACGGTGAGCAGCCAACAAAACCAGCTCGAACCGATTAGGGACCTTGTCAACACAGTCTTCGACGGTCACGCGGGCCATGGAAAATTCCTTGTCAGTTCGAGCACATTCAATACAAAGAGCCTCGGCGGAATGTTCAAATTCCCCGAAGCGCTCCATTCACGAATTCAATCGCACAAACGGGTCTTCGAATCAACATTATGATGCTGGGATACGCCACGACGCTGAATCCTAACCGCTGAAATCATGATATTCAGCGGCTTCTTAAAAACTGGATGTCGCCAATGCGGCATAACGTCTCTGAGCGGCGCGAGTACAAAGAGCCGACGATGAGCCTCAGGATGTGGAACGCACGGTCGGCCTGGTACGCGAACACCACGAAATGTGCCAATGGCGCCACACCAGCTAATGACCCGCCCACCATAGTCCACAATATCGATGTCAAGCGGACGCGGCCCCCAACGAAAGCCTCGCGATCGCCCACCTTGTTGTTCAATAACCTTACAAATTCGCAGTAATTGAAATGGTGGAACTGCAATGCGCACGACAGCTGCGACATTCACAAACGCTGGTTGCCGCAATACTCCAACGGCTTTGGTGTTATAGAAATGTGACAATTGCGTAGTTACGACACCATGCTGCTGCAAAGCAGCAATAGCACAGCGCAGCGTTTGTTTGGGCGTTCCCCATGGTCCGCGGATGTTTCCGCCCAAACATAGTACAGCCTTATTTGTGCCCATCGTGCATATCAGTCGTGCCTGGAAACGCTCTGGTACTAGGTCGAGTTTAATTTGACTATGCTACCTAGCATTGCGTTGCGGGCATCGACTCCCTATTTAATGCGTAAGGTTGTGGCATCGTGTACTCAATAATAACACTCCTGCTAGCTATTACTGTTTGGTAGCCATTCAGTTATTGAGCCGCTTGGAGGCGACTACAAAGGATAAGTTATGCATTTCTATCAAAATGAAAGATCGGCTCTTTTCATCGATGGGGCTAATTTATATGCGACCGCCAAAGCCCTTCAATTCGATATTGACTATAAGCGGCTGTTGACGTTGTTTCGCCAAAAAGGGCAGCTGATCAGGGCGCTTTATTACACAGCCCTCATCGAAGACCAAGAGTATTCTTCAATCCGCCCACTTGTGGATTGGCTGGATTATAATGGCTATACCATGGTCACGAAACCGACCAAGGAATTTACTGATTCTATGGGCCGCCGTAAAATCAAAGGCAATATGGATATCGAACTTGCCGTCGATGCCATGCGCCTCGCCGACCACTTGGATCATATTGTTTTGTTTTCGGGCGATGGTGATTTCAAATCGCTTGTCAGTGCCCTTCAGCAAAAAGGCAAGCGCGTCAGTGTCGTATCGACCTTGCAGACGCAGCCGCCGATGGTTGCCGACGATCTGCGGCGTCAGGCTGATCAGTTTATCGATCTGGCCGACCTTGAGACCATGATTTGCCGGGATCAGGGCGGCGGCGCGCGTCCTCCTGCAGCGGCCGCACCCGCGGCACGCGCCAGTGACCGTCCCGAACGTGTCGTCGAACGAGCCTATGTCAGTCGTCGCGAACCGGTATCCAGCCGCTCATCGGCCGGTGACTCGTCCCCTGCATATGATGGTGATCCGCTGCCGGGTAAGACCACCTGAGCTGTTGCCATACTCTATGCCGTGATGTTTTTAACTCCGCAATTCAGGGGTTGTGATGCAGCAGTGCGGTCGCGATCCTGCCGCCACGGCCGATCCACCGCATAATTGCGCCCTGTGCCCGCGCCTTTCAGCCTTCATTTCAGGCCAGCGCGTGCGCGAGCCGTCGTGGCACAACGGGCCGGTGCCGTCATTCGGCGCCCCGTCAGCGGAGTTGCTAATCGTTGGCCTTGCTCCCGGATTGAAAGGCGCCAACCGTACAGGACGCCCATTCACGGGCGACTATGCCGGCGATCTGCTTTACAGCTCTCTGATCGAATTTAGCCTCGCCGAGGGCGTATTTCAGGCCCGGCCCGACGATGGCCTCGTACTATCCCGCACGATGATCACCAATGCGGTGCGCTGCGTTCCGCCCGAGAACAAGCCAACTCCGGTCGAGATCGCGACCTGCCGCCGCTTCCTCGTCGAGCGCATCGCCACGCTACCGCAACTGCGGATCATCCTGGCGCTTGGCCGTGTCGCTCATGAGTCGACCCTGACCGCACTTGGCGCCCGCAAATCTACGCATCAATTCGCGCACGGCGCCCGGCACGAAATTATCGGCAATTCCCATCCAACGCTTGTACTGTTCGATAGCTATCATTGTTCTCGCTATAATACGAATACCGGACGATTGACGACGCCGATGTTTCACGCCGTCTTTCGCCAAATCGCGCTGGAGCTTAATGGCCTTTGAGTGGCGATTCATCAGCGTGGCTTGCCGTTGCCGCACACCATGCTAAAACTTCGCGAGGATGGATATCCGGCCGTTCAATTGGATAAAATACGCGCTCAATTTTTCCATGAGTGATAATCAGCGTCAGGCGTTTCAAATACGTCACGCCACCGGTTACAAAGGTCGGCAACTTTAGTGCCTTTGACCAAGCCAGATGACAATCGCTCAAGATCAGAAATGGCAGCTGGATTCGCCGATAGAAATCGCTCTGGAATTCGCTGTTTTGTACTGAAATCCCGAAAATATCTGCCCGTTGCGCCACAAATGCAGAGTGCAAGTTGCGAAATCCTTCCGCCTCGGCGGTCGACCCATGCGCGCCGGGAATGGTGTCCCAATCGGGCGGATTGCTTAAACCGGGTGCTCCGGTCCATGGGTAGCAAAAGATGATAGTGCGGTTTCTTGTCGCACTCAGGTCCACCATAGTGCCATCGGTCGCTTGCAGCGAGAGACTCGGAACCGGCGTGCCTCTCGTCAAATGCTGCGCCGCACCATCATCAACGGGAAGCGGCCAAGGCCACGGTGCACTCATGGTGCTGACCGTTGATTGACGTCCAACCAGGCCAGCACATCGTCAGCATTTCGATCGGGCGGGAAAACCGGATAGAACGTATGCGAGATGACACCATCATCGACAATCATCGCCAGCCGTTTGATGAGCGTCAATCCAGCAACCTGCATCGTCGGCAATCGCAGCGCGTGGCCCAACCGTAGTCCCTCATCGGATAGCAGCGGAAATGGCAGATGCAAGCGCTCGACCACCTCCTGCTGATAGGCGGTATTCTGGGTTGACAGTCCAAACACTTGGTTGGCGCCAGCAGCGATCAACGCGCCGTGCAAATCCCGGAACGCGCAACTCTGCGGCGTGCAACCGCGCGCGCCGGGGATCATATCCCAATCGTCCACGAGGCTGATCTGGCCGGGCGTGCCGGTCCGCGGATAGGCGAACACCACCGTGCGTCCGCTGAGCGCCGACAAAGCGATGCTGCGGCCGTCGGTCGCCGAAAGCGCAACGTCCGGCAACGTCATGCCAGTCAGATGCCTGGCGCCGCCATCATCAAGAGGAGTTGGGATTGTCGACCAGTCAACCTGCATGAGGTTTGGGTTTGCCGTATTGACCATGGCTCAAATCCCTCTCGTCACGCCGCCGTCAACGCGCAGGCTTTGCCCGGTGACGTACGACGCATCGCGTGACAACAGAAACGCGACCGCGCCTGCAATTTCGGCGGTGGTGGCATAGCGCCCGGCTGGGATCGCGGCCCGCCGCTCGGCCTTCTCTGGCAAACTGTCGGTGTAGCCAGGCAGCACGGCGTTCATCCGAATGCCCTTAGCCGCGTAGGTATCGGCGTAGAGCTTGATCCATGCGGCAAGGCCGGCACGCAGCGTCGTCATCGGGAAATCACTGTGCGGCTCGAATGCAAACGCCGACGAGATGGCGACGATTGAGCCCGCGCTTTGCGTTTCGAAGCCAGGCGTCAGCAGACGCGCAATCCGGATCACGGGCAACACGCTCATTTCGAGGCCAGCGTGCCAATCCGCGTCGGTCAGAGCCAACAGCGGACCCTTCGGCGGATGACCCATATTTATAACGGCGCTGTCGATCGCTCCAAACCGGGCGGCCGTTTCATTGACCAGCCGCTTCAAATCGTCGGGCTCGGTGACACTGCCGCGCACGGCGATGCCGCCAAGTTCTGACGCAAGCGTGACGACGCCTTCGCCGGGCGACAGCAGGCCAAGTTTGTAACCGTCGGCGGCGAGCCGCCGTGCGACGCCAGCGCCGATGCCGCGCCCCGCTGCTGTGATGATTGCAACCTTGGTCATGCCATTCTCCGTACGCTTATGCGGTCTCTATCGTGCCGAGTGTAAGGTCGGCGCGCAGTTCAGGCAAAGCCGTTAAAATCGTCGGTCAGCCCCACGTATCGTGGCAGGCGTATTTTGCTACGATGCCGCTTGGTGTTTCCGACCTCGTCGTCTTCGAAGTAAGCCTGTGAATTGCACGTCCAAGCAGCAGGGATCAGGGTCGCGTACACGCTACCGACGCGGCCCCGGGTCTCGACTGCTGCCGCACTCTCACCCGGGGAGGCAGACTGAGGGAGGTGGGTCGGCTAGCAATTTTCTACGCTGCCCCCGCAAAACGTCTGCCCGCGGGTCGCACTTCTCTCCCAACTTGCCTTCCCGGCCGAGCCTGCTCCGCTTTTCACCGATTGAAGCGTGCTCATCGTGCGAGAGCCGGGATCGCGTCCGGGGGATGAGGCACGACGGTCGTTTACACGCTACCGACGCGGCCCCGGGTCTCGGCGCTTTTTCTGTGACGGCTTCCGACTCCCCTGACGGGGAGCCGGCCGGATGCCGCGACAAGCGCCCGCGCCCGGGGAGGCAGGCTGGAGGAGGAGAGCTCAGTCAGGAAAACTCCGCAGCGATCCAACAGGAATAATGCCTGTCCATCACCGACAGTATTCGCGCAGCGCCCCGCTCTCTCAGCATGCCTTCCCGGCCGAGCCTGCTCCGCCTTTCACCGATTGAAGCGTGCTCACCGTGCGAGAGCCGGGATCGCGTCTGGGGGATGAGGCACGGCGGTCGCCCATACATTCCCGACGCGGCCCCGGGTCTCGACTGCTGCCGCACTCTCGCCCGGGGAGGCAGCTGTGGGAGGATGGGTCGGCTAGTAATTTTCTACGCTGCCCCCGCAAACCGTCTGCCCGCGTGTCGCACTTCTCTCCCAACTGCCTTCCCGGCCGAGCCTGTTCCGCCTTTCACTGATTGAAGCGTGCTCGCCGTGCGAGAGCCGGGATCGCGTCCAAGGTATGAGGCACGACGGTCGTGTACACCCGGCCGACGCGACGCCTGCAACCGCCAACTAGGCGCGGCTAAATGGTGCCGTTCGTCGGCTGATGAATGCACACCCGGCATGGTCACCGCGGAGCCATGATCATTGAACGCTCTATTCCGGTGATTGCAGCATGGCAACGACCCGCCGCGGTTGTCTCAGTCGATCACGTCGTCAGCTTGCGCCAGCAGCAGAGCCGGGAGGCTCAGCCCTAACACCTTCGCTGTTTTCGCATTGATCACCAGCTCGAATTTCGTCGGCTGCTCGACGGCCAGATCGGCGGGCTTTGCTCCCTTCAGAATTTTGTCAACATATGCTGCGCTGCGCCGGAACCGCTCGGCGGTGCTCGTGCCGTAGGCCATCAGGCCGCCAAGCGCCACATACTCCCGGGAATTGAACATCGCGGGCAGCCGGTGCGTCATGACGAGGTTGGCGATGCGTCTGCGTTCGGTGAAGAACATCGAACTCTGGAACAAAAGCATGGCCTCGGACCGCTCGCGTGCGATGGCATCGAAAGCGCGGTCGATGTCGTCTGGACCAGACACGTCCACCCGTCGAAGCTGCAGACGCAGATTGGCTGACGCTGCCTCCGTGGCCTTCCAGGTATCGCTCGCGGTGTGCACGCTGGTGGCGCCGGGATGCCAAAGGACGGCAACACGGGACAGGCCGGGAAGCGCTTGGTTGAGCAGATCCAGACGTTTGGGGGTGAGTTCGG
Source organism: Hyphomicrobiaceae bacterium (assembly GCA_031401535.1). GTDB lineage: Bacteria > Pseudomonadota > Alphaproteobacteria > Rhizobiales > Hyphomicrobiaceae > JAKFWF01. The sequence continues at coordinate 128 of JANNRP010000027.1, read as the reverse complement.
CGCCGAGTGTCGTCAAGCCGGTGATATTTCCGCCCGGCCGCGCGAGGCTGGCCACGAGCCCATCGGCGACCGGATCAGACATCGCTGGAACGACGATCGGGATCGTCTGGGTTGCCCGCTGGGCAGCG
>JANNRP010000026.1:0-3062 GCA_031401535.1 Hyphomicrobiaceae bacterium | reverse complement strand
CATCGAGAACAGGCCGCGTCGGTTGACCCATGGCCCAAGGTTCGTTGACACCGTCACGTCCGGCGACGTCGTAACGATGCGATCGGCCAACGGTCCGCCAGCCTTTGCAACTTCGTCGAGGATCTTGCCGAAGCCGTTCTGGGTCGACATCAGCCCTTGCGTTGCAAGGACGTTCTGTTCACCGACTGGGATACGTGCGGCGTCAAACCGGCGGCGGCCTTTGGCGCGGAAGGGCACTGCTTGTAAAAAGCGCTCAATCTCGGGTGCCGGCAGCGACAGCCCGGCATATGGCGCCCATTCGTCGCCCTGATTGATGCCCATTGCCTGACGGAACGTCTGCATCTGCGTTTTGGTCATCAGGCCCGAGTGATTGTCCTTGTGACCGGCAAACGGCAAGCCTGCGCCCTTGATCGTGTAGGCGATGAAGCAGACGGGTTGATCGTTCGGGACATCGGCAAACGTCTCGAGAATGGTCTCAAGGCAATGCCCGCCGAGGTTGGTCATCACGGCGAGCAGGTCGGCGTCGTTGTAGCGGGCAACAAGATCGAGGGTCGCTAGCTCATGCGCCAGATCTCGCGTGATCTGCGCGCGGAATGCGGCGCCACCCTGGAACACAAGCGCCGAATAAAGCTGGTTCGGACAATCGTCGATCCAGTGCCGCAGCGGTTCACCGCCGTCTTGCGCAAAGGCCGCCTGCATCAGGCGACCGTACTTCAGCAGAATGACTTTCCAGCCGAGGTTCTCGAACAGCCCGGCAACCTTCATGAACAGCCGATCGGACACCACCGAGTCGAGGCTCTGGCGGTTGTAGTCGACCACCCACCACGTATTCGTCAGCCCGTGCTTCCAGTATTCGAGCAGGGCTTCATGGATGTTACCTTCATCTATCTCAGCATCACCCATGAGCGAGACCATGCGTCCCTTGGGCCAGTCCTTGGACCAGCCTTTGGCGTGCACGTAGTCCTGGATCAGACTCTGGAATCCGGTCGCGGCCACGCCCAGGCCGACCGAGCCAGTCGAGAAATCGACGTCGTCCTTGTCCTTGGTGCGCGAGGGATAACTCTGCGCGCCACCAAAGCCGCGAAAGTTCTTGAGCTTGTCCAGCGTCTGATGGCCAAGCAGATACTGGATCGCATGGAATACCGGGCTCGCGTGCGGCTTCACCGCCACCCGGTCCTCGGGGCGCAGAATGTGGAAGTAGAGCGCGGTCATCAATGTCGATAAGGACGCTGACGAGGCCTGATGCCCGCCAACCTTCAAGCCGTCGCTGCTTTCACGCTCGTGATTGGCGTGGTGGATCATATACGACGACAGCCACAGCACCTTGCGTTCAAGCTCGCGCAGCATGGCGAGCGTGCGGGTATTGTCGGCCGAGTTGTGCGAACCGTCCATTAGCGTGCGCCTCCCGGATTGGTCATGACGTCGAGTTCGAAGCCCTGGTCGCGTAGCTTTTTGACTACGTCATCCAGATGCGTTCGGTCGCGGGTCTCAATCACCACTTCCAGCAAAGTGCCTTTGGCTGGCAGGTCGGAGAACGTGCGTTGGTGTGAGACTTCGATGATGTTGGCGGCTGCGTCTCCGAGCAAAGTCGCGACCCGCGCCAGTTGCCCAGGCCGGTCTTGCAGATCGATCGTCAATTGCGACAGCCGCCCTTCGCGCGCCAGTTCACGCGTGAGCACTGACGCCAGCAGTCGCGTGTCGATGTTGCCGCCGCACAGCACCAGACCGACCTTCATGCCCTTGAACCGCGCTTTACCGGCAACGACGGCAGCCAGTCCGGCAGCGCCTGCGCCTTCCACCACCGTCTTTTCAATGTTGATCAGCAATGACAATGCATGTTCGATATCGGCTTCCGTGACCAGCACCACGTCATCGACGTGGGCGCGGATCAGTTGCTCGGTGAGCGTGCCTGGCGCCTTGACGGCAATGCCTTCCGCGAGCGTGTCACTGCGCATGGCAAGGGTCGTGCCCTTGATGCGATTGTACATGGCAGGCACCAGTTCGGCCTGGACGCCAACGATGCGGATCGACGGCTTGATCGCCTTTGCCGCAACCGCGATGCCGGAGATCAGGCCGCCACCTCCGATTGGCACGACGAGACAATCGAGGTCCGGCACGGCCCGCAACATTTCAAGCGCGATGGTGCCCTGACCGGCAATGATCAGCGCGTCGTCAAACGGGTGAATGAACGTCAGACCTTGTTCTACCGCCATATGCTGGGCGAACCGCGCTGAATCTTCCAGCGTTGCGCCTTCGACGATCACACGCGCATCATGACCTTTGGTGTTTTCGACTTTCACCATCGGCGTGCCCTCCGGCATCACGATGGTGGCAGCGATCCCTAAGCGCTTCGCGTGATAGGCGACACCCTGCGCGTGATTGCCAGCCGACATGGCGATGACGCCGCCCGCTCGTTGCTGGGCGGTCAGGTTCGACAGCTTGTTGAGCGCACCGCGCTCCTTGAAGGAAGCCGTGAACTGCAGGTTCTCGAATTTCAACCAGACTTCGCAACCAAGCATATCCGACAACGTGCGACTGTGATCGAAATCGGTATCCAGCACTGCGCCTTTGATGACGCCTGCGGCGGCCTCGACATCCAGCAAGGTCACAGCCTGCTTCGACTTCTGCGTGGTGTTCTCAACCGACATAACCCGCCCTCGCGTCCTGATCGTAAAGATACATCACCAGTAGAAGCGATGTTTTGCGATTATTCTCAACTTCGCGAGTTATTTTGATAGATTTTAGCGAATCAGTGCCGATCTGCATGGAACATTACCAAAATGAAGCTGGACGCCATCGATCGAAATATTCTGGCGTGCCTGCAAGACGACGGTCGCCTCACGGCCACCGATCTTGCCGCAAAAGTGGGATTGACCACCAGCCCTTGTCTGCGCCGGATCAGACTTCTGGAAGCGGCGGGCGTGATCCAAGGCTATGCGACCGTCATTGACCAGACAAAAGTTGGACTACCCGTCTCCGTGTTCGTATCGATCAAGTTGGAGCGGCAGCGCGAGGATGCCATGCAGCGGTTTGAGGTGGCCATTGGGCGTTGGCCGGAGGTC
>JANNRP010000025.1:0-7935 GCA_031401535.1 Hyphomicrobiaceae bacterium | reverse complement strand
CATGGTGCTCGGGATCGTCATGGGCACGATGGTAGAGCAGAGCTTCGTCACGTCGCTGATCAAGTCCGACGGCAGCATCTGGCCGTTCTTTGCCCGTCCGGTCTCGTCCATATTGGCATTCTTCACATTCGCAGCAGTTCTGTGGCCGGTGGCGGCGTGGCTCCTGCGCATCATGCGCAAGCCGGCATTGGCGCGCGGCTAGCACGGAGGTCCGTCCAATGTCCCAAGCTCCCGTTCTATGGTCGCTCGATGGCCGTGGCGTCGCCCGTGTCACACTCAATCGACCCGACGTCAGCAACGCCTACGACGGCGCGCTGATCGAGGGCCTGCACGCGGCAATGGACGACCTGGGGTCCAAATCGAACCTGCGGGTCGTGGTGGTGGCGGGCGCGGGCCGCCACTTCCAAGCCGGTGCCGACCTCAAATGGTTGAATGGCGTCAGGGTCTCCACACCCGCCGACAATGACAAGGCCTCGCGCCGCACCGCCGAAGCCGTCGACCGCTTCAACCGGTTACCGGTCCCAACCGTTGCCCTGGTGCAAGGTTTCTGTGTCGGCGGCGGCACGGGCCTGATCGCAGCGACCGACGTCGTCCTTGCCGCTGACAATGCCAAGTTTGCCATCTCCGAAGTGCGTTGGGGGCTGACGGCCGCAATCATCATTCCGCAGCTCAACGATGCGATCGGCGTGCGTCAGGTGCGCCGCTATGCCCTGACCGGCGAGCGCTTCGATGCTGCCGAAGCGGCCCGCATCGGCCTCGTGCACGAAGTCGTGCCGGCAGCGAGCCTTGAGGCGCGTGGGCAAGAGATCGTTGCGCACCTGTTACAAAATGGACCCAAGGCGATTGCCGAGACCAAGGCCTGCGCACTTGATCACTGCTTTGGCGCATTCGGCGGCGGCGTCATGGCGGGGCTCGTCGAAGCCCATGCCGCCAAACGCCAATCGGCGGAAGCCAAAGAAGGTCTTGCCTCGTTCGCCGAGAAACGCGACGCCCGGTGGAATTGAGCCTCCCAGCGCACAGAGCGACCTCAAAATTCCAAAAGGAAAAGCCGCATGAGCATTACAAAGAACATAACCAAACGTAAGCTGCAGGCGAACGAACTCGCACTCGGGTTCGGCGTACATCACCTGCGCACCAACGCTACCGCGATGATCGCCGCGGCCACCGGTCATGACTGGCTTTTCATCGATATGGAACACGGCGCATTTTCGGTACAGGAGGCAACACAGCTATGCTTGGCGGCACTGCCGACGGGTATCACGCCGATCGTCCGCATCGCCGCCGGTGCGTTCGACGAGGGCACGCGCGCACTCGACAATGGCGCACTCGGCGTCGTGGTCCCGCACGTCGCTACTGCGGAACAGGCGCGGCAGGTCGCGCGCGCATTCCGTTATCCGCCGGCTGGAACCCGCAGTTGGGGTGGCCCACCTCCGGCGTTTGGCTATCGGGCCCCCGGCCACGCCGAAGCACAGGCAGCGGTCAATGACGCGATCCTATTGGTGGCAATGATCGAAAGCGCCGAGGGCGTAAAAAACGCCCAAGCGATTGCCGCAGTCGAAGGCATCGACGCGCTTTTTATCGGAACCTCGGATTTGTCAGCGGACCTTGGCATCTCCGGCGAGATCGCTCATCCGCGCATCCAGGAAGCCTACTGCATCGTCGGCGGCGCATGCAAAGCCAGCGGCAAATCACTGGGCATGGGCGGCGTCTACGATCGCGAGACCGCGGCCTTGTACATCAAGGGTGGTGCCCGGTTCGTCCTGACTGGCTCGGACCACAACTATGTCGTAGCCGGAGCGAAGGAACGTTCGGATTTCCTGCGGCAAGTCCTCTAATCAAAGAGCACCGTCAGCGATGCCCAAGTGACTTGAGGCCATCCGCCAACGCGGCAGCAAAGATGTCGAGGTCGGCCGTCCGCCCTGCGCTCACACGAATGCAGCGATCAAGCGGGGCGACGCCCGGCATCCGCACGAACACGTCGCGCCGGATCAGTTCGCCCAGCACCGCCTTTGCGAACGCGCCGTCGCGCTTGCAGTCGATGGCGACGAAGTTGGTGGCGGAGGGCAAGGCTTCGAGCCCATGCGCTGCCGCGATATCTCCGATCCGCGCCTTGGCAGCGGCGACGTCGGTAATCACGCCACGCAGATGCGCCTGATCGGCGATCGCCGCCATGGCGCCGGCCTGGGCGATCCTAGTCATGCCGAAATGGTTGCGGATCTTGTCGAAACTCTTGATCACGCTGGCTTCGCCGAGCACATAGCCGACCCTGGCACCAGCCAGCCCGTAGGCTTTGGAGAACGTTCGGAAGCGCAGCACGTGCGGGTTCGACACATCGAGCGCGGGCAGCACGCCCGGGGGAGCGAAGTCTCCGTAGGCTTCATCGAGGCACAAGACCGCGCCAGTCGGCAGCCGCTCAATCATCCGCTCCATGTCGGTCGCCGTCCACCACGACCCCATCGGATTATCGGGATTGGCGAAATAGACCATGCGGGCGTCTGTGTCTCGCGCTAGGCCGAGCAACGCCTCGGGGTCCTCACGATCGCCGCTGTAGGGGGCAAATGCCAGTTGGCCGCCGTATCCTGTGACGTGGAAATTGAACGTCGGGTAGGCGCCACGCGACGTGACCACGGTGCTACCAGGGTCGGTAAACAGCCGGACCGCATATCCGAGCAGGCCGTCGATGCCTTCACCGATCATGACGTTGTCAGGTGCGACGCCGTGATGCGCCGCGATCGCAGCCTTCAAGTCATGGCTTTCTGGATCGCAATACATCCACACATCGGCAGCGGCCAGCGCCATCGCCGCCACCGCTTTCGGCGACGGCCCGAATACGCTCTCGTTGGCGCCGATCCGTGCCCGGAACGCGGCACCGCGCGCACGCTCCTGCGCTTCCGGCCCGACGAACGGCACCGACGACGGCAGATCAGCGCAGAGGACCGATTGCCGGGGATGGGGACTACGCTGTTGCACGGGGGGTCGGCTCCGAATGATTGCACGTCGAAGCGGCGACCATAATCCGCGCTGGCGGCAATTTACAACAGCCCGAGTTCGGCAAGTTCCTTGCGCATTTTTGGTGTCATCTCGACAACGGCGCTGGCGCTGGCCCCTTTGAGATCAGCCGGCGCGTCATCGGCCGCCAAATAGCGCCACCCTTGGAACGCCTTGCGCACCGCCGGTCTGACCGGCACGAGCTTGCGGTCGAGCACGAACAGGCAGCACGGCGTGCCATCCTCCTTGGCGCCACTGTCGAAGCCAGTGATGCGTTGGCGCACCTGGATGATGCCCTTGATCACCCAGTAGAGCGACCCGCCATCACGGATTTCGTCCTGCCGCTTCGGCACCATTCGAGTTGTATGAACGATACGCGGCGTTAGCCCCGCACGTTTTTGCTGGGCCTGCCGACTGTCCTGCCAGTTGGCCAGATCCTCGATGCTGTCTGCACCAACGCAGAGCTTCACGATATGCAGTGGCATGTGCGACGGCCCTCACGCATGGTATCCCCTAACGCCGATTTATATCGGGGAGGTCGTCAATCATAGCGGTGTGCGATCGTCGCGCACAGACCAACCGCCGCATTCGGCGGTGGACGGGGTGGCGTTGAGTTACTGATTTTTGACAACCGGCGTCGGCGACGTTGCCGCAGTGGTTGGAGGTTTCACTCCGGGCACGCCCGTTTTCTTCGCGACTGGCGCTGCTGTGCCCAATGGTGCTGTCGCCTTGGTCGCGTCTACAGGCTTGGTTGGAGCCTTACCCGGAGCCGGTACGGTGGTCGTCTGGACAGTAGCGACGGCCTTCGACGGGGGCGCTGCTGGAGTAGCGAGTTTGGGATCTACCGCCTTGGTGGCAGACTTCTCCAACGACGGCACTGGCGATTTAGCAGCCGCCGCTTTGACCGGCTTCTTGACTTGCACCGATTTGGGGCCAGGTTTGATCCGCGGGTCGAGTTTGGGGACAACGGGTTGAACACGCTGAATCGGCGGTACGATCGGATCAATCGGCTTGGCAGTGACCGGCGACACGTCCGAGATCGGTTGCTGGGCTGTGCCCGCCCCTGCGGTGAACAGCACCACGGCAACACCAACGGAGGCGATCCAGTGTCGCCTCGCTTGTCCAAGATCACAAGACTTCACCTGCATACCCCACATCATTGCTGAGCCTCTGCAGCGTCAAAACCTCCAGCGGCAGCTTTTCGACTTCTTGTCGTACTTCATAAATAAGGCGCACTTACCGACGCCGATCATGCCCAAGCGCTCACCGGCGATCACAGGCGCGGCGACGACAGCAACGACGAGGAGCGCCAGAAGCGCGAGCGGGGTTTTATTCATCGGTTCATTCCGGAAGCGTTGTTGAGGTTACACAGTAGTCCAGTGTCCCGCTGTTGTCACTGATCCAGGCTGTATTGCAACGCCGCAAAGTCGATTTGAGTATACCAGAAAACGTTGCGAGTGATCGACTAACAATTTGATCGTTATGGTTTTTATGAATGCCTATAAATTTGACTGAGATTGAATCGCGCCAGATCCGCCACACTCCGTCAAAAACAAAAGGGCCAGGGTAGCGGCCCCTGGCCCTTTCGGTTGGAATTGAAGGCTCGCATTCACCGAGGGCTCAGTTCGGTGCTTGCCAGCCTTTTACATGCTCCTCGACACTCGTCAGCAGATGCTGACGAGACCTCAAGCAGCTTTTTTGGCTATGGCCGGTTTTGCGGTCAAAGGCTTCTTAACCGGCTTTTCGCACTTGCCTTCCGATGCATTCCACTTTTCGGGTAGTTTGCAGCGGGATGCAGCCTCGGCAACTGAGCCGAGCAACAGTGACACGATCGAAATAGCGCTAAAGGCCAGTATCAGTTTCCGCATTCAGCCGACTCCTTGGATTTTCCACAGCCCTCGAATCACGCGGTACTAGACCAACGTGTAAGCAGGCTGCTGCTGAATTGTCACCTGCAATCACATGAACTTAGGCGAGGCGAAGCTCGCGAGTGGCGCCAATGGGTAACAGTGCGCCCGGGCAGTCGCCCACAATTGATCAACACCTGCAGCAGTGGATGTTGGGGTATGGCGGTCGGGCGCGAGCTGCGATAATCAATCTGGCATGTCACACAACACCTTTGGCCAACTGTTCCGTTTCACCACCTGGGGCGAGAGCCACGGCCCGGCCATCGGCTGCGTCGTTGATGGCTGCCCACCCGGCTTGGTGCTGAGCGTTGCCGATATTCAAGGCTTCCTCGACAAACGTCGTCCTGGCCAATCGCGTTACACCACGCAACGGCAAGAACCGGACACCGTTCGGATTTTGTCTGGTGTGTTCCCCAATGACGATGGCGTTCAAGTCACCACGGGAACACCGATTGCGCTCGAAATCGAGAACGTCGACCAGCGCTCGAAAGACTACGGCGACATCAAGGACAAGTTCCGCCCTGGTCACGCCGACCTCACCTATTGGGAAAAATATGGCATTCGGGATTACCGCGGTGGCGGTCGCTCATCAGCGCGCGAAACAGCCTGTCGGGTAGCCGCGGGCGCAGTCGCACGCAAGGTGCTCGCAGGTGTTACATTACGCGGCGGACTGGTGCAGATGGGGCCACTCAAGATCGACCGGTCGCGGCTCGACTGGACGGCCGTCGACGACAACCCGTTCTTCTGCCCCGATCCAGGTTCCATTCAAGCCTGGGCAGCCTACCTCGACGGCGTGCGCAAGTCAGGCTCGTCGGCCGGCGCGATCATCGAGATCGTGGCCGAAGGGGTACCGGTTGGCCTTGGCGCGCCACTCTACGGCAAGCTCGATCAGGATCTGGCCTCGGCGATGATGAGTATCAACGCCGTCAAAGGCGTGGAAATCGGCGACGGTTTTGCCGCGGCGGAACTGTCCGGCGAGGACAACGCCGATGAGATCCGCATGGGCGCCGATGGCAAACCCCACTTCCTATCCAATCATGCCGGCGGCATTCTGGGTGGCATTTCAACCGGGCAGACAATCGTGTGCCGGTTTGCAGTGAAACCAACCTCGTCGATACTCACGCCTCGGCGCACAATCGATCGGTATGGGCAGGACACCGATATCCTGACTAAAGGCCGTCACGACCCGTGTGTTGGTATCCGCGCCGTGCCAGTTGGTGAAGCGATGATGGCCCTTGTGCTCGCCGATCACCTGATGCGCCATCGCGGGCAAGTTGGGAGCAGCGGTTGATGTGGCGCGATGGCCTGATCCAGGCGCCACCCTACAGCTATCGTAACGATCCCGCCGTGCCGCCATTTCCAGATGACAAGGCACTGATCGTGTACGACGGCGTGTGCGTGCTGTGTTCAACAACAATGCGCACAATTGCTGCCCGCGATACGGCCGGTCACTATCGTTTTGCCAGCGGTCAGTCGGCGCTCGGGCAGGCACTATTCCGGCACTATCGGCTTGATCCAGAAAGTTTTGAGACGGTGCTGCTGATCGAACATGGCCTCGCTTACGGCAAGCTCGACATGGTCCGGCGTGTCGCAGGCCAGCTTGGCGGAGCCTATCGCGCGTTACAGGTATTCGCAATTCTGCCGTCTGCCGTGCAAGACTGGTGCTATGACCGGATTGCCAAAAACCGCTATCGGCTGTTCGGACGGACGGACGTGTGCATGTTGCCCGACCCAAGTTGGCGCAACCGCGTGATCGAGTAAGGGAGCTCTTCAACATGCCAGCGAAGCACAACGTCAAAGCCATCGTGTTCGACGTCTTCGGTACGGTGGTCGATTGGCGATCTTCGTGCATTGCCGAACTCACGAGCTTCGGTCGTGGGCGGGGTATCGATCTCGACTGGACCGCCTTCGCCGATGCTTGGCGGGCCCTGTACCAACCCTCGATGCAAGAGGTGCGGTCGGGTCGGCGTCCGTTCGCCATCCTCGATGATCTACATCGCGAGAGCCTGCTTACACTGCTCGACAAGCATGGCATCATGGCGCTGGAGCCACATGAGGTCGAGCACCTGGTAACGATCTGGCATCGGCTCAAACCATGGCCCGATATGGCGGGGGGGCTTGCCCGCCTCAATACGCGCGTGATCACGGGCACATTGTCGAACGGCAATGTCGGTCTGCTGACACGGCTCGCGAAATTCGGTCATTTGCCGTTCAATGTCATCCTTGGCTCGGAGACGGCGCAAGCTTACAAACCTCAACCTGAGGCCTATCTGCGGACGGCCGCATTGCTCAGCCTCAAGCCCGAGCAAATGATGCTGGCCGCCGCCCACAATGGGGATTTGGCAGCAGCATCCAGCGTCGGCTTCCGGACTGCTTTCATTGTGCGCTCCACCGAGCATGGGCCGGGTCAAACGGGCGACCTCAAGGCTGACCGCGCCTGGGACGTTGTCACCGATAGTTGCCACGGACTAGCCAACGCCATGGGATGCCTGCAATGAGCACCGAGAACAGCATCAAAGACTTCGTCGTCCGCGCGCATCATACCGCCTTCAGCTGCAACGACTATGACGCCGCTCGCGGCTTTTTTGTAGATACGCTTGGCTTCACGGTTGTCGGCGAGATGGAGGATCGTAGCGGCGACGGCCTCGATGTGGTCGTTGGAATGCCGGGCGCGCGTTGCCGCTGGGCCATGCTGGAACTCGGCGGCTACCACATCGAATTGTTCAAGTGGATCATGCCGGAAGGCAAGCCAGTCAACCTGCGCCAGTGCGATATCGGCTACACCCACATTTGCATACAGGTGCGCGACATCGAAGAAGTTCATCGCCGCCTGACGGCGGGTGGATGGATGCCGCTATCGAAACCCGGCAACATGCGTGGCGGTCGCGCTAAGCCATTTTATTGCAAGGGGCCCGAGGGCTGCATCGTTGAAATCTGCGAATACCCTCAGGGGACTTGAGTTAAAAGCTTCTGCCGCACCATGAGCTTGGACAGGAAAACTGGATTCGATGAAACCGGCGCCAGTCCTTCCAAAGCGAAC
>JANNRP010000024.1:0-5395 GCA_031401535.1 Hyphomicrobiaceae bacterium | reverse complement strand
GGAGGACTACGTCAATCACTCGCTGTATTTCGAGTGCAAAACGTTTCTGCATGGGCTGATGGTGGTCGAGGACAAATTGTCGATGGCGCATGGACTTGAGACGCGCGTGCCATTCCTTGACAACGACCTCGTCGATTTCGCCATGCGGCTACCCACGTCACTCAAATTGGGCAACCTGAAAGAAGTTGTTCGGCTGAACGAGAACACAACTCACGCCAAGCGCGCCAAATACTTTCAGAAAACCAACGATGGCAAGCTCCTGTTACGCAAGATGATGGGCGAGTTCTTGCCGAAAGAAGTTGTCGAGCGCGAAAAGCAGGGCTTCTCGGCACCGGACGCCAGTTGGTTCAAGGGCGAAAGCATCGACTATCTGAAGCGGCGCATCTTAAATAAGAACGCCAAACTATCCAACGTGCTCGACATCGACGTCGTCGAGGAAATGCTGGATGAGCATTTATCTGGCCGCGAGAACCGGCGTCTCCTAATCTGGTCGCTGCTCAACCTTGAGGAATTGTTCCATCGGTACAGTCTGGTTGATTGACGAGGTGGCAATACCCGGCCACCGCCTTTGGCACCCGGGGCCGCAGATCACGGCCGCTTACTCAGCAAAGGTTATGTACTCTATGGTACTCGATCGACTGCGCAGTTTGTTCAGCAGCACGTTAACGACCGCTGAAGTTGCGCATCGCCTGGAAGAGCGTGTTGCAGGACTTCTCGAAGTCAGCAATGCACGCCTGTCTGCACTCAACGAGCACCATGCAGCCGCCACGCAGTTGATGATCGGCCAGGTTGCGACCAATCTCGGCTTGGTCGCAAACGAAGTAAACGCAACACTCAATATTATACTGCCGCAGCGCGATCTGACAGCCGCCCTTGATCGTCGAATCGACACTTTGCAGGCTCAGTTGCAGTCTATGGTCGTGCAGATTGCGGAAGTTGATCAAAGAATAGCTGTCGCACAAGCATCGATCAACAGCGCCGCCAATGATCTTCTGAGCGCGGGGGAGCCGCCACAGCTTACACAGATGGTGCAGGCACTCGGCGCTGTCGCCAACGAGGTCAACGCGACGTTGAACGCTGTGCTGCCTCAACGGGATCAGCTCGCGGAAATTGCCAATCGAACGGATAGCTTGCAGCAAACTGTAAGCTTATTACGGACCAAATTATCCGATACGGCCAGCCACCTCATGTCGGCGCACGAACCGCCACAGTTCGCCGAGCTCGCTAACCAGATCGCGGGCCTTGTGCCCAAGTTCGCGTCACCGGAGCACGTCACCGACGCACTGAATCAGCATAGCAGCCAGGACCGCGCCACGCTCGTTCAAATTGCTGCCGCCTTGGGAGCTGTCGCCAACGAGGTGAACGCAACATTGAACGCGGTGCTGCCAAATCGCACCGACATGTCAGCATTGAACACACGCCTGGACAATCTTACGCTCGACATCGCGGCCGAAAGAGAGCGTAGCGCTGCGCAATCCAGCTTGAGCGCGCGCAACCTTTCCGCTCTGTTACAGCGCACCAACAAAACTGCAGCCATGGGTCAGCTACCCATTGCATCACCCCGTCGGGTGCCTTCGCTAGACCAGCAGATGACAGAATTCAAAAAACTGGCACCGCATAACTTCGCAGCCTGGCACAAAGCCTACAAAGCGGGCATTGAGGAAGGCCTGCGGACAACCACTGGCAACCTTAGTGACGATGGCCATGTCGGAGCTAATATCTTCCGGATGTTTTTGAACGTTCATGCCCGAGGCCGACTAATCGACATTGGCTGCGGGCCGCTATCGATGCCGTCCTACTTGGCTGATTGGCCGGTTGAAGATCTCGCCGGTATCGACCCCCAACAACCATTTACTGCTCATCCGTTTGCATTCGTGCAGACGTTCGCTGAGACTATTCCGTGGCCCGATCACAGCTTTGAGACCGTTGTAGTCGCCACCTCCCTCGATCATGTGTACCTGCTGGATCGTTCGCTTGCGGAAATCAAACGGGTGTTGACCCTTGGCGGTCGCCTACTGCTCTGGACCGGGATGTTCGATCACACCCAGCCCTATAATCCCTACGGACCAGCAATTTCTGCCCCCGACACATACCATTTGTTTCACCCAGGTCGGAACTGGTTTTATGAGTTGTTGATCAAGGACTACCGCTTGCTGGAGCGGATGCCGACGATCGCTGCAGCCGAGTTCCTTGCATTCGAAGCAATCGGCCAAAAATAGGATCCGAGCCGGGCGAACGACTTTTGGACGGAGTCGGGAAACACTGGATCTTCTCTTTCAATTGCAGCAGCGGAATGCGCAGCTCTTTCGGCCACTGCAAGTCGTTCGAATTGTGATTCCTGTAGGGCAACGAACCGGGCGCCCGAGTGATACGCGAGGGCCCAAGCCTGGGATTTCCTGCCGATGCCACGCTTGTCGTCAGGATCGGCAATCAAATCATGGATATGCCGAGCGATCTCGCTCGCAGTAGCTGCTGGCATGAACGGCGGCGCCTCACCAAAAAACTCTTTGTTGCAGATGCCGTCATCCTTGGTGATGATCCGACAGCCTAAGGTCAGTGCCTCATAGGTCACTCCCGATAGCCCCGAAATCAAAAACTGATCGACGACCGCATCGACGTCGAGATACCGCTGCCACAGGTCGTTGCGCGCCAACGGTTCCACCCAATGGAAATGTTGCCCCAAACCTCGCTCGGCAATCAACGCCTTGGTCGCGGCAACATCGTCACCCCAGGCTACAAATGTGACTTCAAATCTATGCTCGCCAGATGCCACCACCTGCGCTGCCGCCTCAACAACGAGATGATTTGCCTTTGACCGCATGGGATCGTTCAAGACCCAATCTTGCCGTGCCGGACCGAACAACCGGATAGGTCCCGGCATCCGTACTGTCGGTCCACGCTGCTCCGCCAACGCCAACAAGGGTCGCTCATCGAATGCATGTGGCACGTACACGCGCCGTTCCGGCTCGAATTCTAGCCGACGACTGGCGCTCACGTAGTCCGTATTCGTTATAAATACGGCGTCAGCCTGCTCGTAAGCAGCTCTTGTTAACCGCCCCATGGAGCTTGGATCGAAGGGCAACGAGCGAATGGTGCCGTGCTCATAAGCCATATACTGATCGACGTCAGACAACAGCCCGATCACGGCTGAACCTCCGTAAAGAATGCGGTGATCGTAGACACCCAACAGAGCGTTCCAGTCCCCCATGACACTGCCGAACACCGCCGCATCGTCGGGCTTCACCGCATTACGCCGCAACAGCGCCCGCGATGATCGCCGCGGCCGTGATTTATCCTCAAACTGACTTGCGATCGCTGCCTTCTGAAACGTGCTCCAGTCTGGTCGCTCAAGCCCAATCAAAGTCGCCTCGCCGCTGACACGGCACGATGCAATCTCTGCTGCGAGAGCATCGTCATGACGCGCAATAGCATCAATATAGTCGGCCGAGAACGGTGCAACAAACTGCTCCGGATTGCTGTGCCCATTCAACCGCGCCGCAACATCTGCGAACCGCGCGATCAACTTTTCGCCCACAAAACTCCGGTGAAGATCGTCTCGGAAAATATCGGCTACCGCAAGTGAACGCAGCGCAGTATCGAAAGCTCGTTCATCGAGACGTACGGTCTCGGGCGCTGTCGTCCGCAAAAGAACGGCTTTGAAGCGCTGATACTGCAGTGTGCGCCAGAGCCCATCCGCAGCCACCGCGTCGCCACTGCGTAAGGCGAACAAGTAAAAAATCGTCGTTAACTGAGGTCCTTGTGCAAACCAGCGCGGGCGCACCTCCGCCGACTCTGAAAACCGAAAAAAGTTCGGGAAAAAGTCATCCCCGAGGTCTTCCCGTTTCATACCCTTGCTTCCAAGCTCTTGCCACTCGGGCGAGCAAATGCAGTGATATATATCGTTTGCCGCAACGTGCGAGATATACCCACGCTCGTTGAGCAAGGTCGAATTGATCAGCGCGTTAGTTCCAACGCCCCCTACATGCAGCACCGCGACCTGCCTCGTATCGGCTATCGACGACGTGTTCATTGCCGTTGCTCTTGCCCCCAAAAGCGCGCAGCCGAATCCTAAATGACGCTGACCGGACGTTAACTAGGACGCCATCATTCCCTTACCTTGCGACGGATGACCCTTGGCGTGCGTTACGTTCGGCGCCAACTGGCCAGCCACGTCGAACAATCGGCCGCCTGTGCCACGCAGTTCAACCCTGGTGCCATCGTTGAAGCGGGCGACGCTCGGAAGCGCTGTGCGATCCTCAACCTGCATACCGTGGCATTTCCATATCACACCCGCCAATTGCTTTGAGTCATAGGCTCGATATTGGAAGATCACGAAGCGGCGATGCCCAGTCCGCTGCTTCGGAGCGGAAGTATGCATTGTCAAACAGTGATGAAATGTCACCATGCCGGCCTTGCCGCGAAGGTGAACGCCGGGCAGTTCGTTGAGATCCTTCCGGCCCGTAGCCTGGTAGGCGAACTTGCCGTCCGGTGCCAAATGCGAAACCGGTCCCCACTTCTGGCTACCCGGAATACATTTCAGAGGGCCAGCATCCATGTCCTCATCATCAAGGTGAATCAAGCAAGCAACCATATCAAAGTTTGTATGTGGGAAAAACGGAAAATCCTGATGCCAACTTACTTCACCGGCACCTTTGTCATGCAGCGGCTTGGCATTGAACTTTGAGTGTTGCAGTTCAATGGGATGGCCAACAAGGCGCCGCGCCATTCCAACCAGCTCTCTATTTCGCACCATAACTTCGATTGCCGGATGGGCGAACACGCAATCGTTGTTGTTCGGCATTTCTTCGGCGCCAATCGAAAGTTTGCCCTCGACGATGGCGGCGTCCACCGCTCCAGTCAGTTCTGTAATTTCCACGGGCGACAGCAGGTCGGTAAATGCCACAAACCCGTTTTCTTCATAAAACCGCGCCGCATCATCCCTTGCACTTCTTGAGAATTGGTAGTTCATGTGCGCGCCCTTTCGATCATCGACGATCTCGTTCTCACGAAAGCTGAATGGCGTTCAAATTCTGCCGACCTGCCCGACTCGCCACATTCAGCCGTATACCGCTGACGATAGGATGCCCGCAAGCAGTCCAATTGCATCGGAGACTGCCGCTCTGTGGCATTCAACGCGCACCGCGCTGACGCGGTTATACTTGCCCACCCGCCACGACCGCTGTACTGGCTCGTCGATAGAGCCATTGCAGCAAACACCGCTTGTCCACAAGGATTTCTCATGACCGCCCCAAAATTCGATGTTTGCGCGATAGGCAACGCCATCGTCGACATCATTGGCCGCTGTGATGAGGCATTCCTAGCCCGACACCAAGCTGCCAAAGGTAGCATGCGCTTGGTCGACGCCGACACGATAGTCGCCCTTTATAACGACATG
>JANNRP010000023.1:0-5957 GCA_031401535.1 Hyphomicrobiaceae bacterium | reverse complement strand
GTACTCCTCAGACTGTTCTGAGTCTGTGACAATGCCAGTCCCATACTCACCCTTAGCCGTCAGATGATCAACTAGATCTTTGAACGTTGCATTGTTGCGAATGTCTGTTCTATCCAACCCAAGGAGATCGAGGCCGCGTTGATTGATAAACTGTATTACACCATTGCTCTTTACCGAGATAATACCTTGGACCATATTGTCCAACGTTGCTCGCAAGGCGTCCGATGTCCGAAGAGCGTGCGTCTGGCTGCGACGTGTTGTGAGGTGTGCCAGTTTCAATCTAAGCTGGTGGTTGGTCCCGTTGACACTGAAGCCCAAGATCAATAACGAAACAAGAAAACCAATCGTGGCATTGCGCGATAATTCTTGATTGGCTATCAGCTCGATCTGCCGCTGCTCAAGACTCAGAGCAACAATCAGCGGCTGACCTTTGATGCGGCGAAAAGATAACAGCCGACCCTGTTGTTGTTCGGTAGATGGGACGAAATAGTGGCCCTCGGCGCGGGCATTAGCTTCTAGTAGAAGACGATCCCCCGTAATAAGGTCGCCAATGGCATAGTGCATTTGACCAGCCGCTTCACTGGCTGCACGAACGCGTCCATCCATGCCGATCAAGGAAATCGATCCTGACGAGCCAAGTTCGAGAGAGCTATAAAAATTATTGAGGTGCATGGCATCGAGGGACGCCACTAAGACACCGCCAAAATTACCGGCTTTGTCCAGAACTCGACGGGTGAACTGGATGGACCAACGCTTGGAAACGCGACCTATAATTGGTGCGCTGATAAACAGTGTGTCTGCGTTGCTGTTAACATGAACCTTAAAATGCTCGCGGTCGCTCAGGTCGAGGGGGGCAGTCGCGCCTTTGCTGGCCGTCGAGAATCGCATCATGCCGCGAGCGTCGATGAACGCCATTTGCACGACGATATCGCTCATCGCTTTTAAATTAGTGAACGGATCTTGAAGATCGAGTGACCCTTGTCGTTCTTCAATCGCGCGACGCTCGTAGAGCAGCACCTTGTCAACTTCGGCAAAGGACCGGAGCGTACTTTCCTCGAGAACCCGGGTAATATTGGATCCGCTTTGAATAGCGCCCTGTTGATCGAACGCCACGCGCTTCACAAAGAGGAAGTGAATTGTGATCCAGAGAAAAGCCAGTGCGGCGAGACCTGCGAAGGCTGCCCATTGTCGAGCGCCGCGTGCGATATGACGCCGTTTCCAGCGAGATAGTGAACTTAGAAACAAGCTTCCAAATGCCAGGCTAGAACGTTGGTAAAGAGACACCAATGCACGGTTGCCATTTTTGAACCGCTGCATATTGTATATCTATCCTCAAACAATCTGTAAATATTGAACAACGTTATGTGAGAAAGATTAACCAAGTCTTATTTTGGTGCACTGGTTGGTTTTTGTGAGAAAAGTCCTAACGATCTAATGGCAGGACTCCACCAAGAAGTGTGTCAATCCTCCAGCGTTTGAATGCCGGGCCGCGCGTTGCCGCAGCAAGCGCTCCTAAGTCCCGGCGATGCCGCGTTGCACAGATTCAGAGAAATATCGATATCACCCCTCGCAAGCACGGTGCGTTAACCTAAGGCGCCCACAGTTTACGGCGTTCAAAGAGGCCGTCAGTCGACTAACGCATAAAGAGGGGACCCTATGCTTCGAGTGCTGACATGCCTGACGACACAACATAGCCTGCCGATGGTCCTGCTCGCGGCGGCCATTTGCGCGATCGCGGCGTGCACGTCGTTCCGCATCTATGCACTTGCCGCGGCGACGGATGGCGTGCGTCGCATTTCGTGGCTGTTCCTGACCGGCGTGTGCACGGCATCCGGAATCTGGGCGACGCACTTCATTTCTATGCTGGCCTATGATGGGTCAGTACCCATCGGCTACGATCCCACTCTCACTATGTTCTCGCTTATTTGTGCGGTGCTCCTCACGACTTTGGGATTTGGCCTTGCAGCCTTTGAAGGCACGCGGTTTGCTGCAGCTTTTGGTGGTGCCGTGGTTGGGGTTGGCGTGGCTCTCATGCACTTCACCGGCATGAAAGCGATTGTCGTTGCCGGCAGCCTGATGTGGGACCTGGATCTGGTGTACGCCGCCATTGTACTCAGCAGTTTACTGTCTGCAAGCGCCATGATAGCTCACAAGTCACCCGAGTGGGCGCGGAGCAAATGGACAGCGCCAGTTCTGCTGACGCTGGCGATCTGCTGTCTGCACTTTATTGCTATGGGCGCGGTGACGATTGTACCTGACCCCTCCGTCTCGTTTCCGGCTAATCCGATCGACAATAAAATGCTGGCGATTGCGATCGCGACGCTGTCGCTTGTCGTTATGCTGTCAGGATTGGCATCTGCGACGATCGATGACCGTAGCAGTCGCGAATCGGCAGCCTTGAATCAGGAACTGGTTGATGCGGCTTTCGAAGGATTGGTGCTGGCCAAGGAAGGCCGTATCGTCAACGTCAACCGCCGCATCAGTGAGCTCTGCGGTAAAGCTGCCAACGATCTGATCGGTCAAAAGATCATCGGCGGCCTAGTGGCCCTCAACCACGATGCAGCTGGCGACACGACACACGACTTGCAAACCGTAGGCGGCACGAGCGTTCCGGTAGAGCTGGTGCGCCGACCGCTTGAAATGAGTTCACGCGCCAACGAGGTCTATGCATTTCGCGACCTGACGGAACGGCGACGCGCCGAGGCCGAGTTGCAGCACATGGCGCATCACGATCCACTGACCGGGCTGCCCAATCGCACCGTATTTGAGCAGCGACTGCATCAGGCGGTCGATCGCGCGGCGGATGGCGAATTCGTTGCTATCATGTTACTCGATCTCGATCGCTTTAAGGCTGTAAACGATACTTTGGGGCACGCATCGGGCGACATATTGCTTGCAGCCGTTGCCAAGCGGCTTCGGACCAACTTGAAGAAGCATGACACAGTTGCCCGTATCGGTGGTGACGAGTTCGCAATTGTTCTCGTCGATTTGCCGGACCTGGCGGTGGTCGACCGGATCGCGAAGCGAATCGTAAATGCGATTAACATCCCCTTCGATTTAGACGGTCGTCAAGCAACGGTTGGAGCGAGCATCGGCGTCGCTATCCCCCCGTCCGGTGGCACCAACCCCGAACAGCTGCTCAAGAATGCAGACCTGGCACTCTATCGGGTCAAGGCGGCGGGGCGAGGCAACTACTGCACATTCAAACCGGAGTTCGGTGAGCACGTGGCCCGGCGGCGGACGCTGGAAGCAGAAATGCGAGCGGGATTGATAGGGAACGAATTCGAATTGCACTACCAGCCGCTATTCCACCTCGAACAGCGCCGGATGAGCGGCTGCGAGGCACTCGTCCGTTGGCGCCATCCGACGCGAGGCCTAGTTTCGCCCGCAGAATTCATACCTTTAGCTGAAGAAACCGGCTTCATCGTCCCGCTCGGCGAATGGATCATCAACGAAGCGTGCCGGGCCGCGGCAAGCTGGCCGGATCATATCCGGGTGGCGGTGAACATCTCGGCCGTCCAGTTCAAAAGCCCTAGCGAACTTATTCGTGTCGTCATCGAGGCTCTGTCGGCATCGGGACTTTCGTCGGCGCGCCTGGAACTGGAGATTACCGAAACGGCAATTCTGCAGGACACCGTTCAGACTGAGGCAACTCTCTCCAGATTGATGGGGTTTGGTGTGCAGATTGCGCTCGACGACTTTTGCACCGGCTACTCCTCACTTCGTTCGCTGCAGAACTTCAAGTTCGAGCGTTTAAAGATTGATCAGTCGTTCATTTCCGAGATCGAGACCAACAGGGCTTCGCTGAACATCGTCAGGGCAGTCTCGGGTCTTGCCAAAGGACTCGGCATGAAGACCACCGCCGAAGGTATTGAAACACGGTCCCAACTTGCGATTGTCGAAGCTGAGGGATGTACTGAGGTCCAAGGCTTCCTGTTGAGCAAAGCTTTACCAAGGGCCGAAATCGACAGTCTCATAAGGCACCAGGGTCCCTGGGCGATGTTGGCCCCAGCCACTGCCGCCTGAGGTCTGCGGAATGAATTTTGCCGGTATCTTGAACGCTTAAAAGCAACGACTTGCAAAGACGAATGCGGCGCCTGCGCCATAGACTTTCTGTTCAACCTGTCCTGCGAGCTGCCCGTCAGTATACTAATCTAGCACTACCTACAATTTTCGATCGATTTTTCCGTTTCGAACGGAAGCGCCGGTGAAAAAAAACCCTTATTGAAGCAACCCAGCCGTTCGATTGCGCCGGAGTAAAAATACAGCAACCGGAAGCCCTGTGCCGCCTTCGGCCGAGGGCGGGGGATGTTCGACGTGGACGACGATCTGAAGGTTCGCTACGCGGTTCAGATTGAGGGGCTCAGCAAACGGGCGGCCGCGCCATGGGACGGCAAGCTTGAACTCTAAGCTGTCGGCGTCAGCGATTATTTATTCATCTTTTGGCGGTATTCTCTTTCAATCCGGCCGGACCGGATGCCCGTTCTCCCGTGGGCAGTGAGGTCCGGGGGCTATGGCGATCTCTGAAATCAATTTGTCCCCCTACTTTTTGGCTTCGGGATCGCCGCCTCCTTGTATCGATTTCAATTTAGGTGCTTGGCGTAGGAAGGTTGACTTCCACAATTACACTGGCCCTTTCAGCCATGCCCAATCTGCCCGCCATTCCTGACTTCACTTTTGTGACGCTGCTCGTTGGACTGGGCGTCGTCATCGTGCTCTGTGCAATCCAAAGCTGGCGCACCGCCTCGCGGCTGAGGAAGCGGATGCGGAACAACAATAGCCGCTGGCGCTCAGACGGCACGTAACGCAACTAGACGCTATTCGCCTGAATACCGAACGGATTGCGCGGGTGCGGTCGAACGCTACATTCACGCTGCAAAAATTCGAGCGGCAGAAAGCGACACTTGAATTGGTACCAAACCTTCCATCGGCTGTCCGTCGTCGAATGCTTAGGGACAGTTGGTGGCGTGAGTTAGTGGAGGCTTTGGCTCATTCGGTTTCGATTTTAGGCGGCTTTCGATTGATGCTGCAAACGTCGTTTTTGGATGGTGTCGCGTTTGATCCTTTCTCGTTGTCGTAGAATGGTTTGGCCTCGCCCGAAGTACACGTCAGCTGGCGTCAGGTTCTTCAAGCTCTCGTGGTAGCGGCGGTGATTGTAATGCTCGACGAAGCGGTCGATGTGGGCTTCGAGATCGCCGGGCAGGTAGTAGTTTTCGAGCAAGATTCTGTTCTTTAGTGTCTGATGCCAGCGCTCGATCTTGCCCTGGGTCTGCGGATGGTTGGGTGCACCGCGGACATGACCCATGCCGTTGTCGTCGAGCCATTCGGCAAGATCGGCTGAGACGTAGCTTGGGCCGTTATCGCTCAGCAATCGCGGCTTATGGACGACGCGGGCTTGGTCACAACCTGATGCCGCCAGCGCCAACTGCAAGGTGTCGGTGACGTCTTCGGCCTTCATCGTCGTGCACAGCTTCCAGGTGATGATGTTAGCTGAGAGAAGTCGTCGAGGATGGTGCTCAGATAGAACCAACCCCAGCCGATGACCTTCAGGTACGTGAAGTCAGTCTGCCAGAGCTGATTGATTGCGGTGGTCTTATCCTTGAACTCATCAGCCGCTTTGATGACGATGAAGGCGGGGCTGGTGATGAGGTCATGGGCTTTCAACAACCGGTAAACGCTGGCCTCTGACACGAAGTACCGCTGGGTATCGGTGAAGCGTGCCGCCAGTTCTCGTGGGCTCAACTCCGGCTGATCCAGTGCCATGTCGATGATGCTGCCACGGACGTCGTCCGGAATGCGGTTCCAGACCCGCGACGGCGTCGATGGCTTGTCGTCCAACGCTTCAACGCCGCCGGTGTGGTAGCGATCGACCCAACGATAGAACGAGCCTGGCAGAACGCCGAGCTTTTCAAGCGTGCGGCGCACGGGCAGATGCGATTGCTCGACGATACGGATGA
>JANNRP010000022.1:0-8002 GCA_031401535.1 Hyphomicrobiaceae bacterium | reverse complement strand
CACATCTACACCCGCCTGCTCGCAGGCCTGAATCAGCGTGATGCCGTCTTCGACTTCAATCGATTGGCCGTCGATGATAAGTTGCTTCGGCATTCTAAACCAGTGCCCCGACTCAAGTCGCCCCATGCCTTACGACCACGCCACAGTGCCAGCCCACGGCTTTGAACGCCAGAGGTTGCACTGCGGCATGATCTCATCAGCAAGCTCTCCTAGAGGGTTGCCGAGCGAATGCCAAGATGGGCGGCCGATAGGGCTGCACAGACTAAGGGTCGTTAGACTTTGATTGGACGGTCGTGATGCAAACCGGATGGCTGCGGTAGCCGACCAACTGCACCAACCGATCTGCTCAGCCCTGGATCGCTCTAGCGCCAAGCATCTGCCTGACCTGTTGCACCGCGTGACGGCCGTCGATGGCCGTTGCATCTGCGCCGACCGTCCCTACAAGATCTGGCTGATCAATGAATGGCTTACCACCTACAATCACGGTCAACTTCGGATTGAACGAACTCTGCCGTATCAAACGGATCGCAGCGGTTAGTTCACTCACGCGTGCCGTTCGGCTGATCGAGAATCCTACGACATCTAACCATTGGTCGCTGACGATATCGACCACGTGGTCGATCGACGCTGGTGGATCACTCCAAACTTGCCAACCATCTCGTCTAAAAAACTCGTCTACTATGGTGATCCCCAACGTATGCTGTTCGCCCGGCAACGTCATCAGCAGCACACGCCCCGTTCTAATTGGCTGCCCGATGTCGTTGTCAAAAGCGGCGCTGTGCTGACGTACAATCTGCTGCAAATGCGAGAGTCCGCGCGTGACGTCGAAGAAATCATTTATATCTTTGTCCCATAGCTCGCCAAGTCGGCGTGCGGTTGGCGCCAGCAGTTCGATGTACAGATCCTCGATCGCAGCGCCATTTTCCAGCATCGCATCAAAGTAGGAAAATGAGACACTTGCGTCGGCCTGGACCACTAGATCAGAAAATTCGCCGACATGCCGACTGAGCAGCGACTGTTTCGCCACTTTATTGGTCGCGGTGGCTGGCTGGCGCACACGGTTGGCAAGCAGCAGCCTCGGAATGATGTCATCCTCGATCAGCCGGGAGAGTTTCGCCCGCTTGTCGCTGCCCGGATTGCGCCGCGCCTCGGATGTCGACGTCATGATACGGCGGCCGCACGTGATGGCGTGACGATGATTAACCCTGTGTCACGTGCAGGTGCGACAACATCTTGTGTCAACAATGATTCACGCATCGGATACCCCATCCCCAAGTCGCATCCACGCCCATGGAAGCAATAAAAATTGAATGAAAACATATCGTTAAACAGGAACCGGAACCGCGACGATTTGGCGATCTACAGACCAAACAAAATCTTGTTACTTTTAGTTCAACGGACGAAGTACGTAGCTGGCGTGAAAGTAGACTGCGACAAATTGCCCGCTCATTTTAGATAGTGCTCTATGGCGGGGAGGCAGCGTGTGCCGGTTGCCTGTCTTGATCGAATATGTCAGCTTAGTTGCAGTCGAAACCAATTGAAGGGAGGTGATCTGATGTCGAGTGAGATGAAGATGATGCCGCTAGGGCTCACGGTCATCGGAACGGCGCTGGAGCATTCTCTCGCGCACGTGTGAGATACCACTGTGAGGCGCGCGTCGGCACTATTCAGCGCGAGCGGCCATCACAACTCACGAAGGGTCACCTGCCAAGGGTGGCCCTTTTTGTTGGCCCCAGCTTTGAAATCGTGACAGTTGCGCTGTCCGCGAAAAATAGTGTCACATGATCTAGCCGTTGCCTCAACGGTGAGCGGGCCGGAGACCAGCTGACGTGACCGACATTGCTGCCCGCGTCTACAATCATACGTGGAAGATCGATCCGATCGTCCGGTCTGTGATCGACACCGACTTTTACAAGCTACTGATGGCACAAACAATTTACCGGCGATTATCGCAAACACGGGTAACGTTCGCCATAATCAACCGCTCGCCGAATGTGCCGTTGGCCCGTCTCATCGACATTGGCGAACTGCGCGAGCAACTCGACCACATCCGCACGCTCCGACTAACACGCGGTGAAAGCACCTGGCTACGCGGCAACACATTCTACGGCAAACGCCAGATGTTCTCGCCCGACTTCATGGGGTGGTTGGAGGAATTCCGCTTTCCCGCCTATCAACTAGAAAAGCGCGGCGATCAGTACGAACTTGTGTTCGAGGGCCCGTGGATCGAGACGACGATGTGGGAAATCCCAGCCCTCGCCGTCATTATGGAATTGCGTTCGCGGGCCGTACTGCGCGGCATGGGCAAGTTCGAGTTGCAGGTCCTGTACGCCCGCGCCATGACCCGTGTGTGGGAAAAAATCGAACAGCTGCGCCAGCTCGACAACTTGCGTATTGCCGACTTCGGCACACGGCGGCGCCATGGCTTCCTGTGGCAGGACTGGTGCGTCCAAGCCATGCAGGAGGGGCTGGGAACTGCATTCCTCGGCACGTCAAACTGCCTGATCGCGATGCGCCGCGAAGTCGAAGCGATCGGCACCAACGCGCACGAACTGCCGATGGTCTATGCCGCTCTGAGCGCCGACGACGCGAGCCTGGCTGCTGCGCCCTACCGGGTGCTCGCCGACTGGCAACAGGACTACGAAGGCAACCTGCGGATCATTTTGCCCGACACCTATGGCACGGAGGGCTTCCTTGCCCGCGCGCCCGACTGGCTGAGCCAATGGACCGGCATTCGCATCGACAGCGGTGATCCGATCGCGCAAGGCGAAGCGGCACTCCGCTGGTGGACGGCGCAGGGGCAGAATGCTGCTAACAAGCTCGCGATCTTCTCGGACGGCCTGGATGCCGACACCATCGAGATGATCCATCGGCATTTTGCTGGTCGCATGCGGGTCGGCTTCGGCTGGGGCACGCTACTCACCAATGACTTCCGCGGATTGTCCCCCGATGGCAGCCTCGATCCGTTTTCGATTGTCTGCAAGGTGGTGGCGGCCAACGGCCACCCTGCGGTCAAACTATCGGATAACCTCAACAAGGCCGTCGGGCCAAAGGCCGAGATTGAACGCTACAAGCGCGTGTTCGGTCATCGCGCCACCGCTGCAGCGCCGGTGTTAGTTTAAGGTTGGAGCGAGCCAGTCAAATAAGTGGATGATGAGCGTTTTCAGCTGAAGGAATGTAGGATGGTCGTCTCCAAGACGGACAAAGTTCAGGTGATCAAGCCGGGCCGGACCTACCTTGGAAAACAAGGGTTCGATTACGGCGCGGGAGCCTCAACAGAGACGGTCGGCACCACGCGTATTTGCATGAACATTCTGCCGATGCCACCGGGTGCGCGGGCGAAGGTTCACCACCATCAAGGTATTGAAACAATTGCCTATCTTCTTGAAGGCGACTGCACCGTCTACTACGGGGACGCCCTGGAGCGCCATGCCGATGTGCGGACCGGCGACCAGATCTTCGTGCCAGCCGATGTCCCGCATGCGCCGTTCAATCGGAGTGCAACGCCGTGCAAGTGGCTCGTAGTCCACTCCTCTGGCAGCGACCAGGATGGCATTGTTCTGTTGCCTGATTTGGACATCATACTTGCAACGAAGTAAAATTCAGCTCGTTTGTTTGAATGGCTCCGAAAACGCCGGCCGGATCAAGCATCGGCTTCATAATGCAGGCGTCGATCTCATTGAACGCCGCCTGCTACGCTGCCCACAAACGCTGTCTATTTGATAAAGCTCGTATCGACGATGTCCTCGAGCTTGGGCATCTGCTTGATGATGCCCATCTCCAGCAACAGCTCGCCAGCTTCCTTGGAGAACGCCTGCCACTCGCCCGAGAAGAACTTTTGGTTCGACGTCTTATCTTGCCAGCGCAGGTACTTCGACGACCCCGCAAACTGCTCGCCCGACTGCTTGACGTCAGCACCCATGATTTCATTCGACTTCGCCGGGTCCTTGGCGATCAAGTCAATCGCTTCGAAATAGCTGTCGGCGAGTGCCTTAGCTGCCTTCGGATTGTCGGCGAGGAACTTCGGCGTGCAGCCAAAGGTGTCCATGATCATCGGATAGTCGAGCGTGGTTGCGATGATCTTGCCCTGGTCGGGTGCGGCGCGCACGGTCGAAAGATATGGCTCGTAGGTCATCGCCACATCGTTTTGCCCGGCAACGAACGCCTGCGCGGCAGCCGCCGGTTCCATGTTGACGACGGTCACATCCTTGACCGTCAACCCGTTCTTCTTGAGCATCCAGGCGAGGGTGAAATAGGGCGCGGTGCCAGGAGCGGACGCGGCCACCGTCTTGCCCTTCAAGTCCTTGATCGAGGCAATGGTGTTGCGGACTGCCATGCCGTCGGCGCCGTAAGATTTGTCGAGTTGGAAGATCTGCTTTGTGGCAACGCCGTTGGCGTTCCATGCAATCCAGGTTTCGACCGTGGTCGCCGCACACTGTACGTCGCCCGACGCGATGGCCAGATGACGATCTTTCTGAGGGATCTTCTTGATCGTGACGTCGAGACCGTTCTTCTTGAATATCCCGGCTTCCTTGGCCAGCGTCAGCGGTGCAAAACCGGTCCAACCCGACATGCCGACGACGACCTTGGTTTCCTGGGCAGTAGCGGTCGTCGACAGCACCGTGAAGCCAGCGAGGACGGCAATAAATGGACTGCAACGCATGGTGAGTTCCTCCGACAGAATTCGATAGATGGGCAGTGTAAGCCGGGCTTAGAAATGAATCGAGCGCCAAAACGGGCGCTCGATGCACAAAACCTGGTCGCTGACGCAGCAGATCAGCCGTTTTCCCACCTCTGCTGCATCGCCGTAGTGATGTTGTAGTCGTACGTCAGATCAGAAATTCCCCACCACGGCTGGCTTTCTCGATGGAACGCCATCTGGTGATCGAAGATCTTTTTGAAGCTCGGGTGCTTCTCGGAGAGCTCCTTGTAGAGATCGTGCGCTGCCTTGTAGCTCGCCTTCATCACGTCGGGCGGTAACGGTGTCAGCTTGGCGCCCGCCGCAATGAGGCGCTTCAGGGCCGGCGGGTTCAATACATCATATTTTGCCTGCATGTCATGCCCGGTCGCCATTGCAGCGGTCCGCACGATCGATTTGTAGGCCTTCGGCAGCTCCTCCCACTTCTGCTTGTTCAGGAAGAAGCTCAGCTCCGCGCCGCCCTCCCAGAACGCCGGGTAGTGATAGAACGGAGCAACCTTTGCCAACCCCAACTTTTCATCATCATAGGGACCGACGAATTCGGCAGCATCGATCACGCCCTTTTCGAGTGCTGGATAGATATCGCCAGCGCCCAATTGCTGCGGCACAACGCCGAGCTTCTGCAGCACATTGCCACCGAGACCGCCAATACGCATTTTCAACCCGGCAAGGTCATCCTTGGACTTGATTTCCTTGCGGAACCAGCCGCCCATCTGCGTGCCTGTGTTGCCAGCGGGAAGGGCGAAGATGCCAAATTTTTCATAAAGCTCGTTGAGCAGGTCGAGCCCACCCGCGCGATACAGCCAGGCGCTCTGCTGGCGGCTGTTGGGACCCCACGGGATTGCCGTACCGAAAGCAAATCCCATGTCCTTGCCGATGTAAAAGTACGATCCGGTCTGACCCATCTCGACCGTGCCGTTGCCGACGGCATCTGCCACCTGCAAGGCAGGCACAATCTCGCCCGCGGCGAAGGTCTGGATCTTGAACTTGCCGTCGGTCGCATCCGAAACCGCATCGGCAAAAAACGTGCAGGCTCCAAACAGCGTTTCGAGCGACTTTGGATAGCTCGACTGCAGCCGCCAATTGACGGTTGGGCTCGCTTGCGCGAGAGCGGGACTGGCAATGGCGGCAGCGGCGCCGCCCATGCTCGCAGCTTTCAGGAACGTACGACGTTTCATTGTTCTTCCTCCCTAACGTTGGCTGCAACCTTTGGAGGAATTGCCGCCATCCGCAAGTCCTCTTGGCGGCCAGAGATAGTCGCTAGCCGCATACCGGCCACTGCTACCCAGTGCAACAGCCGGATCAGGCAAACTCGAGGATCACAGCGTCGACTGCGAGACTGTCGCCAGCCTGTGCTTTGACAGCCTTCACCGTGCCGTCACGCTCGGCCCGCAGAATGTTTTCCATCTTCATCGCCTCGACGATAGCGAGGTTGTCGCCAGCTTTCACGTCTTGGCCTTCAACAACATGCACCGCCTTAATGAGGCCCGGCATAGGACACAGAAGAAACTTGCTCATGTCGGCTGCGATTTTTGTGGGCATCAGATGCTCGAGCGCGGCCTCACGCTCGGTGAAGACGCGCACCGGCACTTGAATGCCCCGATAGGCCAACTCGTAACCATTGAGGATCTGGCGCACCTGGACCGCCGCAGGTTTGCCGTCGACTGTACCGGTCCATACCGGCTCGCCCGGCCACCAGGCAGAGACGATCTCGAGACACCGCAAGGACTTGGCCTGGGCATCAAGGAACGTTACGTACGTCGGATAGCCGTTGCCACCCGCCACATCGATGCGCTGCTCACTGTTACCGAGGCGAACTACCCGTCGCGATGCGAAGCGAACATTGGGCCCTCCCATCTGACCGGTAATGTCACGGCGTCGGTTGTTGTTCAGATGATCAATCGATGCCGCAATCCCAGCCAGCAACTCCAATTCTGCGCCGCCCGCCGCGCGGGGTACAAAGCCCGCAGAATACTCTTCGGCGATAAAGCCCGTTGAAATATTGCCCGATCGCCAGCGCGGATGCTGCATCAACGCTGCCAGAAATGGGATGTTGTGCTGGATGCCGTCGATATAGAAGGCATCGAGGGCATCGGCCTGGGCGTCGATGGCGGCAGCCCGCGTGGCGCCATGCGTCACCAATTTTGCGACCATTGGATCGTAGAACATCGAAATCTCGGAACCTTCCGTGACGCCGGTGTCATTGCGCACCGTCGTGCCGTTGGTCGCCCCCTCCTTCGGCGGGCGATACTTTACCAGACGGCCAATCGAGGGCAGGAAATTGCGATAGGGGTCTTCGGCGTAAATCCGGCTCTCGACCGCCCAGCCTTTCAATTTGACATCCGATTGTTTGATTTTGAGCGGCTCGCCGGCCGCCACACGGATCATCTGCTCGACCAGATCGATGCCGGTAATCAACTCGGTTACAGGATGCTCAACCTGCAGCCGAGTGTTCATTTCAAGGAAGAAGAACGAGCGGTCCTGTCCGGCCACGAACTCAACCGTGCCGGCGCTGTCGTATCCAACTGCCTTGGCAAGACTGACCGCCTGCTCGCCCATGGCGCGGCGCGTCTTTTCATCGAGCAGCGGCGACGGCGCTTCCTCGATGATCTTCTGATTGCGGCGCTGCAGGGAACAATCGCGCTCCCCAAGGGCGACCACGTTGCCCTTGGTGTCCCCCAAAACCTGAATCTCAATGTGGTGAGGATTCAGAATCAGCTTTTCCATGTACATGTCGCCATTGCCGAAGCATTTTTCGGCTTCGTTGCGGGCGGAGGCAAAAGCTGCACCCATGGCGGCTTCGTTATGGACCGGTCTCATGCCGCGGCCGCCGCCGCCGTTGGAGGCTTTGAGCATGACCGGATATCCCATGGCCGCAGCGGCCACCAGAGCCTCCTTGTCGTCCTTGAGGATGCCGTCCGTGCCCGGGGTGATCGGCACTTTCCACTTTTTGGCGGTGGCCCGGGCCCGGTTTTTATCGCCCATGATCTCGATGGTCTCTGCGCTGGGACCAATGAATTTGATTTTGCAGCTCTCGCAGATGCGGGCAAACCTGGCGTTTTCGCTGAGGAATCCGTATCCGGGATGGATCGCGTCCACATTGGCAATCTCGGCGGCCGCAATGATGCGGTCGATCATCAGATAACTCTGATTGCTGGGACCGGCTCCGATGCAGATGGCGTCATCCGCCAACTGCACGTGCATGGAGGTCTCATCCGCTTTGGAATAGACCGCCACCGTGCGGATGCCGAGTTCCTTGCAGGCGCGGATGACGCGCAGGGCGATCTCGCCGCGGTTGGCGAT
>JANNRP010000021.1:0-21860 GCA_031401535.1 Hyphomicrobiaceae bacterium | reverse complement strand
TCAACACGTGGCTCAAGTGGTCCAGTTACGGGCGGCAGCAGCGTTGCCGTCTGAGCTATGGCACTCAGACCCGAGATTGTCAGCGCGAAGGCAATCAGCAGGGCGCGCATGGGACACTCCATACTTGTCCAAAACATCATATCACTATGTTTTTAGCAAACTACGTCCGTTCAATACACCAACGCCAGCGCAAACCGCGAAGCGACCAACAGCAGGAAGCAGCCAAACGCGATCTCAAGCGTGCGCTTTGAAACACCATGGGCCACGCGCGCGCCGAGCGGGGCGGTCCACACGCTCAACGGCGCGACCAGCACCACCGCGATCACATTTACGAAACCGAATGAGCCGAAAGGCAGCCCTCCGCCTGATGACACCTGCCAACCGGCCCACATGAAACCGAGCATACCCGGGATCGCGATAATGGGTCCGAAACCGGCCGAGGTGCCGATCGCCTGCTGTATCGTGCGGCCATAGAGCGTCATCAGTGTCGTGATGAACGCCCCACCACCAATGCTCATCATGGTCGATATGAAGCCGACCGCCACCGCATAAAGTTCTACCAGCCGGCTCTTTGGAATATCGGGTCCGAGCCGCCAGCTCTCGCGACCAAAGAACAGCTTCGAGCACAGCACCAGTGCAAATATAATCCAGATCCATTTGAGAACGGCGCTTGGGCTGGACTTGGCAATAAGAATGCCGATCAGCACGCCGCCGACGACAGGCGCCGCCAGCCTTTTGATCACGCTCAGGTCTACGCCACCACGTGCGCGATGTGCCGAAAACGATTTCATCGAGGTCGGAATGATGATCGCCAACGACGTCCCAACCGCCATGTGCATCCGGATCGTGGCATCGACGCCCAACGCGCCGAACACTTCGTAAAGCACCGGCACCAGAATACCGCCACCACCGATACCGAATAGGCCCGCGAGAAAGCCGGTCGCCAATCCGCCCAAACCGAGCACAACCAGCAGCGGCCCAAACTGCGCCGCCATTGCCCCAATTTCCACGTAACGGCGCTCCCCAGACCCAACCGCTAGACGCTTCTAACCTATCGGCCAGCCTTCGCCAACGCCGCTTCGATGGCTGAGATCAAGCGTGGGGCCGTTGGCTCAGTCTGCGTCGAGAACGCCGAGACAAGCTGGCCATCGGCGCCGACGAGATACTTGTGAAAGTTCCAACGCGGGCGGCCTGCATCGCCGAGCGTTTGCCGCGCCCCGGTATAAAACGGATGCGCCCCTGAGCCTTGCACAACCTGTTTAGCTGTCAGCGGAAACGTCACACCGAATGCGCCCTTGCAGAAACCTTCGATCTCGGCTTCGGCTTTCGGCTCCTGCCCGCCGAAATCGTTCGAGGGCACACCGATCACGACAAGCCCGTGCGCCTCGTATTTCTCGTGCAGCGCCTGCAAGCCTTCGTACTGTTTGGTGTAACCGCAGAACGAAGCCGTATTGACGATCAATAACACGCGCCCCTCGAAGACTGAGAGCGGCATCGGCTTGCCGTCGATCGCTTCGAAGGTGAAGGCCGATGCGTTGCCCGACTGCGCGCCCGCTGCTGCTACCTCAGCCGGAGCAAAAAGAGCTGGTATGAAGGCCAGGGCCGCGAATAGTTTCTGCATCTAAACAAATCCAATTACGTTCCACGGTAAGCATACAAACGCTGGGTTGTCGCGCCAGGATCACCCCGGCGCGACATTGCGCGTATTTTATCGCATAGCGACAGGAGCGACCGTCGATCCAGTGCCGCCTTGCAGTTTGATCGGCTGCATCATGAATGCGAACTCATAGACCTGCTTCGACACCAGTTCACCGAGCTTTAGATTTTCGAGCAAATGTACGCCGTTGACCACCAGCGCAATCTGATGGACGGGCAGCGAGATGGTCGGATCTGGATTGGGCGATACTTCCACCGGCCAGTTATCAGCCCCGAGCAACACTGGATCTTTCGCGATCAGCCATTGCGCGGCCTTGACGCCGATGCCGGGGCAACTCTTGACGTAGCGCGCATTGTCGACCGCCCATAAGCTGCTCCATCCGGTATTGATGAGGATCGCATCACCCGGCTGCAACGCCGTATTCTGTTTCTTCAGCGTACCCTCGAGATCTTCCACAGTGATCTCGTAGGTATCAGGCAGCATTGGCACTCCTTTGTAGCCCGCCACATCCAGCATGACGCCACGGCTCATGATGGTACCGACATTGTGAACGCCAAGCTTCGCAAAGCCTGTGCGACCAGCGATCTCACTGATCTTAAAGCAGTTGTAGAGGCTGTCTTCGTGACTCTGATGCGCGAAACCGTCAAATTGCGTGCCGACTTGGCCAATCTCAGAAATGACGATTTCTTCGTTCGATCCGCGCTTATTGGAGGGTTGGTTCAAAAAAGTACGCTTGATGTGCACGTCGAACCGACGCGTCCCGAAGAATGGCATTTTTTCGTTGAGAACGTGTGCGAGTTCGATGACTTCGCCGGTTTTGATCATCTGGGCTGCTTTGAGTACGGACGCCGGCTTGATATGATTAGCAGAGCCGCGCTCGTCTCCGGCACCCCACTTTGACGGGCATCGGTCCTTCTCGGCCGGCGGCGACCAAGTCGGTGTTTGTGCATGGGCCGTTGCTGCCATTGCAGCTACTGCGCCTGCAGCAAATGCGATAAGCTTCCTAGTCATGGCGTCCTCCAGTTTTTTTGGTTGCAACAGTTTGAGCTTATGGCAGCCTCTGGAGTTTGAATACTGATCAGATTTGGTGGCGTCGGCATGGCAATTGAGCTGCATGGAGCGAGCAGTGCCGGACGATCGCCCGTTTCCTGAAGGCACAGACAGGAGTAACCAGATGCCTTGGTATTCGCAGACCTGGACGTTTC
Organism: Hyphomicrobiaceae bacterium; assembly: GCA_031401535.1. GTDB lineage: Bacteria > Pseudomonadota > Alphaproteobacteria > Rhizobiales > Hyphomicrobiaceae > JAKFWF01. The sequence continues at coordinate 18,998 of JANNRP010000021.1, read as the reverse complement.
TCGACGGCACTTGGCAAGACGGCAACCCGCCGATGATGGGGCCGCGCACGCATGCCGCTTGGCTCGCCTCATCCGTGTTCGACGGTGCCCGCGTATTTGAGAATACCATGCCCGATATTGACCGGCATGCCGCACGCGTCAATCAGTCCGCCGCAAAAATGGGACTGAACGCCATGATGCAGCCAGCCGAGATCGTCGCGCTGGTGCGCTCAGGTGTTACCAAGTTCAAGCGCGGCACGCCTCTTTACGTAAAGCCGATGTATTGGGCCGAGTCCGAGGGCGTCGACGGCATTACCCCCGATCCCACGTCGACGCGCTTCTGCCTCTGCCTGTTCGAGGCAGAAATGCCCGAACCAAAAGGCACCGCGATCACCGTTTCGCCCTTTCGCCGCCCGACGATCGAGACGATGCCGACCGACATAAAGACCGGGGCGCTCTATCCCAACAACGCACGCGCCATCCGTGAGGCGCAAAGTCGAGGCTTCAACAACGCCCTTGTTCGCGACATGCTCGGCAACGTTGCGGAGACAGGGTCAGCCAACATATTCATGGCGAAGGAAGGCATCGTCTATACGCCTGTTCCAACCGGTGCGTTCCTGAATGGCATCACGCGCCAGCGCGTCATCGGTCTGCTGCGCCAGGATGGCGTCGACGTGCGCGAGGTATCATTGTCGGTCGACGACTTCATTGGCGCCGATGAGGTCTTCACGTCAGGTAATTATTCGAAAGTCATGCCTGTGACTCGCGTCGAGACGGTCGAAAAACAACCCGGTCCGTTTTTCAATAAGGCGCGCGCCGCCTACTGGGCATTCGCCCATTCCGGCCCCTACGATATATAGTCCATCATACCCGCCACAGGAGCTTAGGCCCATGACCAGCAATGCCGATATCAAAGCGATCGAGAGCGTGGTTCAGATCTATCTCGATGGGCTGTTCGAAAGTGACGCCGACAAATTAGCCAGCGTGTTTCATCCAACCAGTGCACTCACTGGCATCGTCAGTGGTGAACTCGTCATTACACCGCGTGACAAATGGCTGGCGGCAGTTCGCACACGCCCTTCACAGAAGGGTTCACCGCGCCACGACCACGTGTTGATGGTCGACCTCGTCGGCCCGACGATGGCCTACGTGAAGTTGAAATGTGCGATCCCACCGCGCTTCTTCACCGATCAACTCTCGCTGCTGAAGATCGACGGCCGCTGGCAGATCGCTCAGAAGGTATTCATGGCGGAGATGACGGGGTAAGTAAGTCAGCACGCGCCGATAGGTGGACGGCTATAGGAACGTAATGGGCGACAATCGCCCTATCCAAAAACCTCCCGGAACGCCGATAAAACCGGTTGTATCCTACTCCACCGCAAGCAACTGGCACTAAAGCTGACGAAAGGCCATGTGAGTAATGGGCGAATACCAATTGAGTACTTCAGACTTCTGTTCAGCCCGCTACACCATCTCCGGATAAAGTGCAGCGAGGCCAGCGCGGGTCGCAGGTATAACGCCCCGCTCGGTGACCAGGCCCGTGACCAGCCGCGCGGGCGTCACATCGAACGCCGGGTTGGCGGCGGGCGAACCAGGTGCTGCAATGTCGACGGTGACAACAGAACCGTCGGGCAAGCGGCCGGGCATGGTCAACACCTCGTCCAACGATCGTTCCTCGATCTCGATGGCTGAGCCGTCGTCGAGGGCCCAGTCAATGGTGGAGTGCGGCAGCGCCACATAGAACGGCACGCCGTTGTCGCGTGCGGCCAGCGCTTTGAGATAGGTGCCGATCTTGTTGGCAACGTCGCCGTTCGCCGTCACCCGGTCGGTGCCGACAATGCACACGTCGACCTGCCCCCTTTGCATGAAGTGGCCGCCGGCATTGTCGACGATGATGGTATGCGGCACGCCGTGAGCACCAAGCTCGAACGCCGTCAGCGACGCGCCTTGGTTGCGCGGCCGGGTTTCATCGACCCAGACATGCACTGGAATGCCGGCATTGTGCGCCTGATAGATCGGCGCGGTGGCGGTGCCCCAGTCGACGCAGGCAAGCCAACCGGCATTGCAGTGCGTCAGGATATTCACTGGTGCGCCTGACTTCTTCTTTGAGGCGATCTCGCGGATCAGACCGAGGCCATGTCCACCGATGCTGCGACAGGTTTCAACGTCCTCGTCGCACAGTCGGGCCGCTTGGGCATAGGCAGCGGCGACGCGCATGGCCGGAGCCAATGGCGCAAGCGTTTGTCGCATCTGCTCGAGCGCCCAGCGCAGGTTGACAGCGGTCGGCCGCTGTTTAGCCAGATCGGCAATCGCACGGGCGAGGTTCGCGTCGGATGGATCATCGCGCAACGCCAGGCACAGCCCATACGCAGCCGTCGCCCCGATCAACGGCGCACCGCGCACCTGCATCGACTTGATGGCGTGGGCCGCCGCCTCGCCTGTGGTTAGACTAATCGTTGCAAACCGATGCGGCAGCACGGTCTGGTCGATAATCTCGACCGACCAGCCGTCCGGCTTGAGCCGGATCGTGCGATAATGCTGGCCGTTGATTTTCACGTCTGCTCAACTCCAGCTGTTGCCGGTGCCGCCCATCGGATAGGTCAGCACGTCATCGAGCCCGCACCCTTTGCACGTCACAGCGAACCATGCGGTGTAGGGCCGCGCCGACCGATCGATAACACTCAGGGTTGCAGCACCACAAACCGGGCAAGCGACCGGCTCATCAGGGGCAGATTGCCAGGCCGTGACCGCCGCTACAGTTGCCATAACTTTGTCGTGTGGCAATTTTTTCTGCGAAACCGACACGGATTAGTGACCATCGAACGCGACAAGCGCGTGACAGACGACGTCATGTTTTCCGAGCAGCTTCATGCCGCCGAGCTCAGGCAGGTCGACGACGAAGGTCGCGCCGGCAATGACGCCGCCAACCCGCGTGATCAGCTTGACGGCTGCCTCCGCCGTACCGCCAGTTGCAATCAGATCATCGACGATCAAAATACGCTGGCCCTTCTGGATTGCGTCCAAATGCACCTCAATGGTATCGACGCCGTATTCAAGGGTGTACTGTTGGCCGATTGCGGTCCAGGGCAATTTGCCTTTCTTGCGGATCGGCACAAAGCCGCAGCCTAGTCTGTCCGCCACCGCGCCACCAAAGATGAAACCGCGCGCCTCGATGCCAGCCACCGCATCGATCCTCTCGGCGTTGAATGGCGCCATCATAGCCGCGATCGCCGATCGGAAGCCTGCCGCGTCGCGCATCAGCGTGGTGACGTCGCGAAACATGATGCCTGGCTTGGGATAGTCGGGAATCGTCCTGATCAGGCGCTTAATCTCGTCCACAGGCCTTATCCCTTCAATTGTTTCACCGCCAAATTCGCGGCACAAAATAGCAATAATAATCGTGGAACGGTAGAAGGCATTGGAGCTGAAGCGAGCGAATCACTCGTGGGCCAGCTCATGCGGAGTTTCATCGATGACAGATATTCATATTTCTGCGGCTGACGGCGGGCCCGACGATCTTCCGCGGACCTTCCGGCGGGAACGCGATGCCCAACGGGATGCACGTGATCGGGAGGTCCGGGAACGCGCGAACGCCGCCGAGCAAGCCTACGCGCCCGAACCGGCGATGGCAGCCTTTGCGCCCGAAGCGCATGACTACGGCATCGAACGTCCGTCAGGCGTCGTCACACACATCGACGTGCCATTCATGCGGTTGGTAGCATTCTTCATCAAGGCCGTATTCGCGGCCGTACCTGCCTTGATCATTCTAGGTCTGATGCTATGGGGCATGGGCCAAGCCTTGACCGCCTACGCGCCATGGCTACTCAAGATGAAAATCCTGATCACGTTCCCGAATTAACCGGCGGGCGATGTGCCAGTCGAGTTTGACCACGACGGACGTAGAACATACGTCCGTACACGTCACCGGCTAGGTCCTGACGATAGTCGCGATAGTCGAGGATCGGGTCCCAGGGGCAGTCTTCGTCGACCACTGCGTCGAACGAAGCTGCCATCACATCACGAATGCGTAAGCGGTTGCGGCGGTTTTGGAATTCTATCAAAACCAGCGAAGTTCTAGACAAATCTAGATGCTCAATTACATCGGCTTCGCCACCCTCGATGTCGATTTTAACGATGTCGGCCGACGCAACGGATGCCGGATCGACAACATCGACCTCGAAGGCGGCATTAACAACGCTCTTGGTAAACGTATCACCTGCATAAGCGGCAAGGCCCGCTTCACCGTCACCATCATAGCGGCTGAAGAAGGCCTCGCGTGGCTTAGCGCCTGGAAACAGTGCTGCATTGTGGCACGTGATGCCTGCGTGACCGGCCGTGTTGCGCTTCAAATAGGCGAAGGTGCCTGGGTTGGGCTCGTAGCAGCGAATGTGGCTCGACGGCCACCGCATCTGCGCCCAAAGCGCGAATGACCCGCAGTTGGCACCGATATCCAGAATGTCGAGTCCGGTGCCAAAATGGTAACTTTCATATTCGCCCTGGAGCACGTAGCTGATCGCCGCCTCCATCTGCGGCGGGCAGTCGACATCGAGTGGAATGGTCGAAACTACACGCATGATATTCCCTTGATTAGTTTGCAATTACAATAACATAGACAACGGTGTCAGGCGATCAAGCAGGCGCCACAAGATAACCGATACGACCATCGGACCGCAGCCGAATACGCTCCAACTCATCATAGATCTGGCGCGGGTGCAGCGGTTGCCCCGTGCGGGCGATTTGCTCAGCTTCGATCGCCTCGATCGCTTCCAAAAGCGGTTCAGCGGTTTTGTGCAGCATGGCCACAGCCGCGATCGTCCGGGCGCTCATGTTGATGGGCACCTTGGGTACGATATCGCTGAGAACAGCCTTGGCCGAATCGGACAACCGCGCAGCAATTCGTCCGAATAGACCTATGAGACGGATCAGGAAGTCGGGTTCGAACCGGTAGCCGTGAACATCCATCCAATCGAACAGCTTGACCATGATCAGGTCCTGCATCCGCAACCGCGATGTGACGCGGAAATCAGCCCACTCTGCAACAAGGTCGAACAATGGCTCGATCTCGGTATCGCCGGGTGCGTAGGTCACGTCAGCCTTGACGCCAATGCGATCGATGAAGTCGCGGTTCTGCATATTGAAACGGGTCATGTACGTCGGCAACAGCATTGTGCCGCCACTCGCGCGCTCAAATGCCAGCCTGATAAGCTTTGAGCAGAACAGGCTACGACGTTGATCGAGGCGCATGGAAAAATCATATAGAATGCGCCGGTGCCAAGCTGACCTCGAATGGGCGACATGCTCATAGGCGAACTTGCCGGCACGCTTTGCCAACTCGGCATCAGGATGACGGAACAGCATGGCGCGACCGTTGCCATGCGACAGTGCGTGCGCCAAAGTATTGATGATCGCGCCTTCTTCAATCAGGCTCTCTACAACCCACTGCTGACCCTCGTCATCAATGTGAATGATGCACACGTGGCTGAATTGGCTGTCCACGTCACCAATCCTGGCAATCGCTGCGCTATTGTGGTGCATACCGCGCAACAACAGCACATCGCCAGTCTTGAAAACGGCCTTGTCGCTACTATCAAACATCGGATTGACGATCGTGTTGATGTCTCCGGTGAATGCCTTGCTGGTCGCAGCGCCCTCTGGAAGCTTGGAAAAGCCGATGCCGAGTTCGCCCAGCATATCCGAGCCAAAGCGTGCTGCCCGCAGAGCATCTCGAAGGGCTAACTGAATATCGTGCTCCATGAATCCGGCCGCATGCCATTCGCTGACCCGAGCGCGTAGTCGAACGCGCAGTCGGAACAGGCCATGCATGTGCACTGGTGCAGACGCCCTAGTCGCTTTGGCTTCGTAAACTTCCAGACTGGTGCCAAGGATCGCTTGATAGATGCCGGTCAATAACTTCTTGAGCTCGGCAGTGGAGGTAACCGGATGCGCGGCGGCCGCCATTATGCCTGCGATCTTGACATCCAGACTTTGCGGCGCGATCACGTCAACAACTGGCAACTCGCTCGCTCGCACGGCACGTCTCCCGCTTGGTTTCAGGACGCTCAATCCCTCATAGTGGCTAGTCGGGTCAAGAGGCGTTACTATGTCCGCCGCCCCAACGGTGAGTGATCCGTGTTGCACTTTGAGTGAACGAATGCATCTGTATGAACGCAAATAACAACAGCCCCTCAAACACTACTGAAAGTCGCTCCCCGTGTATCGCCTGATCAGCGCCACCCCCAGCCCCTACGCGCGCAAGGTGCGCATTGCTCTATTCGAGAAGGGCGTCCCATTCGTGTTGACAACTGAGGTGCCGTGGGACCGCACAACCAGCACGCCGCAATACAATCCGTTGGAAAAGCTGCCCGTCCTGATTAGTGACAACGGCGTGTCAGTCTATGAATCACGCTTCATTCTGGAGTATCTCGAACTTAAGCACATAGAGCCGCCACTTGTGCCGAGTGACACGGAAGGTTTGCTCGCTGCCAAGCGACTCGAGGTGCTTTGCGATGGGATTTGCGACGCGCTGGTGCTGATGTTCTTTGAGCAGCAGCGCCCGGCTGTGGCACAGAGCAGCGAATGGACCGCACGTCAACGTCGCAAGGTCGATGGCGGTTTGAGGGAAGTTGCGCGCCTTATCGGTGACCGACCGTTTGCAGTGGGTGATGGGTTCAGCCTGGGCGACATAGCTGCAGCGACCGTTGTCGGCTACATCTCTGTTCGCTGGCCAGAAATGAACTGGCGCGCCCAGTATCCGCACCTTGCGGCACATAGCGACCGCATGGAGAGCCGCCCTTCATTCCAACAGTCAAGGCCGGTGCCGCAGACCATCACTGACAAGGTCGTCTAACCAATCGCACCGACGCCAAAGACCGGATTAGGCCATCGCCAGCGACCTAGCCACCCGTCTTGACCTGCCGTTTGGCGAGGCCACTTGGTTTCAGAAGGTCATCGGCCGTCGCGAACAATTCGTCGACGTTGGCCATACCGCCCTTGAACTGTTGCGCCCACAGCACCTGCGCAACCTGTTGGCCCGGCCGCAATTTCATTGGGGGCATCGAACCGGCCGAATCCAGCATCTCGAGCGTTTTCGACACGTCAGGATGAATCATCCTGGTCAGCGCCGGATCATCGGGAGATGCAGACGCAGTCAGGTATGGCGTCACAGGAAATGGCCGATAGGACAGCTCTTCAGGATGCTCTTCGTCGAACGCAGGGGCCTGGACCCAGTTGCCACCCCACCCGGCGCGGCCAGCATCACTCAAAGTAGCGGCCGCTGTATCCGGCGATAAGGCGGCCAATTGTGATGCTGGGGTTGTCGGCGCCGATGCCACAAATGCACCCGTTGCTCCGGTCAGACTCGGCAAGACAGCAGTTGGCTTGGGACGCGACGCTGGTACCGGGCCGAACAATAATTGGGGCTCGAAACTCGCCAGCGCTACGAGTTGACTGAGTTGGTTGCGCTCTTCGTCGGTCGGTCGCGAGGTCAACCGCGACGGGCGATCGACAATGCGCGGCTCAGCCATCAATTTTACCGGAGGCAACGATGCAACGCGCGATTCAGCCACGGGGAGTGGAGTTGATCTTGCCGTCGCGGCTGGCGTTACCGGGGCAACGGTCTGCGCCAGCGCCGCCAACACAGGTTTCACTGTTGGCTCATTAACGCTTGATACACTCGCGACTTGTGTCGATCCGATTGGGCGATTGCGAACGTCGTGGAACGCTGCCACCTGAACCGCCAAATTCCCATGTCGCGCTTGCGCGACCTGCACATCTTCCCGTGTAATGGCGCCACCATCGGCTGGCTGATGCTGCGATGTCCCACTCGGGAACAGCAGCGCCAGTTCATAGCGCGGCAGGCGCGGCCAATGGCGGACGCGATCGGTATCAAGATGAACAAACGGAATTGCCGACGTCGGATAGTAACCAACCCCGCCACGCTCCCGCACCAATGCGGAATAGCGCATTCGCTTCAAAGGCACGTCAGGGAAATGCACATCGGCCGCCTTACCAAGAATGTGACGACTTTCACTGGCCTGCCCACCGACGGTCTTACGCAATAGGTCATTGGTACCGCGTGACCGGAAACCAGAAATAACGTGGATTGGCTCGTTGGAGCCCAACTCAGTATGAACTTCCCACAGTAAATCGATCAGTGCTGGGTCCATCGTGGTTGGCTCGTTCTGCCGCCAATCACGCAATGCCCAATTGATTTTAACCATCGCCTCTGGGATGTAGCGCCCGTCCTTCTTGTAGAGAACGCTGATCGTTTCCTTGGTGTGGATATTGTAGAGCGCAATGGTGCGCGATCTGTCAGAGTTCGCAATCAACGCCCCGCCGCCGACGGCCGCGAACATTGCAGCCGCGACTACGCCGGCAACAAGCCGTCGTTTCGCTGAGTTCAAAGCGCGACCCCTCTCGTCAGCCACCCGTCAATGCCGTCAGCCCCTATGGTTAACCGGCGGACATTAACGCTTAGTAACCCTGGATGGTGGGCGCAGTACGGCGAACACTAGGCGAAAGCGGGGCAGCAGCCGCCATTCCGGCTATCGGTTAATGACTGATTGCGTCGCCATGCCTGGCGCGGCCTCAATCAAGGACGATGAGATGGTTTGGAAGGCGGGACGGATCAATCGTGCCAGGTGGAAAATGCAGCGCCAGTCGTGCGCCCACGGCGTCAATGGCACCAACAAACCCATCGGCTGATCGTCCATTGCTGATACAGTCGGTCAGTTGGTCAACAATATCTTTCCAGTCAGATGGCGGCACCTTGGTATGTATGCCCGCGTCCGCCAGGATCTCCGCGTAGCGCTCGGCGATCGATACAAAAATTAGCACGCCAGTTCGGCCGTCCGTCGTATGCAGGTTCTGCGTCAGGAACTGTTCCACGGCGCGCCTGTGGGCACGCTCGCGCTTCATGGAACGAGGCACGAGCGCGTACCTGAATGGCCGATAGAAAAGAACACCAAGAAGCACGGCAAAAACCACAAGTTGTATTGCCCAAATATAGTGAACCGGCATCCAAGTGAAGTGGATGAAGGGCCACGGTACCACCAGCGCAATCAAAGCTGACCACATGAATGGAATATGCATATAGGGCGAGCTTTCGCTGGCAATAACCGTCACGATTTCGCCGGACGTCTTCCGCTCGGCCGCCTTTATGGCTTGTGCGATACGCTGCCGATCGTCTTCGGATACCAATGCCATGCTCTCGCCCGTAAAGTTCAGACCGCCTACCAGCTGCCCGATGAACCACCGCCACCAAAATCGCCGCCACCGCCGGAGAACCCACCGCCACTCGAACCGCCGCTCCAGCCGCCGGAACCGCCCCAACCACCAGGCACGACAATGACATTGCCGTCACCGTAGCGGCGCCGCGCACGCGCTGGCAAACCCTTCGACTGCTGATGTTGTTTCCACACAATGAAGGCGACGATGGCAACCCAGATCATGAAGAACAGCAGCGGTGTGATGTCGGTGACAGAATCGGTGCGTTTGCGGAGGCTTTTGGCACGCAACTTCACTGCCTCTGCATCGCCCAGCAGCACGTCCCGGATGTCACGTACACCCGCTTTAATGCCGCCGGTAAAATCACCGCGTCGAAACGCTGGCAAAATGGCGTTGTCGATTATAAGTTTGCTGAGCGTATCGGTGAGCTGCGGTTCGAGGCCGCGCCCCACTTCAATTCTGACCTTACGATCATTCGGCGCCACAATCAGCAACACGCCATTGTTCGTGCCGACTTGGCCAATTTTCCAGTGACGCCCGAGCTGGTAACCGTAATCCTCTATGGCATAGCCGTCGAGCGATCTAAGGGTGACCACGACGATCTGATCAGACGACTTGGCGTCGAGCGCCCGCAACGTCTCCTCGATCTCAGCCCGATCAGCTGCCGTGAGAATGCCAAGCTGATCAACGATCCGACCCGTGAGTTCGGGAAATTTAGGAGCGGCACTGGCTGTGCCAGGAAGCGCAACAGTCAGCAGCAAGAGACACGCGGCGGCAAAGGCTGCGATCGCGAGCGCCAGATGGGGTCTAACGGCTGAAGATTGGACGTCAGATGCTCCGAGACATCTCATTCCCAACGCGCTCCTCAAATCGAAGCCTCAAGGCTTCTTCGGAGTCGTGCCAAAATCAACCCTCGGTGCCTTGGTTTCCTCAGCCGGGATTTCGAACGCCGCCATTTCCTTGTTGGCACCGTACATCGCCCATTTCCAAAGGCGGCCAGGGAACGTCACAAGCTCTGTATTGTATGACTGCACGGCAGTAATATAATCGCGACGAGAAATTGCGATCCGATTCTCAGTGCCCTCGAGCTGGTTTTGCAGTGCCAAGAAATTCTGCCCTGACTTGATATCCGGGTATCGCTCGGCAACGACCATCAGCTGGCGCAGCGCTCCGCCCAGCGAATTCTGTGCATCCTGAAATTTCTTCATCGCATCAGGGTTGGTGAGAATATCCGCGGGGATCTGAACGCTGCTGGCTTTGCTGCGCGCTTCGGTGACCTGGGTCAGCACCGATTTTTCCTGCTCGGCGAAGCCTTTGACTGTTTCCACGAGATTGCCGATCAGATCGGTCCGCCGCTTGTACTGGTTTTGAACTTCTGACCACGCAGCCTTGGCCGCCTGCTCCTTGGTCGGAATAGTGTTGACACCGCAACCTGCTAATGATGTTGCAAATGCCAACACCGCAACCAGTAGCGGTAAACGGGCGAACCTCGACATGCGATACCTCACGATGATAAAATTTCTAAAACTCCTCTAGCCTGCGATAGCAGACAGGGCAAGGATGGCGGCCAGCTAAGGAGTTACTTCGGTTCGCTGCCGCCTCTCCGCAGCACCTGATCGGCAACCACTGCAACCAACAGCAGCCCGAAACCCATCATGTCGGTAGGTCCAGGATGGTCGACTGACTCGAGCAACAGCACGGATCCTGAAACGCCAAAAATTGGTATCAGCAGCGTGCCGAGCGACGCCGTCGCACTGGATACGCGTTCCAACAAGTCGAACCACAGCAGATAGGACAAACCAATCGGAAAAATGATGTGAAAGACCATCGCCCATACGACGGGCTGATGCGTCAGATCAAAGCGTGGTACTTCGAAGGCGGCCATCGCAAGTCCGCACGCGACGGCGCCGATCAACAATTGCCAAACAGTCATTGCCACAGGATCGACCGGAATCTTCTTCTGCTTCAGGTAGACGCTGCCGCCCGCCCACGAAATCGCTGCAGCAAGCACACAGACGAGCCCAATGGGCAATTCGCCCGCAGTAATCTGCGGCCAGAATGGTCGTGACAGGATCGCAATGCCTCCAGCTCCAAGGCTCAGCGATAACGCCCGTATCCGGTCGATACGCTCACCCAAAAACAAGTAACTGAACAGAGCAGTCCAAAGCGGCATCGTGAACGTCAAAATTGCCGCCCTCGATGTGGACATTAGCACCTGGGCATAAATCACCGCGATATTGAAGCCGACTACGCTCAGCAAGCCGCCTATAAAAATAGCGCCGCGATGCTGCTTTGGAATACTCAGCGAGCGACCTATAATTTTTGCCAACACTGCCAGCAGTGCGGCACCTAGACCCAACCCGACGGTGCGCAGCAACAATGGCGACAGACCACCGAGCGCGATTTTGACCGCCGGCCAGTTCAAACCCCAGAATACTGCCGCAAGCCAGATCCGCCACATTCCAGCTCAGACTTTCCGAAAGCCTGTGGCAACGACATAAAGTTCGGCGCTGTCCGACCGGCTGGCAGGCGGTTTCACGTGTTTGACGGCCACGAAATCGCGTTTCAGCTGATCGAGCAATTCACGTTCAGTGCCGCCCTGCAGCACCTTGGCGATAAAGGCACCGCCTGGCGCCAGCACTTCGGCCGCGAATGCGCCTGCAGCTTCGGCCAGACCCATGATGCGCATGTGGTCAGTTTTGGCATGACCGACCGAGGGTGCCGCCATATCCGACAAAACAATGTCAGCCCGACCACCACGCAGTAGCGCCTTCAATCGCACAGGTGCCTCATCATCCATGAAATCCAGATGCAAGATTTCGACGCCGGGAACAGCCTCCATTTCGCTGATATCGATCGCGACAACCTGGCCTTGGCAGCCCATACCTTCGGTTGAACGCACACGCTCAGCGCTGACCTGCGCCCAACCGCCCGGCGCTGCACCAAGATCCAGGACCCGCAGTCCCGGTTTCAGGATGTTCAACTTGTCGTCCAACTCAATCAGTTTGTAGGCCGCACGTGACCGCCAGCCTTCACGCTTTGCCGCTGCCACGTACGGATCATTGAGTTGGCGCTCAAGCCAACGGCGCGATGCCAGCGTGCGTTTTTTGGCAGATTTCACCCGCACTTTGAGCTGCCGCTGCCCGATCTCAGGACCGCCCGAGCCGCCGTGTCTCGATATTTTTGCCATAAAGTCTTTGCCTGTTCTAAACAGCGGGTTTAACGCCCCGCCCGGCCGTTGCCGGTACCGTTGCCGCTGCGATGATAGCCGTCTTCTGACATCAACGTCGCCAATATACCTTCGCGCAAGCCACGATCGGCGACACGCAGACGTTCAGCTGGCCACATCCGCATCAACGCTTCGAGAATAGCACAACCGGCCAACACCAGATCTGCCCGGTCGCGGCCGATGCACGGCTCGGCGACCCGCTGGTCATACGTTTTTCCGACGAGGTCATAGGTGACCGCGCGGATATCGTCGGTGGCGAGCCAGCAGCCATCTACCCGCGATCGGTCGTAACGCGGCAAGCCCAACTGGATGCCCGCCAACGTCGTTACCGTTCCAGATGTGCCCAAGAGATGCACCCGTTCATGCGCCAATCGCTTAGCGAAGCCATGTTCGGCCTCGAACGGCACGAGCAGCTTGGTGACGTCGTCGACCATCGCCTCGAAACCGTCACTGGAAACGTCGCGTCCGCCGAAGCGGTCTGCCAAATTGACGACACCAACCGGCAATGACGTCCAGGCAGCGATACAGGCGTGCGCCTCAAGCCGGTCCGCCATAGACTTGCGCCACAGCCCCTTGCGACGAGTGAGATCGAGCCAGATGAGCTCAGACGAGCCTCCACCGATGTCAAAAACGAGCGCCAGATCTGAGGTGGTGTCGAGCAGGGACGCGCAACCCGACACAGCAAGTTTTGCCTCCTCTTCCCGTGACAGAAGTTCGATATCGAGCCCTGTTTCGCGATGGACGCGCGCCAGGAACTCCGCACCGTTTTGCGCGACCCGGCATGCCTCGGTAGCGACCAAACGATACCGGTCCGCGCGGTGACGGGCGATCTTTGACGCACACACCCGCAACGCATCGATCGTGCGGCCAATCGCGGCGTCCGAAAGCCGACCGCTGGTACTGACCCCCTCGCCCAACCGAATGATGCGCGAAAAAGCATCTACGACCTGAAAGCCTCGGCGTGACGGTTTGGCGACGAGCAGCCTGCAGTTATTGGTGCCAAGATCGAGAGCAGCATAGGAATCGCTCGACGAACGGCCATTCGATACATTATCGGCACGGCGTATCGCACGCGCCAAAGTGCCGCCTGTCATGACGGTATCGTTGGCCGTAGGTACGCGCCCCTGCGCGCCGCCCGACCTGTGGTCGTCGTCAGCTCCTTGCACCGCATCGTCCCCAGCGCCTGGCGTTGGGCTTATCGCAGCACTTTGCCGCGATAAGCCCTGTCTTCAGGCAATTGTCTGGCCTATCCTTGATCATACTCTATCAGGTCAGCAGCATTGAACAAGTCGACACGGCTACATAGGCTAAACGGTGGATCCCGGATGACATCATGCATGAAATTCGCCGCATTTTGCCTTCTAGTCGTGCTGGGGCTCGGACCGGTGATATTTGACGCAAATGCTCAAACGAACACCGAGCGGTTACTGGCCGCCTACCCCGAACACTTGGCCCGCATTGAAGATAACATTCTGGTCTGGAACGATGGGACGCGAATGACGATCGACGATGGCCGGGGCGAGAAGTCTCACGCCCAGTGGCTCGCCGATCCGGATATCAAAGACATGTTTACGATCGCCTACCCGTTAGGCGAACCAACCAAACCACCGGCGGTAAATTCCGACCCCGGGCGAGCGCGCAACAACGCCTTCTTCTCCAAAATGTATGGCGACTGCAGGAAAGGGCAGGTGGACGCCAACTTGGTCGACGTGGTGTGGCTGCCAAAAAAATCAGGCCAGAGGTTGCGCGTAACCAAAGTCAACGGCGTGGCGGAGAAACTCACCGCTGTGAGCCGCGCACTCGATGACTTGCCGACGTCGTTCGATATCTACCTCAAGCCATCCGAGGGCACGTATATTTGCCGCTCAATCGCTGGCACATCACAACTAAGCGCACACGGCTATGGAATCGCGATCGACATCGCGACAAAGGCTGCGCACTATTGGCGTTGGAGCACGGCGGGAACGGCGGCATATCAGAGCAAGATTCCGATAGAAATCGTGAGAATCTTTGAAAATCACGGTTTTATCTGGGGCGGCAAATGGTGGCACTACGACACCATGCATTTCGAGTACCGCCCTGAACTGCTGACACCCACCACTGCAGCGACCGCCAAGCCCTGACAATTGCCCTCGCATCCAATCCTCATCCCACACACTTTACGGAAGCAAGCGATGCGCCTGTCTGTGATCACCGCTGCGATTGTTGCTGCTTTCGTTGGCATCGCCGGTGCCCTCGCCGTCGTTTTGGCAGCAGCAGCCGCCGTGGGCGCCTCGCAATCCGAAACGACATCGTGGGTCACAGGTCTTGCGCTCTCAATGGCTGTTACCAGCATAGTGTTGAGTGCTTGGCACCGCATTCCGGTAATCACGGCATGGTCAACCCCAGGCGCTGCTGTCATTGCCGCCACAACTGGCGTTGGACTGGCAGCCGCGAGCGGTGCCTTTGTCGTTGCTGGCCTATTGATCCTGCTCACTGCCGCGATCACGCCATTAGGCCGACTGATCGAACGTATCCCCGTGGCGATCGCATCAGCGATGCTGGCTGGTGTCCTGGTCCGCTTCGTCACCGCGATGTTCGAGAGCGTTGCAATTGCCCCCGAGATCGTACTTCCGCTGATCGGCCTATTTCTTCTGCTGCGGCTTTGGAGCCCATCGATAGCGATGATGGCCGTGATGGCGGGCGCGATAGCGTTAGCCTTATATTCCGGCGCATTCGCTTCCAGCTCCATCGGCTTCACGGTACCGCAGCTGACTTTGATCAGGCCGACCTTCGATCCAGCCATTCTGATCGGACTGGCCGTGCCGCTTTACCTCGTCACCATGGCCTCGCAAAACCTTCCGGGGGCTACCGTGCTGCGTGCTGCTGGGTACCCAGTGCCGATGAGTTCATGTCTCACCGTTACTGGACTTGCCTCGGTTCTGACCGCACCGATTGGCGCGCACACAGTCAATTTGGCGGCAATCACAGCCGCGATTTGCACCGGCCCCGACGCCCATCCCGATCCGTCGAAACGTTGGTTGACCGGGATCGCCTATGGTGTCGTCTATCTCGCGATTGCTGCATGCGGTGCATCGATCGTGGCCTTGTTCGCAGCGTTTCCGCCCGCGCTGATGAAAACAATCGCTGGCCTAGGACTGATCGGCTCGTTAACCGGCGCTTTGGGGCAGGCGCTCGGCGATGAGCAGCGACGTTTCGCGGCCGTAGTGACATTTGTCGTTACCGCATCGGGGACAACCGTTGCAGGGATAGGCGCAGCGTTCTGGGGACTCATCGCTGGCCTCGCCGTAGTCGGGCTCGATATTGTGGCCCGCAGAATCCGCAACCCAGCTTAAAGTTCGTTAGTCTTGATCTCACGAACTAACTCCGACTAGAAACAATCCATGTGCAGTCCTTGCTGGAGCCAAACATGTCGAGCCATCTTTTTTCCCCCTACACCATGCGCGATCTCAAACTCGACAACCGGCTGGTCGTATCGCCCATGTGCCAATATAGCGCCGATGATGGCTCGATGAACGATTGGCACATGATGCACTTAGGCACGCTGGCTAATTCGGGTGCTGCTCTGCTCATCGTCGAGGCAACCCACGTCGCACGCGAAGGCCGCATCACCCATGGTTGCGTTGGCCTGTATTCAGACGCCAATGAAGCGGCCCTCAAGATCGTCGTCGACGCTTGCCGCAAACGCGGTACCGCGAAACTTGGCATTCAACTCGGCCATGCCGGCCGCAAAGCGTCTGCGAAGCGCCCGTGGGAAGGGGCGCAGTTGAACGAGCCCGAACTGGAAAAGCCATGGCCGACCAAATCACCATCGGCGATTGCATTTTCTGACGGTTGGCATGTACCGCAGGCCTTTACGCTTGATGAGATTGCAGCACTTCCCGGCCAGTTCGCCAGCGCGACCACGCGCGCTGCGCGGTTGGGCTTTGATCTCGCCGAAGCACATGGCGCTCACGGCTATCTTCTGCATCAATTTCTGTCACCGCACTCGAACAAGCGCACAGACGCCTATGGCGGCAGCCTTGAGAACAGGATGCGGCTGCCGCTTGATGTATTCAGCGCAATGCGCGCGGCCTGGCCTGCAACCAAGCCACTCGGCATACGGATATCAGCCGTCGATTGGGTCGATGGAGCGTGGAGTCTCGATGACACGCTGGTCTTTGCAGCACGCCTGAAGGATCTGGGCTGCGACTTCATCGATGTCTCGACCGGCGGTATTGATCTCAACATCAAGCCGCCCGTAGCGCCCGGTTTCCAGGTGCCGTTCGCGACCGCAATCAAGCAAAAGATCGGAATGCCGGTAATGGCGGTCGGCATGATCACAGAGGCCGAACAGGCAGAGGCGATTGTTGCCGACGGTCGCGCAGATATGATTGCGATTGCTCGCGGCTTTCTCGACGACCCGCATTGGGGCTGGCACGCCGCCTACAAACTCGGTGCTGAGATTCCGATGCCGCCGCAATATCGTCGCGTCGGTATCAAGTCGTGGGATCCGGCACGTCGGCACTTAGCGTCAGCCGGCACCAAGGCATGAATGGTCAAACGCAGACATTGAGCGAGGCTTTGTTAACCAGGCCTTGCAAGCGTTCGTAAATATCGACGTGGTTTAACGAGGGTGCGGGGAAACTGCGCCTTCGTTAACACGTGTACGGACTGCTGTGACCGAAAATGCTCCATTGCCAGATTCTGCGCAATTATTGCGTGATTCCACAGGCCTAACCGCTCGGGGCATCGCTGTAGGGGCGGCGTGTCTATTGGTGGGTGCCGTTGCAGCGATCGTCCTGCCGGATCGCGTTGGCCCCGTTGTACAATTTTTGATGGCCGTCTCGGCTCTTGGATGCTCGGTGATGGTATGGAGGTTTGCAGCCGCGCCCCCCGAACACCAGCACAGAAGCAGACCCATGGATCACATGGATCAGCGCATCGAGCAGCTGCAGGACATGCAATGGCTACTGCGAGAGAACGAACTCCGCTATCGCAGTCTGCTGGATACCCAAGCCGATGTCATTTTCCGGCGTGACGCCAATCGAATGCTCACATTCGTCAACGCTGCCTTCTGCCGTGCCTTCGGTGTTACTGTTGAGAACGTCCTCGGCACTGATTTCGCACCGTCGCTGGTAGAACACGGTGCTGCCGATATCGCACCGGCTTTGAGTTCTGACGCCGACGCAGTGTTGATCCGCTTCCGCCGTCTCGAAAGTTGCATCGTAACCGTCGATGGGCCGCGCTGGTTCGCTTGGCACGAACACGACGTACCTTCGGCTGACGGCCAGATGTTCGACGTGCAGACGGTTGGCCGCGACATCACCCAGGCACGACAGACAGCGAGCGAGCTGAGCCATGCACGTGACCAAGCGGAAGCGGCCAACCGAGCCAAGTCGCGCTTCCTCGCCGCCATGAGCCACGAAATCCGAACGCCCATGAATGGCATACTAGGTATGGCCGATCTGCTCACTGATACACAACTCTCATCGGAGCAGCAGACCTATATCCGCGCGGTCAACCAATCAGCGCGGACGCTCTTGGCGCTGATTGATGAGATCCTCGATTTTTCGAAAATCGAAGCGGGAAAACTGGCACTTCAAAAATCTGCCTTCGCACTGGAAGCCTGCGTTCAAGGTGCCGTAGAACTTCTCACGCCACGAGCCCACGAGAAGGGCCTTGAAATCGCCTGGACGTTCAATCCAGAACTTGAAGCTCTAGTCATTGGCGATGAAATACGAATACGTCAAATTCTGCTCAACCTGATTTCCAATGCCGTCAAATTCACCGATCGTGGTGGAGTTCTCATTTCGGTATCGCGCGCGCGCGCTAGCGGCCAAGTTCTGCTGTGTGTCAAGGACACGGGCGTCGGGATCAGTCATGCGGCGCTCCGCACCATTTTCTCAGAATTCGAGCAGTCCGACCAGCAGATCGGTCGGCGACACGGCGGTACCGGGCTTGGACTGGCCATCTCTCGCAGGCTGGCACAGGCCATGGGTGGCGATATCAGTGTGGAAAGCACGATCGGGCGCGGCGCAACGTTTACTGCAGCATTGAGTTTGCCAACAGCAGCACAGTCCCTTACTGCAGCCGCCGAAAGAGGAAAGGAAATCGAAGGCCTCCGTGAGCTGCCACTTGAGCCTCGCTCAGAAGTGCCAAAGCGGGCGGCGCTCTTTCTCGATCGACTGATCGAACGGCGCGCACTTGCGACAACGTTGGGGTATCTAGGACTTGCAGTCGATGAGTTGAACGCCGACGATCCGGCCGAGCACTTCGAGATGGCGGCTGCCTCCGGCCAACCCGTCGATCTAATCCTTATCGATGCCGATGAATTGCCATCGCTTGGCAGTCGTATTTTGACTGAAGCACGGCGGGCAGCGGCTCCCAAAATAGTGCGCGGAATTGTGCTGCTGGGCAGCCTTGGCCGCAGCAATTTGGCGGATTTCCGCAGCATGGGATTCGATGGTTATCTCGTGCGGCCGATACGGCCACAAGCGCTTAAAGCTCTACTGCAGCCCCAAATCAACAGCACGCTAATCGACCACGCTGTGGAGGGCAGCAACGCAGCCCGCTCACTTAATAC
>JANNRP010000020.1:0-12419 GCA_031401535.1 Hyphomicrobiaceae bacterium | reverse complement strand
GGCATACGCGCGAATTCTGGGTGTCGCATACTCCGACAAGTAGATTGCTGAGAACAGTCCGAGCGGGCCCGCGACAATAATGGCGATCAATGTGATTAAAAGTGTGCCCGTCAAGAGCGGGATGAAACCAAAGGCCGACTTTATGTCACCCTGGTCCGCACGCAGCGCTGCCTGTGGGTTCCATTCGGTTCCAAACAGAAATTGGGAAACGGTTGGACGCCCCTTGAGGGCTGGATCGAAGAAAAAACGCAGAGTTTCATAAAGTACCGAGAATACGATAGCGATCGTCGTCAGCACCGCAACCGCCGCGCTCAGTATGAGCAGCACCTTGACTACCCGCTCGAACGCATTGCGGGCGCGAAATGGCAGCGATATCCGCCCGATCGACAGCGCCAGCATTAAAAGCCCGATCAGCGAACCGGCTGCGATCAGACCCCAGTTACCCGTTTGTCGGGTCGACGCAAAGCTATCTGCGGCCTTGACCAAAGCCGCGGAAGCCTGACCGGTGTACTGTCCCGCCGCCAGATTGGCGGCATCCCTCAGAATCGCACTGCGCTGCAACGGATCACCTTGAACCGCAGGCGGAAAATTCGCGATCGCATTGCTCTGAGCAAGATACGCGATCAATGGAGCCCCAATCGCGAACAGAGCGAGCATTGGAATGAAAATCGATGAACTGGTGAAAAGCCCATGATAGGCCGGAAGCGAGTGCAGCTCCGACAGCTTACCGCCCGCGATCGAGGTTGCCCGCGAACGACCCAAAAAGTAGCCGGTCATCACAAGAATTGCTAAAATTGAAAAATAGATGCCGGGCATACCGATAAGTTCCCCAGGAAAGCGTGACGCAAACCTGCGCATCCGAATGGCAGGTGGATTTCGTCAAACAGAGCGGCGAAGTCGGGCCGCAAAATGTACACCCGACACCGCCGCTCCTAAGCCGTGAGCAAACCTACTTGACGTCTGCAGCGGTAAGGGCCGTCATGGACTTAACCGAAGCCGAAACTTTATCAGCCTCAGCTTTTGGCAAGGTCACAAGGCCTTTCCGGGCAAGGTAGCCGTCTTTCGACATCGCCTTCGCCGACACGTACTCTTCGGCAAACTTATCGAGACCCGGGATCACGCCGATGTGCTGCTTCTTGACGTAGATGAAAAGCGGACGCGAACCCTCGTACTTGCCACCAGCAATGCTCTCGTACGTCGGCTCGATACCGTCGAAAGCAACACCACGCAGCTTGGCAAGGTTTTCTTCGAGGAACGAGTAGCCAAAGATACCAAAGGCGTTCTTGTTGGCTTCGAGCTTCTGCACGATCACGTTGTCGTTCTCGCCAGCCTCAACATAGGCGCCGTCCTTGCGGATCGACTTCCATACCTTGTCAAACGCCTTTGCGTCAGACTTCGCGAGTTCGGCTAGAACCGGAATCTTCTTGGCACCGGTTTCCAGGAACAACTCGTGGAAGCTGTCGCGCGTACCAGAGGTCGGCGGTGGGCCCAGCACCTCGATCTTGACGTTCGGTAGTGACTTGTCCACATCCGACCAGTTCTTGTTCGGGTTCGCGATCAACTTGCCATCGGCGCCCGGAACCATCTCGGCGAGCGCCAGGAAGATCTGTGGCATGGTCAACTTGATTGCAGGGCCGCCCTTCGACTGAGCGACGGTCAGGCCGTCAATGCCGACCTTGATTTCGACGATGTCCTTAACACCATTCTTTTGGCAATCTTCGAACTCGCCCTTCTTGATAGCGCGCGAAGCATTGGTCAGGTCGGGGTGCCCAACGCCAACGCCAGCGCAAAACAACTTCATACCGCCGCCCGTACCGGTCGATTCAACGACCGGGGTCTTGCCGCCACCCGACTTGCCAAACTGCTCAGCAACGGCCGTCGTGAACGGATATACGGTCGAAGAGCCGACAATACGAATCTGGTCGCGTGCGATTGCAATGCCGGCAAATGAGGCCACACCCACGGTCGCCAGGACCGCAGTGAAAGCTATTGACTGTTTGCTCACGGAAATCTCCCAAGGTTCGAGGCCCGATGTTGGCAGGCTTCTGTCCGGATGGATAAACTCAACCGATCCAGGCCCACCGACCCGCCTCTGCGGAAATCATTAGAGCAGCAGCGCAATAGTTTTATGACATAATAACTATCTGTTTTATATTATATTTATCCTGAACTGCGTATAGAATCCGAAACGCTGACCTCATCAATCAGGATAGCAAAGCTGGAGCCCTGACTGACGGTCGAGGTGATGCGCAATTCTGCGGCATGACGGCTGACAATGTGCTTGACGATGGCCAATCCCAGTCCCGTGCCACCTTTGTCACGGCTCTGCGATGCGTTGACGCGGTAGAAGCGCTCGGTTAGCCGTGGCAAATGCTCCGGCGCGATGCCTGGACCATCGTCGCGCACATCGACCAAGAAGCGGGCGGGTCGGCCAATCGCCCCTGGTTTGTGCGTCACAACCACGTCAACCCGCCCGTTGCGACGGCCATACTTGATCGCGTTCTGAATGAGGTTCTGGAATACCTGGGCAAGCTCGTCCCGGTCCCCGCGCACGAGACAGACGCTGCTCGGTGCATCAATTGCCACGTTCACTTCGGTGGCATTTGCCATCGGCTCCAGTGCCTGCACAACCTGGGTCAGCACAGGCACCAAATCGACAGTGGCTGTCGGCGCCAGATGCTCGCGCATTTCAACCCGCGATAGCGACAAGAGATCATCAATAAGCCGCGTCATGCGGTCAGCCTGGGTGCTCATGATGGCGAGAAAGCGCTCTCGGGCCGCCGCATCGTGCCGGGCAGATCCTTGCAGCGTTTCAACGAAGCCGCGTAGCGAGGCGAGCGGTGTGCGCAGTTCATGACTGGCATTGGCAACGAAATCAGCTCGCATCTGGGCGAGCCTGTCCTGCGCTGTGAGATCGCGCAACGTCAACAGCAGCGCCGGTAAATTGTCCCGCGGGCTCGCCTGAGAAACAAGCGCTACGATGGCTAAAAGGCGACGTTCAACCGGTACGCGCTGCTGCAGTTCGGCGACCTGTGGCGTGGATGTCTCGATGGCGGAAGCTACCGCCGAAATCAGTTCGGGATCGCGAGTAGCAACCGAAATGTGCAAGCCTGGTCGCAATGAGCCAAACAAGCTCGCCGCCGGAGCATTGGCGTGCAGCACCACGCCTTGCCGGTTTAGCGCCCAGGCAGGGTCGGGCATGGCATCGACAAGCGCTGCCGTTAGCCGAGAGCTCTGTCCCTGGTCCAGCGTGCGGCCTTGATTGAGAAACCCACCGTCGGATGTCAGCGGTTGACGCGCAACCACGAAAGCTAGGACGGCGCTGAATCCCAATAACGCTGCGCTCCATCCGGTCCCAGTGAAAATAACCATGGCGAGGCACAGCCCCCCCGCCATGAACACCAGCTCCGCCCGCGATTGCAGGCGGAGCCAGTATCGTCCCAATCCATCGCGCGCGATGGCCATTGTGCGGCGGAGACGATCTCCACCAATGGCCTTCCAGTCTTCAACCACCCGCGCTCCACTTCCAAGGCAAAACCCGCTGCCTACTGCATATGCTGACCGCCGTTGATGGCGATATTGGCTCCTGTCACGAAGGCGGCTTCCTCCGAGCACAGATAAATGATCAGACCCGCCACTTCTTCCGGTTTGCCCAGACGCGACATCGGTATTTGTGGGATGATCTTGCTATCGAGGACCTCTTTGGGGATGGCGGTCACCATTTTGGTGCCAATATAGCCCGGCGAGATTGTATTCACTGTGACGCCCTTGCGTGCGCTTTCCAGGGCCAGGGATTTAGTGAACCCGTGCATACCAGCCTTGGCAGCCGCGTAATTGGTTTGACCGAACGCGCCCTTGGAACCATTGACCGACGATACGTTGATGATGCGGCCCCAACCGCGCTCGATCATGCCGTCATGCACCTGCTTTGACATATTGAAGGCACTATCCAGGTTGGTATGGACCACCGCATCCCAGTCAGCCTTGGTCATCTTCTTGAAGGTCATATCCTTGGTGATGCCGGCATTGTTGACGAGGATATCGACCACGCCAAGATCGGCCACCACATGCTTCACGCATGCAGCGCAGCTGTCGTAGTCGACGACATCACAGGGATATGCCTTGAAATCGTACCCCTTGGCCTTCATGCCGGCTAGCCACTCGCCCGACGTCTTATTCGACGGCGAAAACGTAACAGCCACCTTGTAGCCGGCATCCGCCATCTTGGTTGAGATCGTCTCGCCGAGGCCACCCATGCCACCGGTAATCATTGCAACGCGCTGCGTCATTTTTTGCCTCCTTGGTTCCCTTGTACCCCATAGTTGTTCCCCGATGACGCGTCGGCTGCAAGCGGTAACTGACGAACCGGCCATAGTATTTTATACGGCGCTAATCTGCGGTAGATCCATACTGGGTAGCGTCGGTGCACATTCACGCGACGGTACCGTGCTCATCCCAATGAGGTGATGTCGTGTCCCTGCTTCCGATCAAGATAGACCCATTGACAAGTGCAGCGTTCGCGCCCTTTGGAGCCGTAATCGAAGCGCCTAGTGACCCCGGCCGTGTATACTTCGATGAGACCTTGATCAACCGCAGGCCGTCCGCGCAGCCCAGTGTATCTCTGGTCAAACGTGACCCGTCCGCGGTGCCGCTCGATGCCATCATTATGGAACGCCACCCGTTCTCATCGCAGACTTTTGTCGCACTCAATGCTGTGAGTTGGCTGGTGCTCGTCGCCCCTCATGCGGCGTCAGGTGGTCCGGATATGGCCCACGCTCGCGCTTTTCTACCTAGTCCCAGCCAAGGCATAACCTTCGGGGCCGATGTCTGGCATCATCCGCTGACGGTGTTCGACCGGCCGGGTCGTTTTGCGATTTTCATGTGGCGCGATGGCACAACCGGCGACGAGGAGTTTTTCAAGTTAGACCATCCGGTACGGATCCAAGTGACATGAGGCAATGGGCACTGACACTGCGGCAACTGGCGCTGATCTGCTGTGCATTGTGTTGGCTATCGACGGCAACGTCGGCTCAGGAATCGTCTGTTCCATTGCGCCGCGGCATTAACATCGGTGATTTTCTTGCCTATCCGCAAAGCTCTGAATGGCCGATCTTCCGCGGCCCTCGCGCAGCAATGACGGACGACGACTTAATGCGCCTATCGCGTGCCGGCTTCGATTTCGTCCGGCTAGCCGTGGAACCATCACCCTTCCTCGATCGACCTGCAACGCAGGTCAAAATCCTGGAGGAGCGGCTCGTCGCGATCGTTCGGCGCGTCGCGGCAGCCGGCATGAAAGTTATCATCAGTGGTTGGGCGCGCCACGAAACGACACCACGCTGGCGGGCCGAACAGATTGTGGCCAGCACCGACAACACCGAATTTCGCGCCTACATGGGATTCCTCAAGCGAATCGTTGTGCTGCTGAAGGACGTGCCGGTGGACCGTTGGCTGCTGGAACCGATGAACGAGCCACAATCCATCTGCAAGCGTACCGACGGCCCTGATTGGACGGTGGTGCAGCGCCGCATCTATGAGGAACTGCGCGGCCTTGCACCTGATCTTACGATCGTGCTGACCACTGGCTGTTGGTCAAAAATCGAGGGACTTCCGCACCTGAATATGAGCGGCTACGATGCGCGTACGCTGATCGATGTACACTACTACGAGCCGTACGCCTTCACTCATCAAGGTGCTACGTGGGGCGCGGATTGGCTGAAATCGCTGAGCGGCTTATCATTTCCGCCCGATAGAACCGATCGCCAGTCCGCGACCGACGCCAGCGCCCGCCTGTTCCAGGCGCGCAAGACGCCGGGGGGTGCGAGCGCCTTCAGCGAGACCGTGCGCAAAATCGACGTCTATATCCGCGAGAATTCGGGCCCAGATCGTGTTGCACGCGACATGGCGACGTTGAGAACGTGGGCAGATGAGAACGGGGTCACACCTGACCGCATCATCGTCGGTGAATTCGGCGCGTACCGCCAACCGCCCGAGGCTAAGCTGGCGGACGACGGCAGCCGTGCCCGATGGTTGGAGACCGTGCGCACCGTCGCCGAGGCGCAGGGGTTTGGCTGGGCACTCTATGCCTATCATTCGGACTTCGGCTTAATCACGGACGAGGCCAAAGCAACCTGGGATCCGATGATGCCGCCTGCTTTGGGGCTGAAGGGCGGATAATTCAGGAAAGCGTGGATAGCATCGGCCTCGATGCCATGGGCAACGGCATCAGTCTTGATGCCAAGGACAAAGAATGAGTGCATCAATCGATCTGAACAACGAGGTATCTCAATGCGAAACGTTCATTTCGGCAAACATGCAGCTTTCATGGCGCTGTTTGCTATCGCGACGGTGATCGGCACGCTACCCGGCGACGCCAAGTGTAGCGATCGGCCAGCAGCTCAGGTCGACTGGAGCGGTTGCGCCAAGAAGGGGCTCGTACTGTCCGGCGCTGTGCTGGATCGCGCGGGCATGGTTGCCGCCGATCTCAGTGGCACCGACTTGAGCCAAGTTTCGCTGAAAGGCGCAGATTTGACCAAAGCCAACGTAAGCAATGTATGGTTCGTCAAGGCCAGCTTGCAGTTGGCGACGTTCACCGGCGCGTTCGGAACCCGCCTCCGATTTACTGATGCCAACCTGACGGGAGCGGATTTGACCAAGGTCGAACTGTCTCGCGTCGATATGGTGCAGGCGGACCTGACCGACGCGAACCTCAGCCAAAGCCAGTTGATCCGTGCAGACTTCCGGAAGGCCAAACTGATTCGCGCGAAGTTGGTATCGGCCAATCTCACAAGGACCACGTTCTCGGATGCAACGCTCACTGCAACCGATTTTACAGGTGCCTACCTCTATCTGACCCGCGTCGAAGGTACAGACCTTTCGCAAGTTAAAGGGCTGACCCAGCAACAGCTGGACATCACCTGTGGCAATGCCAAGACCGTGTTGCCACCTGGACTATCCGCACCGTCATCATGGCCATGTCCCGTGCCGTAACCCGTTTGGGCGAGTGTTACACTGCGGCGCCAGCCCCACCACGCACATTGAGGCCCAACTGGCGCTTGGCCTGCTCGCGCAAAACATCAATGGGAGCGAGTTTACCGGCTTGCTCAAAGTGCCAGTAGGTCCATCCGTTACAAGCGGCCTTGCCTTGCATATGCGCGCCTATGCGGTGGATCGAGCCTTGCGTGCCATCAACCGCCAGCGTGCCGTCGGCCTTGACCTCGGCATGTACGCGGCCGCGCTCGTCGGACAGCCGCGATCCAGCGGCCAAAATTCCCAGTTCGATAATGGTGCCAAACGGCACGCGGGGCTCCGAGCGCTTCGACCGTAGTGTTTCGAGCGTAGACGGTCCCAACGGCACCACCGCGTCGATCCGCTCCTGCGCGGCAAGCGCATAGTCGGGATCGCGTTCGATGCCAAGCCAGCGGCGACCGAGACGTTTTGCGACGGCACCGGTCGTGCCAGTACCGAAGAACGGATCGAGCACCACGTCGCCGGGGTTTGTGCTGGCGAGCAAAAGCCGATGCAGCAATGCCTCTGGTTTTTGCGTCGGATGGGCCTTGCGACCACCGTCATCCTTCAGCCGCTCCGGGCCGGAGCAGATCGGAAACAGCCAATCCGAGCGCATCTGCAGATCATCGTTGAGCGCCTTCAGAGATTCATAGTTGAATGTGTACTTGGATGTCTGCTCGCGGCTCGCCCAGATCAGCGTTTCGTGCGCGTTGGTAAAACGTCGCCCCCGGAAATTTGGCATCGGATTGGTCTTGCGCCAGATGACGTCGTTGAGGATCCAGTACCCTTGATCCTGCAGGGTCGCACCTAGCCGGAAAATATTGTGGTATGAGCCGATAACCCACAACGCCCCGTTGGGTTTGAGAACACGGCGGCATTCGGCCAGCCACGCGCGCGAGAACCGATCATAGTCGGCGAAACTCGAGAACTTGTCCCAGGCCTGATGTACACCATCGACCACGGTATTGTTCGGCCGCAACAGGTCGCCGTCGAGTTGCAGATTATACGGCGGGTCGGCAAAGACGAGATCAATGCTGGCCGTTGGCAGCTTGGCCAACTCGGCGAGGCAATCGCCCTTGAGTATGCGATTGACAGCCGACGCCGCCGTGCCATCGCGCGGCTTCACTACACGAGATTTGATCGACATCGTAACGCTACTTTCGGGACGCAACCAACAAACGGGACCGCACCAGCCAACACGGCATCTTGATACACGACAGCAAGAATGCTTAGCCCGCTTATGGTTAGCGGCGTGTTAACTGGCAGCATGGTCTTCGCAAACCATTACGGCGAACGAACGACGAACAACTTAACGGAGTGCAGCCCGTTCTGGTTGCAGTAACATCGAACCGGCAGAGCACCTGAATGTGCGGATTATTCTTCGTCGTCCAGCGTGGCTACCCAATCGACGAGGCACGTTTTCGCCGTGCGCTTGGACTGATCAAGCATCGCGGTCCCGACGGCACCGGCATTGCGCTCGTTGAGCTTGCACCACGTGCGGCTGGCGACCCATCGATCGCGATTGCAGCCGGACACCAGCGTTTGGCGATCCTCGACCCGAAGCCGCAATCGGATCAGCCGTTCGAACGCGATGGCCAGACACTTGTATACAACGGTGAAATTTACAATTTTCGGGCATTGCGCAGCGAGCTTGCGGCGCAGCACGGCCGCCGCTTTACCACCGATGGCGATACCGAAGTGCTGTCACATATGCTGCGGCTGCACGGTCTCGCGGGCCTAGCGGAGGCACAGGGCATGTGGGCATTCTGTGCGCTCGACGAACAGCAGCAGAGTGTGACCGCCGCCCGCGACCGCCTCGGCAAGAAGCCGTTGTTTTACTACGCCGACGCGCAGACCCTGTGCTTTGCCTCCGAGATTGCACCAATCAATGCCTTTCTCGGGCGCACGCCGCAATTGACCGTAGCCGATCTCGATACTTACCTGGCCCACGGTTGGTTGATGCCGACGAGCGCGGCGGACGCGACTGCGACACCGGTCGTCGGCATACGGCAGGTCACACCCGGCGGCTTTGTCACAGTTGATCTCGCCACATGGGATTTACGAACTGGCACGTACTGCGCATCCGAAACATTCGCGCCCCTCGACCGACCACCGTCGGCTCCGCTCGCCGATCTATTACGCCAAGCAGTCACCGACCGGCTCGTCAGCGATCGGCCAATCGGCCTGCTGCTTTCAGGTGGCATCGATAGTTCTCTGATCCTGTCGATCCTGTGTGCCGGAGGTTTGCAGGATCAGGTCACGTGCTTCACGGGGGATGCCGGTAAGAGCGAGGACGCGCTCTACGCGGCACGCACCACGGAAGCTCTTGGCATCAAAGCCGAGGTGGTCCCGCTCGACTATGGAGTGGCGGGCAAGGGTGGCGGCATCGAATGGTTTGTCGACGTCTGCCGTCACCAGGAGAAACCGTTCCCGATGATCGGCAATGTGCTGGGCCTGCCGCAGCTATACGCGGCCATCGCCGACCGCGGCGTGCCCGTCGTGCTCGACGGCACCGGCGCCGACGAAGTATTTGGCGGTTACTGGGAGCGGTACTACCGGTTCGCGTTGGCCGAGGCATTGGCTGCCGACGACACCGCTTGGGTCAATACCATGCTGGCGGCCAATGTCGATCATCCGCGTATCAATGCCATCGGCCAGGCGACACGGACAGCACACGCTCAACGAAGCTGGCCGCCACCAACGACTGTCGGCGCGGAGTTATCGGCAGAGGTCCGTGCGCAGATCGATACCTATTGCCGACCAGAGGTTGCCAGCGCCCAACCATCAGACAGTCTCGCCCGCTTCAAGGGAACGCTCAGCCAGGCACTCCATCATGATGTTACGCAAGGCCTGCTACCCGAATGGCTTTGGCAGAACGATCGCAATGCCATGCGCTCCGGCGTCGAAAACCGCAGCCCGTTCCTCGACACGCGGCTGACAGCCCTTCTCGGCACTCGCTATGCCACGAAATTTCATGGCCCCTGGAACAAACACGAGTTGCGCCGCGCCTTCGACGACTTCGTGCCTGCGCCGACGCAGTGGCGCCGGGAGAAACAAGGTTTCCGCTGGGTCTTTGCCCGATTTCTGAGACAGAACCGCATTGGCGTGATGGCATTGATTGCAGCATCCCGCACACTAAAAACCCGCGTCAACGTCGATGTGCTGCTCGATGCGATCGCACGCGACGAGGAGGTGCTGTTTAGCGACCTGACGCAACGCGCGCTCTGTATCGCTGGCCTCGAAGCAGCAACCGAGTTGGGAGTTGCCTAAAGAGGCAACGTGAGCGCCCAAACCATGCCGACGTAGGTCAAGCCATGCACCAGTTGATCAATACCAAGGGATCGCCAGAATTGGTCCGTCGTTGGTGTCCAACCGCAGCGCTGCACCAACTGCTCCTTGGTCCAATCGCAGTGATAATGAATAAGAAATTCGCCGCCGAGCACCCAGGCGGCATGCACGGTTGAAGCTGGTGCAACGATCAGCAGCACCGGCGACGAAAGGACGACGTGAATTGCCGCGTGCAACAGCCCGCCAGGGTGGCCATACCGCCCTTTGTTGGCCCATTGATAACGGGTCTGCAGGAAGAAATCCGCTAAGGCGTGCTTGACCAACAGATAGGCTACTCCGGTCAGCATCAGCTCCATTGCGGTCAACGTGGACATGGGTGCCACCTAGCTCGGTTTCACAGTTGCGGTACGTAGCAGGTCGGTCGGCAATGATCGTGCACGCGCCACGAGAAGCACCTCCAGATCAGCACTACTGCCACGAACCTCGACATGCTCAGACGGAAAGCCCGCCATCGACAGACCCGCCGCTCGTGCAACGACAGCCGATAGCACCAGTTGACAGCCTTTTTCCTTGGTCAGCGCCTCGAGGCGGCTGGCCTCGTTGACCGTTCGTCCGACAACGGTCAGCGCTGCACTATCGTCGTGGCCAATGCGACCGATCACAACCGGTCCCGCATGAATGCCTATACCGATCTTGATGCCTTCGGGGATTTCAGTGACGAGCCGCTGGTTCACCGCGTCCAGCGCGATATCGATGGCGCGCGCGGCGTTCAGGGCCTGACCGCAACCAGCCTCCAGACCCGACTCGCGACCGAACACGGCCATCAGCCCATCACCCATATATTTATCTATCCACCCGCCCTCCTTTTGAATGGCCGCACCAACGCTGCCAAAAAACTGGTTGAGCAGGAACACAATATCGAACGGAAGCCGGTTTTCCGACAACTTGGTGAAACCGCGCACGTCCAAAAACAAGATCGCAACCTGGCGCTCGACGCCATCTGCATCAGGTAAGAATGCAGTCCGTTTCGAGGCTGCTGCAGCGCCTGGCGAAACCAATCGGGTCACAGTGAGGTCGGCGACCGGCCGCAACTGGCAGGCTAGTCGTACGTTGCCGGGTGCACTAATCCGCATCAACGTCGCCATCTCACCAACTTCGGGCGGCGGCAGCGATGCAGCGCCGAGATCAACGCGCACGCGGCACGTAGAGCAGCGCGCCCGCCCGCCGCAGACTGAAGTATGCGGAACCCGGTGCATGCGGCTCATTTCGAGCAGCGTCGGCCCAATCCTGGCCTTGATCATGTTGCCCCCGGCATAGGTCACCGCCAGCGTTGGCATCCATTGACGCCTGACGGCGCGAACGGAATAGGCCGCAACGACGGTTGCGAGAATGCCGACATAAATCAGCCAGCCCAGATCACGAACCCGACCAACACCGGCGCGCGCTGCCGGGTCTGGCCAACCCAGGTCGGCCCGCGCTTTGGCCACGACGGCCGTATCAGCAAACAATACCTGCAACTCGTGGGCAGCCGCAAGAAAACCCGTCAGCGCGAGCAGCGGCACTGCCATTGCAATAGCAAACAGCACGGGCTTGACCGATTTGAACCAGGGCTTGGGCCGCAACCAATAGTTTAACCCGATGCAGCCATGGGTCCACACCACCAACAGCAGGAGCGACTGCCAGAGTGCTCGCTCCGGCCAGATGTGCTGAGTTACCGATGTATATGAATAAAAGAAATTGGTTGTAGCCCCGAGATAAGTAACTCCCGCCATGTGCGGGATCAGCAGCACCGGCACCAGCACGCCCGATAGAATCTGCAGCGCCTCCCACAGTGGCATTGCCACAGTCCGCCGCGCAGCGAGCTTTCCCAGCCCCAACACGATGTGCGTCACCGCAGCCAACATCAAGGTCCACGAGCCAACAGCCGAGTGGGTAATGAGAAGTCGCCAATCCTGCACGCGATCCATGGCGGCCACACTGATCAAGCCGACCGCATGGTTAGCGAAATGGGACGCCGCGAACGCGAACAGCACCAAACCGCTCGCCAATCGGAAGGGCTGCAACCGCGGACTGGAGAAGGCATCCAACATCAGCGGATCACGCGCCAAGATCGCGCAAGCGCGAAC
>JANNRP010000019.1:0-2508 GCA_031401535.1 Hyphomicrobiaceae bacterium | reverse complement strand
GGTTGATATCCTGACCGAGCTTAGCTGCTTCTCCAACGACCTTGCGCTCGGCGTCGGTGTAGCCGTCCCACTCCTTTTTCGAGTAAGCCGTGATCGTGCCGCCGAACAGGTGGCCTGTCAGGGCAATGTACTTGCTCACCTCGTAGAACTTGTTCGAGTAGATGATCGCTGAGGAATGCTCGAAGCCATCCAGCACGCCAGTTTGCAGACCGGTGTAGACCTCGCCGAACGCCATCGGCGTCGCAGCAGCACCCATCGCATTGAGTGCGGCAACATACGTCGGCGTTTGGATGGTGCGGATTTTCAAGCCCTTGAGGTCGGCCGCGGATTTTACTTCCTTTTTGGTCGTCGTCACATGGCGGAAGCCCCAGCTATCTTGCCAACCAATGATCTTGAGGCCGAGCTTTTCATGCTCGGCGCTCAGTGCCTTGCCAACTGGCCCTTCGGCGACCTTGTGGTAGTGCTCATAGTCGCGCCACAGGAATGGCAGGTCGAGAACGCCGATCCGTTTATTAAAATTGTTATGGATCGCCGTGCCACCGACATGCGCCGAAGCGCCCGAACCGAGTTGCATGGCTTCGACGACCGAACGTTCCTCGCCAAGCGCATTGGCGGCGTAGACACGCGCCTCAAGTGTATCGGAAAACTGATTGATGTAGTTGGCCATGGTCCAGCAGACCATGTAGTTGTCGTTGCCGAGGTCGGCTGCGGTTGCTGTTGAGATCTTGACTTGTTTTTTCTTAGCTTGTGCGCTTGCGGGCTTCATTCCCACTGTCGCCGCTGCGAATGCAGCAGTTGCCATGGCCACGCGTCGATTGATTGTAAAACTCATCTTGACGTCTCCTCCTACCCTGTCGTTCGAACCATTGTGATATGTCTCTGCACGGAGGTTCGTTCCGCGGCAGATCTTAAAGGCAAGCTACGCCAGAAGATCGCAGTCAGGAAGAGGGTTACGAAGAGCCGCGCCTCTGCCATGTTGTGCCTCGACTGGCGGCCGACGCCAGAGCTGGCTACGCTGCCGAGCGTCGTGGCAATGCCGCACATCGGTGATCTCACGCGTCCGACAATCGCGGCAGAGGCGCATGATACGGTGGGGTAGGTGGGTGGTGCAGTCTCGCATGGAGCGGCTAATGCTGCGCATTGGCGTTGGCGCATTGACAACAAAGGAGCATTCAACCATGCCAAGTTCACGACCACGCCTTCGGGCACCAGCCGATACGTGCGACTGTGGCATCCATATCTACGACACAACGACGGCAATCGCAGCGACGGCCGCGACGAACGGACCGCCATGGGCGACGACCTCGGCATATCGGTCAGTCCAACAGAAGCTCGGCACGACACGCGTCGTCGTCGTGCAGCCAACCGCATACGGTACCGACAATCGCTGTACCGTTGCCGCCATTGCCGACCTCGGGTTGGATCGAGCGCGTGGGATTGCAGTCGTCGACACGACGTTCAGTCCACAGGCGTTGAGAGCGTTGCACGACGCAGGCATCCGTGGTGCGCGTTTCCAGATGCTGAAGGGCGGTGCGCTGCCATGGGAGATGCTTGAACCCGTGGCCGCCCTCATCGCGCCGATGGGCTGGCATATCCAATTGCAAATGGATGGGCGGCTCTTGCCCGATCGCGAGGACATGCTGGCGCGGCTGCCATGCAACGTCATGATCGATCATGTCGGCAAGTTTCCCGAACCCGTTTCTCCTGATCATTCGGGATTTCAAACCGTGTTGAGACTTCTCGACCGGGGCAACTTCTGGTTCAAGCTCGCAGCAGCCTACGAGGTCTCACGAGCCGGACCACCCCACTACGACGATGTGGGTGCTCTCGCCAAGATCGCGGCACAGAGGTTTCCTGAACGCATGGTGTGGGCCAGCAATTGGCCGCACGTTGCCGTCGCGACACCGCCGGACGATGCCATGCTACTCGATCTTCTGCTCGACTGGGTTCCCGATGCCGCACTACGCGAGCGGATTCTGGTACAAAACCCAAGAATTCTATTCGAATTCTCTCAAGAATCTCGCAATTGATTGCAGATGCAATTGAAAGCGTGGATGAGCACACGCGCAACCATGCTTGGCAACCACCAGATCGCCAATCGGGAACCCTTGCATGAACCAGTCGACCACCGCCCCGGAAGAATATCTCACCCCGGTTGAAGAGCAGTTCCTTGCGGCCATTCTCGCCGGGCGTCGCGCCGACCTCCATGGTGAGACCATCCGCGCCTCCATCTTGCGCATTCTCGCCACCGAGATGCACTCAGCCTGGGTACTGCCACCGATCGGCATTCTCCTGGACAACGCTTTGATCCAAGGCACACTCGATCTGGAGGGCTGCACCGTTGCACGCCCTTTGGTGTTTCAGCACTGCAAGTTCCGCCCAATCGAGCCAACTCGGGGGGCGATCCAACTGCGTGATGCTCAACTGAAGCGGCTCGCGCTTTACAAATGCTCAGTTGCAGGCTCGATTTTTGCTGACCGCGCAAACATCGAGAGCGCGCTATTCCTG
>JANNRP010000018.1:0-5513 GCA_031401535.1 Hyphomicrobiaceae bacterium | reverse complement strand
CGACCTGATCGCCGACATCAACGCGTTTGATATCGCAGCGGTGCAGAAGTTGGCAAAGGACTGGAAGCCCTGAACGGAACTGACGTTGGCTCAGGCCTGCCACAGCAGCGCTTGGGCCAACGTGAGGCCGTTCCACAAATTGTCCTGAGTGAACGGCGCGCAGGATGGAGCGCCGATGCTGGCTGGCACGTTTCCCATGTGAACTCCCATCTGTGTAGCCCAGAGTGCGCCGCTTGATGGCCAATCTCATTGACCGGCCCGATCAACGAGGTTCAATTTGGACATAGCGAGGTCTGCGTCATTTCCGCAGACGACTTATTTGGAACAAGGCGTTACCGGACTTCCGATTTTGCAGGGAAATCCGATTTTGCACAGATCGCGCCGCAGTATTTTGCCCGTCACAGGTTTGTGCACATTGCTTAGCCAGGGACACATTTCACTGGCTTGACCTTGCCCTTGCGGCATCCTCCATAAGTCTGGCGCTCAAGCAACAGCGAGGTGATTCGTGAACTCTACCGCCCAACTGCTGAATCCGTCCGAGGCTGCCAGGCAACTCGGCGTATCGACAAAAGCCTTGCGCCTCTATGAAGAGCGCGGATTGCTCAGGCCAGTTCGCACCGCCGCTGGCTGGCGAGCATACGGTCCCGAACTAATGAAGCGCGCTACCGAGATCGTCGAACTTCGTATGCTCGGTGTCAGCCTCGCTGAGATTGCGCGAGTGCTCGATGGAGATGCGCATGTGCTCGGACGCGCCCTGGCCGCGCATGAGGTAGTCCTCGAATCTCGCGCTCGCCAACTGTACGAGACCGTTCATAGGGTTCGCAGACTTCGCAGCGAGCTTGATCGCGGCACCATGTCGGTTGCGTCTGTCGTATCGAATATCAGGCAGGCCAGTAACCCAATCAGTGTAGTCATCAATCTCCCATGGCCGTGGGGCGGCGAGCGTTATGAATTACGCGAAGTGCGCCGTCTGACCCACATAGTGGGTCCGCTCGGAAGCGGCAAGACGCGTCTCGCAATGCAATTAGCGGAGGCGATAGTTGGAGCGTCATTCGTAGGAGTGGATCGCCTCACAGACGACGCGGCAGCGGCCAAGGAAATGTTGGCCGCGGATCCGCATCTAGAGTTCAGAGTACGACACTCGATGTCCGCGATTGCCCACGACGGTGGCAAAGAATCCAACGCGCTTATAGCATTGTTGACGGCATTGGAGATCGAAGGTCCCACTGTGCAGGTCATCGACATGCTGGAGGAAGGCCTGGACGCGCAGACACAAGAAGCGCTGATGTGCTTCTTACGACGCCGCGCACCTGAGGCGAGGTCGCTAATTTTTCTCACCCGCTCCAGTTCCATCCTGGATGTGGATTTGATTGGTCCGGATGAAACAATCATACTCTGCCCAGCCAATCATAGCCCGCCGATGCTTGTCGCACCGTATCCCGGCACTCCCGGCTACGAGGCTCTGATCACGTGCTTGGCCACGCCCGCGGTTCGCGCTCGCACAGAAGGCGTCATTGCTATGCGACGCAGCGCGTGACCAAGCTTGCGAAGACTTGGTGCACACACTGGGACCAAGCCTTTCAGCTCTAGATCAAATAACCGCTGGTTCTGACCGGAAGATACGCCTCTCAAGGTACGTCCATCTATCTCCCCCAATGTACCCGTAAGATAGAACCGTTACGCCGACAGAAGCCTTAATTTTAGCCATTTACAATTTGATCGCCTGTTTTTTCATCTTACCCCGATGATCAAACCGTGCTCATTCGATCTCAATAGTACCTTTTATTGAGCATTTTCATAGAATTGCTGTTCTATTGACCGCTTGGCACAATGATTGCGATCTCGTTAACGGGTTAATCAACCAGCGAGGGAATTTCATGTTGTCAGTGTTTAAGTCACCCGCAGCCGTGCTCGGCGGTATTGCCACGAGCGCATTGCTTGCGGCAGCACCTGCACAGGCTCAGGAGACGATCAAAGTCGGCATCCTGCATTCGCTTTCGGGCACCATGGCAATCAGCGAAACCACGCTGAAGGATGTCATGTTGATGCTCATCGAAGAGCAGAACAAGAAGGGCGGATTGCTCGGCAAGAAGCTCGAGGCCGTGGTTGTCGATCCTGCGTCCAACTGGCCGCTGTTCGCAGAAAAAGCCCGCGAGTTGATTTCTAAGAACAAGGTCTCGGCGGTGTTTGGTTGCTGGACCAGCGTATCGCGCAAGTCCGTGCTGCCGGTGTTCAAAGAGCTGAACAGCATCTTGTTCTATCCCGTGCAGTATGAAGGCGAAGAGTCAGAGCGCAACGTGTTCTACACTGGTGCTGCTCCCAATCAGCAGGCCATCCCGGCCGTCGACTACCTGATGAGCAAGGACGGCGGCGAAGTGAAGCGTTGGGTGCTGGCGGGCACCGACTACGTCTATCCACGCACGACCAACAAGATCCTCGAGGCCTACCTGCTCGCCAAGGGCGTGGCCAAGGATGACATCATGATCAACTATACGCCGTTCGGCCATTCCGATTGGCAGACGATTGTCGCTGACGTCAAGAAATTCGGCTCGGCCGGCAAGAAGACCGCCGTGGTTTCGACCATCAATGGCGACGCCAACGTGCCGTTCTACAAGGAATTGGCCAACGCCGGCGTTAAGGCAACGGACATTCCGGTTGTCGCATTCTCGGTTGGTGAAGAAGAACTAGCCGGCGTCGACACCAAGAACCTCGTCGGGCATCTGACCGCTTGGAACTATTTCCAGAGCGTCAAGGCGCCTATCAACGACAAGTTCATCGCCGACTGGAA
Organism: Hyphomicrobiaceae bacterium; assembly: GCA_031401535.1. Taxonomy (GTDB): domain Bacteria; phylum Pseudomonadota; class Alphaproteobacteria; order Rhizobiales; family Hyphomicrobiaceae; genus JAKFWF01. The sequence goes on along the minus strand of JANNRP010000018.1, from coordinate 2,725 downwards.
AGCCTTCACCAAGAACCCGAAGCGCGTCACCAATGACCCCATGGAAGCCCACGTGATCGGCTTCAATATGTGGGTCAAGGCGGTTGAAAAAGTTGGCTCGGTCGATACCGATAAAGTCATCGACGCACTGCCCGGCATCGAAGCGCCGAACCTGACCGGCGGCATGTCGAAGATGCTCCCGAACCACCACATCACCAAGCCCGTGCTGATCGGTGAAATCAAGGCCGATGGCCAGATGGAAACCGTCTGGAAGACCAAGGACTTGGTCGCCGGCGATGCCTGGACCGATCACTTGGAAGGCTCGAAGGATCTCGAAGCCGACTGGGTTGGTAAGAAGTGCGGTAACTTCAACACCAAGACGCAGAAATGCGGCTAATGTGTTAGGCTGACGACGAATGGGCGGCGCAAGCTCAGTATTGAACAAGCGCCGCCCTTTTTTATGATCATTCGACTACCAGAGCCGGGGGGCTCAGAGGACCGCAATGTTTCAGGTGCTGCGACATTGGGTTGCCACGAGCGCGCTGCTACTGCTGACAGTCTTCACGGTTGCCGCATACCGCACTGACGTGGCGTTCGCCCAGTCCGATAAACTCATCTCAGGCCTGGCGCGACTCCAAGCCGACAGCTATGCCGACACCATGGCCGCGATCGAGGATATTGCAACTTCAGGTGCTGCGCACGCGCCCGCAATTCTCGACGCCATGGGCGCTGGCCGCCTGCAATTTTCGGCAACGAGCCCACGCGTCATCTACCTCGATGCCGCCAAGCAGCCGATCGACGCCGCAACCGCCAAGCCCGCCGTCAATCCCCCTGCCGATCTGGGCCCCGTACGCCTCAACAATCGCGTCCGCGGTGTGCTGCAAGCAGCCATCAGCAATATGACGTTGTTGTCACCTGATCCCGTCAAACGTCTGGACGCAGCACTTGCAGCTTTCAAGGCGCGTGACGCCTCTAAACTGGGAGCCATTGAAATTGCTGCTGCAAAAGAGGGCGATGCACGCGTGAAGGGCGCCTTGGAGCTTGCCCGCGCCGCTATTATTCTCGGCACGCCAGATGCAGCCGAGCAGCAACGCCTTGCTGCCATCCTCAGCCTCAAGACCAGGGCCGATCAGGATGCCGTCGCCGCCTTGCGCAGCGTGCCCGCCGATGCGCCGACGTCGGTAAAGGAGGCAGCGGTCAAAGCCATAGCCGAGGTCGAAAGCAGCCTCGCGGTATGGCGGGCGGCCCAGAACGTCTGGTACGGCGTATCGCTTGGCTCGGTCCTGCTGCTTGCTGCCATCGGCTTGGCCATCACCTTCGGCGTGATGGGCGTGATCAACATGGCGCACGGCGAGATGGTGATGATTGGCGCGTATACCACGTTCGTCGTGCAGCAGATGATGCGCGGCATTGCCCCTGGCCTGATAGATTATTCACTGCTTGTCGCCGTACCGATGGCGTTTCTCGTGGCGGGTGGGATCGGCATCGCCATCGAGCGTTCGGTCATCCGTTTCCTCTATGGACATCCCCTTGAAACGCTGCTTGCGACGTGGGGCATCAGCCTGATCCTGCAGCAGGCCGTGCGCACCTGGTTTGGACCGACCAACCAGCCGGTTAGTGCTCCAGCCTTCATGTCAGGCGCGTTCCAGATCGGCGAACTCGTGATTACCTGGAACCGCCTGTGGATTGTCGTATTTGCGGCCGTCATCTTCGTCGGGCTTCTGCTGGCACTGCGCTACACCTCGTTCGGGTTGAACATGCGGGCCGTTACACAAAATCGCCGGATGGCCGGTTCCATGGGCATCGCAACCGCCCGCGTCGACGCCCTGACATTCGGACTAGGCTCGGGCATCGCCGGGCTGGCCGGTGTCGCACTCGCTCAGATCGACAATGTGTCGCCCAATCTGGGTCAGGGCTATATCGTTGATAGCTTCCTTGTCGTTGTCTTCGGCGGCGTCGGTAATCTGTGGGGCACGCTCGTTGGTGCGCTGTCGCTTGGTCTCGCCAACAAGCTGCTTGAGCCCTACGCCGGCGCAGTGCTCGGCAAGATCATCCTGTTGATCGCGGTCATCATCTTCATCCAGAAGCGCCCACGCGGATTGTTTGCACTCAAAGGCCGGTCGGTGGAGGCATGATCACCACGGCGCTGTTCAACGACGACCGTCGCGGCCAGATTTTCCTTGGGCTGTTGGGACTGGCTGGAGTCCTGGTGCCGTTGCTGCATCTGGCAGTGCCACAATCATCAGTGTTCCACGTCTCGACATCGACGGTTGCCCTGTTCGGCAAGTACTTGTGCTTTGCGATCCTTGCGCTCTCGCTCGACCTGATCTGGGGTTATGCCGGCATCCTGAGCCTCGGTCACGGCGCGTTCTTCGCGCTCGGCGGCTATGCGATGGGCATGTACATGATGCGCCAGATCGGCACGCGCGGCGTGTATGCCAACCCCGAGCTTCCCGATTTCATGGTGTTCTTGAACTGGACGGAGTTGCCGTTGGCATGGTGGGGGTTCAACTGGTTCCCCTATGCAGCTCTCATGATCCTGCTGGTACCCGGCGTGTTCGCCTTCGTGTTCGGTTGGTTCGCATTCAAGAGCCGCGTGACCGGCGTCTATCTATCGATCATCACGCAAATGCTGACCTACGCGCTGTGGCTCTCGTTCTTCCGCAACGACTTTGGGTTCGGCGGCAACAACGGATTGACCGACTTCAAGGACATCCTTGGTTTTTCCGTCCAGGCGCAGTCGACG
>JANNRP010000017.1:0-3373 GCA_031401535.1 Hyphomicrobiaceae bacterium | reverse complement strand
ACGGCGGCAAGAAATAAGAACACGGCGAATATCACCAAATGGACCGCACCCTGCAAGATCGTAGTACGCCCCGTAGCAAGCGTGACGGTGCTTATGAACAAGGTCAGTATCAGCAGCACCATTTCTGCGGGTGCTAGTCCTAATGTCAGTCGCTGCCCGAGCATGAGCGCGACAACGCTGACCACTGGAATGGTCAGGCCAATTGTCGCCATCGCCGATCCGAGTGCCAAATTCAAACTTGTTTGCAGGCGATTAGCACGGGCCGCGCGGACGGCGGCCATGCCCTCAGGCAGCAGCACCACGGCTGCAATCACAACGCCAACGAAGGCTTTCGGCAAGCCTGCAGCCGCAACGGCGCGTTCCAGTGACGGTGATAGCGTCTTGGCCAGCAACACCACCGCGACAAGTGCCAACGCCAGTAACGCGAGGCTGATCCATGTAATGCGCATGGATGGAACCAAGCCATGATCGTCGGCGATGTCTGAGATCTCGGTCTCGCCCAGGAAATAGTCACGATGCCGGACCGTTTGCACGAACAGGAACACGCCGTAGAGAATGATCGAAACAATGCCGACAAAGATTAACTGTGCGGACGAATAGACCGGCCCCGGTGCCGCCAACGTATAGTTGGGCAGTATCAGAGCAATAACCGCGAGCGTTCCAATCACGCTCAGCGCTACGGCGGCGGCATTCGTTTGGAAGCTCTGCTCGTGGTGGCGCGCACCACCCAAAGTGAGACAAAGCCCGATGATGCCGTTGAACACCATCATCACAGTGGCAAATACAGTGTCCCGCGCCAGCACGTCGCTGCCGTCTTTCGCCGACAGCATGATTGAGACGATCAACGCTACTTCGATCACGGTCACGGCAATGGCGAGCAAGATCGATCCAAAGGGTTCGCCAACGCGCAGCGCTACCACTTCGGCGTGATGCACGGAGGCGAACACAGCCGCGCCGAGCAGCACGGCGGCCAGCACCAGCACAGGGGTCGATGATGCCGGCGCCAATCCGGTGAATTTAGCTACCAGAAGCAAAGTCGCAGCAAGCGGCGCGGCCCAGGCCCAAATCGGCAGGCTGTCGATGGCGTGGCTATTTGAAGACATGATGACCCTAGTCGTTCATTGTTGAAACGCGTAGCGGGTATATGGCGACACTGCGGTGTCGCTCGGTTCGATAGTGCATGATCTGGATCGCGTTCTCCGATGGAGAGTATTTTTGAAGGTCGGAGTTAATAGGTCAGCACTGAGTGGGCCAGAATGGCAGACGCGTCACATAGCTCCTCCATGCCGGAAAGCGAGCGCAATTTTATGGATGCGCCGCAGCACAACCCGTGACACTCTGACCGTTCACTGGCAGAGGCGCCATCACATCATGCGAAGCCGATCCTGAAATGCTGATGTTTCTTGCCAAACGGCTGGCTCAGTTGGTGCCGACGCTGTTCTTCGTATCGATCATCATTTTCGGTTTGCAACAGCTGCTGCCGGGTGATCCGGCGCTGGCGATGGCCGGTGAAGAACGCGACCCCGACGTACTGGCGCAGATCCGCCAGCAATACCGCCTCGATCAGCCGTTTTATGTGCAGTACGTCTATTGGATCGGCGGCGTCCTGTCGGGTAATCTTGGAGAATCGATGCGGCTGAAAGAGCCGGTGCTGACGTTGATCGCGCAGAAGTTTCCGGTGACTCTGCAGTTGGCCTTGATGGCGATCGTAATTTCACTCGCCATTGGCGTTACGGCTGGCATCATTTCGGCGGTACGCAAGAATACGATGCTTGACTACGTCGTCAACGTGCTCGCCTTGACCGGGATTTCGACGCCAAACTTCTGGCTTGGCATCATGTTGATCTTCCTGTTTTCGGTGCACCTTGGTTGGCTGCCAGCGTCCGGCTACGTCAGTCCGTTCGAGGACCCGTGGATGTCGCTCAAAACCACGATCCTGCCCGCTTTCGTGCTCGGCAACTCGTTCGCGGCAGTGCTCATGCGGCATACCCGCAGCGCGATGCTGCAGGCCATGGCATCCGATTATGTGCGTACGGCGCGCGCCAAAGGCCTTTCCGAGCGCGTGGTGGTGTTGAAGCATGCGATGCGCAATGCGCTGACACCGGTCATCACACTCGGCGCGCTCGAACTCGGCACGCTGTTGTCGGGCGCGGTGTTGACCGAGCAAGTGTTCTCGATTCCGGGCTTCGGTAAACTGATCGTCGATAGCGTATTCAATCGCGATTATGCCGTGGTGCAAGGCGTGACCCTGATCACGGCGACGACGTACATTCTGCTGAATCTCGCGGCCGATATCGCCTATGTTCTGGTCAATCCACGGCTGAGGGATTGAGCCATGGCGATCACCCTCGATATCAACTCGACTATTACCGAACCCTTGGCCGACGAAAGTCCAGGTCGTCGCGCGTGGCGCAGGCTCAAGCGCCGCAAGAGCGCGATGCTGGGGCTCATCATCGTCGTGGTTCTGCTGCTTGTCGCAGTGCTGGCGCCGCTGATCGCACCGTTCGATCCGGCGCAACAAGCCTATGCGTTCGTCCGTAAGGCGCCGTCCTGGCGCAATTGGCTCGGCACCGATGAATCCGGCCGCGACCTGCTGAGCCGCGTGATTTTTGGCGCCCGTGCATCGCTGATGGCAGGCGTCGTGTCGGTGGCGATCGCTGTCGCAATTGGCGTTCCGGTGGGGCTGCTAGCCGGCTATCGAGGTGGCTGGGTCGACGCTCTGATCAGCCGCATCACCGATGCGATGCTGGCGTGCCCGTTCCTCATTCTGGCGATTGCCCTTGCGGCATTTCTGGGCCCGTCACTGACCAACGCCATGATTGCCATCGGCGTCACGGCAACGCCGATTTTTGTCCGGCTCACGCGGGGGCAGGTATTGGTCGTAAAGACCGAGGACTACGTCGAGGCCGCGCGCGCCGTCGGCAACGGACCGGTGCGCATTGCGGTGCGGCACATATTGCCGAACATCATGCCAGCACTGTTGGTGCAAGCCACGCTGACGATCGCTGCCGCCATTATCGCTGAAGCGAGCCTGAGCTTTCTCGGTCTTGGCCAACAGCCACCGGCGCCGTCGTGGGGATCGATGCTCAATACCGCGCAACGCTTCCTGACCAACGCGCCGTGGATGGCGATCTGGCCCGGCATCGCAATTTTTCTGACTGTGCTGTCGTTCAATCTGCTCGGTGACGGCCTGCGCGATGCGCTCGATCCCAAGGAACGATAAGTGGTGTCGCCGTCAGTCAGTCACATCCCCACGTTCTACAACGATCTCGATGCAACGCTCGCGATGGCGTGGGCGCAATTGACCCGTGGCGTTGCAGACCGGCGCGCTGCCTTCCACACACCGACGCTTGGCACAATCGCGCTCGATGGT
>JANNRP010000016.1:0-10103 GCA_031401535.1 Hyphomicrobiaceae bacterium | reverse complement strand
CGCTTCCGGCGGCTGCACGCCGAGCCCCAGGAAGCTCAAGCTCGAGAGCAGCAGCACAACATAGATGAAACGCAGTCCGAAATCAGCCAGTACCGGACCCAGCATATTCGGCAGAATTTCGTACAGCATGATGTAAAGATTACCCTCGCCACGGACTTTGGCGACGGTGACGAAGTCCAGCGCTGCGACGTTGACTGCGATTGAACGCACGATGCGATAGCAGCCAGGCGTATAGATTACTGCCAGCGTCAAGATCAGCACCGGGATCGACGAACCGAATGCTGCAACAACAACCAACCCGAACATCTTCGATGGGATCGAGATCAGCGCATCCAGAAAGCGGCTAAGCAGGGTATCGACCCAACCGCCAATCGCCGATGCAGCTAAACCGAGCAGCAGACCAGTCGTCACTGAAAGCATTGTAGCAACGAGAGCTATGCCGACCGTGTAGCGTGCTCCGGCCAGGATGCGCGAGAGCATGTCGCGGCCGAAATAATCCGTACCGAGCAGAAACTTCCCGCTGACGCCTTCGAAGAGATCAGCATCCTGGATCGCACTCGGATCGTATGGCGATATCCATGGTCCGATAACGGCCATGATCAGCCAAAGCACTACAAACGATGGCGCGACAAGCACCGATAGCCGTGGCCGAGACCTTTTGGCCATCGCAGCGTCGTCGATTGTCCGCGGCTCGCTCATTGGTGCCTCAGCCGAGGGTTGGCGAGAATAGCCGCCACATCGGCCAGCGTGACGAGAATGAGATATGCAGCACAAAAGAGCATGGCGCAGGCTTGCACCAAGGGCAGATCGCGTGTGGCAACACCGTCGACCATCAGTTTGGCAATGCCGGGATAGTTGAAAATCGTCTCGACGATGATCACGCCGCCGAGCAGGAACGACAACGAGAAAGCGATGGCGTTAGCGATGGGTCCGATGGCATTGGGCAGTGCATGGTACAGCACGATGCGGGCCTTGCCCGCACCCTTCAGCACCGCCATTTCGACGTAAGATGACGACAGCGCATCGACCAGGGCAGCCCGGGTCATGCGCGCCATCTGTGCTACGATCACGCACGTCAGCGTGAATACCGGCAATGCGAAAACCCGAACGGCATCGACAATTCCGTCTATGCGACCAAGCTGCGACAATGCCGGCACCCATTTCAGGTGCACCGCAAAAATCATGACGGCGAGAGAAGCTACGAGAAACTCAGGCACCGAGACGACCAGAATAGTCCCGGCGCCAACAATGCGATCATAAAGCGAGCCTCGGAATACGGCCGACGTGATACCCAGCAGCAATGCGAGAGGTACGGCGACCAGCGCCGTTACGCCGGCAAGCATCAGGGAATTGCCGAGGCGTGATCCGATCAAGGACGCAACCGGCATCCCGTTTACCAGCGATTTTCCGGGATCACCGGACAAGAGTTTACTGAGCCAAGATAGATACCGATGGAACGGCGGCAGGTCGAGCCCCATGGACTTGCGCAGCCCCGCGACCGCCTCCGGCGTCGCGCTCTGCCCGAGCAATTCCTGCGCGACATCACCGGGCAATAGGTTGGTGATGACGAACACTGCTGACGCAACGAACCACAAGGTCAGCAGCGACGTGACCAGCCGACCGAGCAGAAGTCGGCTGATCATGGAGTTCATCGACAACCTCCGCCCAAGTCCGCTACAGCGCGAGCATCACACCGCTGCCCATCTGTTATATCAAGTCTCGAGCCAGACGTGTTCGCCGAACGCGTATCCCATCATCGAACCTGTTCCCATCGGCTTGAGGCCCTTGAGCTTGTCGGTATGCGCGTCGAGGCCGTTGATGAAGACCGGTATGCCGATGCCTGACCCTTCGTGGATCATCACTTGCATATCGGTATACATTTGGCGGCGCTTGGCCTCGTCGGATTCGGCCCGGGCGGCCACAAGTAGTTGATCGAACTTCTCGCTCTTCCAGGCGGATTCGTTCCAGGCGGCGTCCGACTTGAAGAACAGACTGAAAAGGATGTCGGCGGTCGGCCGCGGATTGATGTTGCCGTAGCCCACCGGCACCTTCATCCAGTAGTTGGACCAGTAGCCATCGGCGGGAACCTGCTTCAGTTCGACCTTGAGGCCAATCTGCTGCGCTGCCTGCTGTAGTAGCAGTCCCATCTCCACCGACGCGGTTGCCGCCGGGGACGTCACGACCGGCAGCGTCGTGTTCAGCACGCCAGCCTTGTTCAAGTGGAACTTCGCCTTATCCGGATCGAACTTGCGCTGTGGGATGTCGGCGGCAAAATAGCGATTGAGCGGCGGCACCGGCTGGTCATTGGCGACTTCCGCATAACCCTGGAACACGTTGCGCTTGATCAGGTCGCGGTTCATCAGATGTTTCATGCCGAGCACAAAGTCGGGATTGTTGGCTGGTGCGCTGTCGCCGCGCATCACGAGATCGGTGTAGTTGCCCGACTTCGTTTCAAATACAGTGTAGCCTTTGGCGCCCAGAACCAGCTTTGTCGAAGCCGGTTTGATATTGCCTATCAAATGAACGTCTCCCGCCAGCAGCGCATTGACGCGGGCGCCCTCGTCGGGAATGCCGAAGAATTCGATTTCGTCGATGTAGGGACCGGCACCCTGCTTCCAGTAGTTCTCGTTTCGCACTGCGATGGAGCGCACACCCGGCGCGAATTCCTTGCATTTGTAAGGGCCTGTGCCGATGCCTTTTGAGAAGTCGGTCGTACCGGCCTTGGCGATCAGGAAATGATACGTGCCAAGCACCACAGGAAAGTCCGCGTTCGGTCCGGCGAGTATAATCGTTACTTCATGCGTGCCAGTAGCCGTGATTTCCTTCATCTGGTCGGCAAGCGCCTTCGCCTTCGACCCAGTCGCCGGATCGTGGTGCCGCTTCAATGAAAACACCACATCTTCCGAGGTCAATTCCTTGCCGTCATGGAACTGCACGCCTTTGCGTAGCTTGATCGTCCAGGTTGTTGCCTTCGAATGCTCGATGGATTCGGCTAGCGCGAGCGTCGGGTTCAAGCGCTCATCGAGCTCTGTGAGACCATTGTAGAACATGGTGCACCGGCAATAGTCCGTCGAGTACGACTGCTTAGCCGGATCGAGCGTATCGGCAGTCGAGGTGCCAAAGCCCGCAACACGAATCTTGCCACCCTTCTTGGGCGCCTGAGCGAGAGCTTGGCCTGCCGACCCGATCAACGTGGTCCCAAAACTGGTCCCGATTCCCAAGGCGGCAAGAAGCCCCAGCATGTCACGGCGGGACGCGCCTTGGCGCGTGGCAGAAAACAAGCGCTCACGATCGGCTAAAGACAGCAGCGCGAGTTGGTCAGATTTCAGTTGGGTCATTGATAATCTCCCCTTTGAGATAGCTGGTGACGGACGATGTTGTGTTCTTGGTTCCTTGGCTTACTCAGGCGCGAGGCACTCGCACCGTTGCGGCGCAATTTTTGCGATTTGAAGAGACAGTATTGAGCGCTCGTGGAACGGATAGGATGATCTTGTCGGTCTCCATCTTTTTCACGCCGCCATTTGGCTGTCCGAAAACTGATCATTAAATGCGGTCGAGCGCACGATAATAGAGCCCGACGATGGGTAGGAACCACGGACGCCCAAAATTGCCCGGCACCGCCGACCAATCGATGTCCCGCCAAGGATTGACGACACGTTCGCCCATGATCCGCCTCGCAAGCAGATCGCCCATATAGGTCGACATTTGAACGCCGTGCCCGGAGTAGCCCATCGCGTAATGCATGCCTTCGCGAGAGCCAGCGCGCGGCAAGCGGTCCTGCGTCATGTCCACCAGACCGCCCCAGCAATAGTCGATGCGGACATCGGCGATCTGCGGAAAGATTTCGCGTAACTGCCGCTGGAGTATCACGCCGCTTTTAAGATCGGACGTCGGGCTCGACATCGCGAACCGAGCGCGTCCACCGAAAATCAGGCGGTGATCAGCTGTCAGACGGAAATAGTGGCCAATGTGCTGACTTGTCGTGCAATTGCGTCGGCCGGGCATGATTTCCCGCGCCTTTGCAGCACCGAGCGGCTCGGTAACGATGATAAAACTACCAACAGGAACGATACGGCGGCGAAACCAAGCAAAGGGCCCATTGGCGCAAGTGCCGCTTGCCAGCACGACCTGATCTGACGTGATCGTGCTCTTTGCCGTCTTCAACTGAAACTTGCCAGCCGCGCGTTCGATCCCGATCACACCGGCATTTTGATGAACTATGGCGCCAGCACGAACTGCTGCCGCTGCCAAACCGACGCCGTAACGCCCAACGTGCAGAGATGCCGACCGGCGTTGCAATAATCCACCGAAGTATCGGTCGGTACTGATCTCTGTTGCGAGATCTGACCTGCGAACCACGGACGTGTCTGCATCGACCTCGCGAGCAAGAACGTCCTGAGCGCGCGCAAGTTTATCGAAATGTTCCGGTTTGGCCGCGAGTTTCAATTTGCCGCAACGTGTGAAATCGCAATCGATGCTCTCGCGCTTGATCAGGGCCTCGACCAGATCGACGCCTGCATCGAACGCCCGATACATTTCTCGCGCACGCTCGTTACCAAATCGGGCCGCGACGCTCGAAAAATCGTGCGAAAGGCCATTGTTGCAATGACCGCCATTACGGCCCGACGCTTCAGACGCGATACGCCCGGCTTCGAGCACGCGAACGCTGACACCTTTTTTGGCCAACGCCAGCGCCGCCGATAGTCCGGTGAACCCACCACCGACGATTGCGACGTCGCAGCGCACTTCCTCCGACAGTTCTGTGCTGCCTGCGAACTTCGGCGACGTATCGAGCCAGAATGGTTCAGGTTTCATTCCGTCGGGCTCGCCATTTTGCGTTACTAGATCGTTGCCGGGTGCGTCATAGCCCGACTAGACCGGCCAGCCCGCCGATGTCGGAGATCTCGGCTGCGCCATAGTAGGGCGTCCGCGGCTCGTGACCACGCGCCACGTAGGCTCTGCTGCCCACCCGCATATCGTGAGCCGTCATCAAATCATAGCGATAGGACGAGGAGACGTGCAGCACATCCTCGGGGCGGCAGCCGAGCTGATCAAACATATACTCGAATGCCTGCATGCGCGGTTTGTAAGCCTGCGCCATCTGCGCGGTGTAGACGGCATGAAACGGCGCGCCGAGTTTATCGACATTGCTTTGGATTTGATCGTTGGATGCGTTCGACAGGATGACCAGCGGAATTTCTTTGGCGACCTTGGCTAATCCTGCTGGCACATCCGGATGCGGTCCCCAGGTCGGCACTGCATAGTAGTATTTTTCACCTTCCGACTCGCTGACCTTGATGCCCCAGCGCCTGCCGGTGCGGATCAACGCATTCACCAGAACATCACGGTAAGGTTTCCAGGGTCCGAGAATTTCATCAAGGCGATAACCCGAGAAATCACTGACAAACTGATCCATTTTGTCTGCTGGAATGCGATCTGCAAACATCTCGCGGGCCATCTCGCCCATGCGGAAGCGGGTCAGCGTCCCATAGCAATCGAACGTGATGTACTTCGGCTTGAATATCGACATTTCCGTGTACCTCCAATTGCCGAGCCGGTCGTCGGCTCATGCCGCTCGTCGCTGGATAGGGTGCCATGAACCCTCAGTCATTGAATGCACTGTCTTCCAGACTTCGTGGAACTTTCTGCCGAAACGTCGCGTCCCTCCGGCAGTAATGTTTGAAAGGCGCAGGTGCGCAGAGGCTGCGCGGTCGACCGTGGTGATCTTTGCAAATGTCCAGCTAAACGCAGGAATGACTGCACGCGGCACTGAAAACGCCAGAATATGCTTGGCGCCGCATGTTATCCGTTTTGTTGTCAAAGCAGCATTCGTCTTGCGACAAGGTTGTCCTAACTCGACCCTTGATCCACGTGTGATCAAGGGCCGATTGATACACCAGGAAAATAATACGGTGACAGCGTCACGACCCGCCATACGCTTTGACGTCCGGCCGATGACGGATCGGGATCTGAAGGCAGCGGACGCGCTGTCCCGGGATGTTGGCTGGCCGCATCGCCAGGAAGATTGGCAGTTTGTGCTGTCTGTCGGCGAAGGTCTCGTTGCATATTGCGGAGATCGGCTGGCTGGGACCGCGATGTGGTGGACCTATGATCGAAAGATTGCCCGGCTCGGCATGGTCATTGTCGATCCGACCATTCAGCGATCGGGCATCGGCCGCGCTTTGATGATCGGCATTATGGATCGCATAGCCGAGCCAACCATCCTCCTAAATGCGACGGGCGCCGGCGAGACATTATACCGCCAGCTGGATTTCCGGGGCACCGGCTCGGTGGTGCAGCATCAGGGCGCTGCATTCTCGGTCCCGCTTGTTGCGCTGCGAACCAGCGAACGCATCAGACCTATGGGCCGCAATGACACGCAACGTCTGATCGAACTCGATTCAATGGCTGCAGGCGTGCGCCGGGATGCCGTGATCACGACACTGACACATCAGGCTGAAGCCGTCGTACTGGACGACGCCGGAGAAACGGTCGGATTTGCGTTCTACAGGCGCTTCGGGCGCGGATATGCGATTGGGCCGGTCGTGGCACGGGACACGGCTGCGGCGAAGGCGCTGATCACCCATTGGATCGGCTCAAATGTCGGCATGTTTGTGAGGATCGACGTTCCAGGTGAATCTGGACTGTCAGACTGGCTGGACGAACTCGGCCTAGCGCGACTGGACAATGTGCTCACCATGATCCGCGGTCCAGGTCCGAAGCGTGCGGGCGGCTACCATTGCTTCGCGCTCATCAATCAGGCGCTCGGCTGAGGTCGATCAGTTGGCTTTCTCGGCCCTCCAAGGCACGGATACTCGACCCGGCAATCGTCGGCGAGGTCCGGTCAGAATATTCTGCCGAAGCACGCACGACTTCGACATCCCACACCGTCTCGACCCGCCACGACAATGCCTTCGGCGGTTGGTTCGGCTGCAAACTGCAAACGGCCCCGAGGAGGACTAACCAATGCTCGCCAACTCACTCGTCACGCTCGATCGCGAACATCTCGTTCATCCGGTCAGTGCTTATCGTGCCCATGAAGCCAAGGGTGTAACAGTTCTGGAGAGCGCCAAGGGCATGTTCGTCCGTGATGCGTCCGGCAAGGAGTTGCTCGACGCATTTGCCGGCCTCTGGTGCGTCAACATTGGATTTGGGCACGAGAGTGTCGTTGAAGCGGCCGCAGCACAGATGCGAAAGCTGCCGTACGCCACCGGCTACTCCGGATTTGGATCAGAGCCCGCCATTCGGCTGGCAGCCAGAATAGCCGAACTGGCGCCAAATGGGCTGCAGCACGTGTTCTTCACTCAGGGCGGCTCCGACGCGATTGACAGCGCCGTACGGCTGATCACGCATTACTACAACGCCATAGGGCGGCCGTCGAAGAAGCAGTTCATCGCTTTGCAGCGCGGCTATCATGGGTCCTCGTCGACGGGAGCCGGGCTAACTGCTCTTCCCGTTTTCCATCGCAACTTCGATCTGCCACTCGCCACCCAACACCACATCCCGTCGCCATACCCTTACCGCAGTTCGGTCGGTAGCGATCCGGCCAGCGTGATAGCGGCGTCTGTCGCAGCGTTGCGTGCCAAGGTCGCCGAACTTGGACCCGACAATGTGGCAGCGTTCTTTTGCGAGCCAATCCAGGGGTCGGGTGGCGTCATCGTGCCGCCGGTCGGCTGGCTGAAAGCGATGCGGGACACGGCGCACGAACTCGACATTCTGTTCGTTGCCGACGAAGTTATCACGGGATTTGGGCGTACCGGACCGATGTTCGCGTGCGAAGCCGAGGGCATATCGCCGGACCTGATGACCGTGGCGAAAGGGCTGACGGCAGGCTATGCGCCCATGGGAGCAGTGCTGCTTTCCAACAAGGTTTACAATGGCATCGCTGATGGCGCTGCCCCCGATGTCGCGATTGGTCACGGCTACACCTATTCGGGGCACCCGGTTAGTGCAGCGGTCGCTCTGGAAGTGATCCGGCTTTATACCGATGGTGGAATCCTCGCCAACGGGCTGAAGGTCGGCAAGGCATTCGAGGCTGGATTGGCGGCTCTGGCAGCGCATCCCCTGGTCGGCGATGCGCGGTCTCGCGGCATGCTCGGGGCGTTAGAGTTGGTTACGAATAAAGCGACCAAGGCGCAGTTCGATCCGGCGCTGAAGATCGCGGATCGACTGTTCAAGGCCGGGTATGACAACGGAATAATCTTCCGCGCCTTCACTGATGGGACGATTGGTCTGGCGCCGGCCCTGTCGTGTACTGCCAGTGAGATGGAGCTGCTTTTGTCGCGCATCCGGGAAACACTGGACGACGTGCTGCAGGACAAGGATGTGCGACGGGCCATGTGATGGGCAAGAACCGAAAGCCACTGTCGCACTGCGAGGGAGCCCGCTAGGATCGACGATGGGGCGGCATATTCTGCCGCCAGTTTTGGAACCAGCGCGGGGTTCGAATGTCGGTGTCTGCCAGACTGGACCGGATCGATCTCAAGATCCTGGCGGAACTACAGAAGAATGGCCGGATCACCAACGTTGATCTGGCGGATGCAGTTGGGCTGTCACCCAGCCCATGCCTGACTAGAGTGAAGCGCCTGGAAGCTTCCGGATACATCACTGGCTATGGTGCGCAACTGCAGCTGAGGAAACTCGGCGACGTGCTGCTGGTTTTTACTGAAGTAACACTGTCAGACCATCGCTATGACGATTTCGCCCGCTTCGAGGCCGCAATCCGCAATATCGCCGAGATCGTCGAATGCCACCTCGTCAGCGGCGGCTACGACTATCTGCTGAAATTCGTCACCAAGGGCGTCAACCACTACCAGTCGGTCATCGAGGCAATGCTCGAGCGCAACATCGGCATTGAGAAGTACTTCAGCTACATCGTCATCAAGTCGCCATTCGTAAAGCATCACTATCCGATCGAGCGGCTGTTCGGCGAGGATGGTTGAACATGGACCCCCAGGTTCTTTGGCCGAACATTCTGCCGCGACGAGCGGCATTTCGGTAGTTTTGCCTTTCGGTGGACGCGACTTCGGGAGCTTGGCGCGCGCCAACCCGCCTACCCTACTGTCAGTCGCCGGGGTGCTTCCCGGCCTGGACGGGAGTTGGGATCATGCTCAATGCCGTTTTCGAAACAGCCGGACCAGTTCCGCTACGACCGGCACGGGTGCGCCCAGACGCGATCACGGCAGTCCAGACCTTTATCGACGAAAACTTTGCCGAGCGGATAACGCTCGAGCAACTCGCGGCACTCGCCAAACTCAGTGTGTTCCGCTTCGTCACCGTGTTCAGCCGGGAGATGGGAATTTCGCCCCATCGCTATCTGTGCCAGGTCAGAGTACGCGCTGCGCAAAGCCTTCTCCGCCATGGCGTGCGCCCTGCAATCGTGGCCATCGAAGTTGGCTTCTTCGATCAGAGCCATCTTTGCCGCCATTTCCGCGCCGTATGCGGCATGACCCCAGGCCAGTATCTCACAAATTCAGAACAGACCGAGGCAAACTCATGAGCACGCGACCCCAACCATTCTCGTCATTCAAGGTCTTATCCTTCGATGTCGTTGGGACACTGATCGACTTTGAACGTGGCATGCTCGACTTCCTCAGACGCTCCGGGGCAGCACCGCCTGATGTCAGCGACGATAAGATCCTCGATGCCTATCGAGCCTCGCGCACTGCGAAGAAAACGCTGAAATTCCCCGACGATCTTGAGCGCGCGTACTTCGATTTGGTGCGCAACGTCGGCTTGAAAGATGACACTTCGATCGCCCGAGGCTTCCGTGACTCGGCGGAGTTCTGGCCAGCATTCCCGGATTCGGCTGAAGCATTGAAGCGCCTTGCATCTCGCTACCGCCTCGTCGCGATGACAAATGCGCAGCGATGGGCTTTCGAGCATTTTGCCCGCACGCTCGGCAATCCGTTCTGGGACAGCGTCACGGTAGACGATGCGCATTGTGAAAAGCCGGATCCAGTATTCTTCGGGTTCACGCGCGGTCGCATCAGCCGGTCTGGATTCTCTCAGAACGAAATCCTGCACGTCGCCCAAAGCCAGTATCATGACATCGGCGTTGCGAAAGCGCTCGGCTACACGACGTGCTGGATCGAACGGCGCAA
>JANNRP010000015.1:0-1820 GCA_031401535.1 Hyphomicrobiaceae bacterium | reverse complement strand
CTGTTCGAGGTTGTGGCGACGGCCCACTTCGAAATCGTTGAAGTCGTGCGCCGGTGTGATCTTAACCGCGCCCGAGCCCTTTTCCGGGTCGGAATAGTCGTCACCGACAATCGGAATCTCGCGGCCAACGAGTGGCAGGATGATCATCCGACCGATCAGATGCCTGTAGCGCTCGTCCGCCGGGTTGACCGCGACCGCCGTGTCGCCGAGCAACGTCTCTGGCCGCGTCGTCGCAATAACAATATACGTCGAAGGGTCATCAGGATTGAATGTCACGCCCTTGAGCGGATACCGGAAGTGCCACAGGCTGCCCTTGATCTCCTTCTGCTCGACTTCGAGATCGGAGATCGCGGTCTGGAACTTCGGGTCCCAGTTGACGAGGCGCTTGGCCTTATAGATCAACCCCGCGTCATGCAGCTTGACGAAAAATTCGAGCACTGCGTCGGACAAGCCCGGATCCATCGTGAAGCGCTCGCGCGACCAGTCACACGAGGCGCCGAGCCGTTTCAGCTGATTGACGATGGTGCCGCCGCTCTCAGCCTTCCATTCCCAAACCTTTTCGAGGAATTTGTCGCGACCGAGTTCCCGGCGGCCAGGCTGCTTGTCGGCGGCGAGTTTGCGCTCGACCACCATCTGCGTTGCGATACCGGCGTGGTCGGTGCCCGGCTGCCAGAGCACGTCGCGTCCACGCATACGCTCGAACCGGCACAGGATGTCTTGCAGGGTGTTATTGAGCGCGTGGCCCATATGCAGGCTGCCGGTGACGTTCGGCGGCGGGATGACGATGCAATAGGGCGCATTCTTGGTGCCGCCTGATCCGGGCGCAGCATTGCCCCGTCCACACTTGAAGGCCTCGGCCGCCTCCCAGGCCTTGTGCATGCGGGCTTCAATGTCGGCGGGCTGATAGTGCTTATCGAGCATGGTGCGAATGTAACCTCGTCGACAGCGACGCAGCCACGGGGCTGCACGCAAAAGATAGCCTGCGGTGGTAGCTGCCACATTCGCGCTGTGTCAATCCACGGCTTGCATTCAAATGCGACCCGATCAGGCCGACTCATTGCCTGCCAGCCTCTCCTATCGGGCGCCGTGCTGCTTGACCTCATCGGTCAACATGCGCTCCACAATCGCAGGCAGATGGGCGTCGAGCCATTCACGCACCATCGGGCGCGCCATCTCCAGTATCTGCTCGTCAAGTGTCGCCTTTGGTGTAACAGCCGACGTGTTGGCGGAACCGACAGTCGCAACGAGGCTAGCGGCGAAAGCGCCGACCGCCGACCGCGCCGCGTCGATAGGTTCACTCGCTGGGCGCGAACCAGAACTGCTGGTTGCCGCCGCTCGGGCAGCCGTCGTGCTAGGCCCAACGTCCGGGCTCAGCTCCGGACGTTTTACCGTTACCGGCAGCACCGCCGACTTAGCGGTATCTGCGACACGAAAGTCTGCGGCAATGGCCGATGGCAGCGGACGTGGGCTGGTGAACCCCACGATTTCTGTCGTGCCGGGCACAAACGCTCCAAGATCCAGAGCTGGTGCCTCAGGCGCTTTGAATGCAGACTCCAACGGCATAGCGGCCATACCCCGTGCCTCCGGCACCCGACCCGAGGGCTCCCGGCTCAATGTCGGCACGTCAATTGACTGCGTGGCGAGCTGCATCACCGGTCGCTCGGGCGGTTGCTCAGGATCGGCACCGAACGAGAACACCGACGAACGGTCGGACGGCATCACATTTGAAGAATTATGCTTGTCTGATGGCGGCAGCATCTCGGATATATACCTCGACTGCTGAAGCGCAGTTGCGGTGCTCGACGGCGCAGGCGGAGTGT
>JANNRP010000014.1:0-14158 GCA_031401535.1 Hyphomicrobiaceae bacterium | reverse complement strand
GGGGCTATCGCTGAGGCCAGTCCACTCCTCGGCTATGGTGCGAGTGCGTTGCACCTTCTGGCGACCGATGCAACAGCATCTGAACGCCTGGTGGGTTTCACATTATCGTCCGAGCGGCCATTGCTGGCGTCAGCCCGTGCGCCGTTTTCGGCCGACACTTTGATTGCCGCAGCATTGGCTGCAACGCAGGCTGCGCCGACGCCGGATGGGCCGCACTGCCGCTTGCTGCTGATTGCAGCGGTCGATTCAGCGCTGACATTCGACCCGGCCTTTATCGACGCTGTGATGGCGCTCAGCGCCGCCGAGGAAGGCGTTATCATTGCTCCGACACTGCTGATCGGCGCCAACGCGCCTGCGACGCGTGACGGGTTGCTGGTGCGCTTTGCGGCCGAAACGCTGGCGGGTGCGGCGTTAACCCAGGCGCTGTGTCCAGGCCTGCCAGTAGCACTGGGCGCGACCATTTCAGATATTTCACTGCGCAATGGGCTGCCGCTGGCTGGCACTGCCGATGCGATGGCGGCTTTGGGCGCGTGCATCGAACTGACCCGGCATTGGGGCTTGGCGTTCTTCGCTCTGGGCCCCGCAACTGCCGTCAAGGGCTTTGATGCGCTGGGAACGGCTGAATCCGCCCGATGGTTGACCGCCGCGCATGCATTGGGCGCGAATGCAATTGTGGGGGCGATTGGCGCCGTCGATCTTGACGATGGCGTTTCGATGGAGAAGTTAATCGTCGATTTGGCGGTGGCGGCGCATATCAGGCTACCATTTGGCAATGGCTCCGATGATCCAATCGCTGAGTTGGCGGCGCAGGGGCATGGTGGCACTGCTCTGGCCAGTGCTCCGACGCAGGTGCGCGCACGAACGATGCAAACCGGCATGCTCGATGACAACCAACTCTACGAGAGCTGGGTCGCGGCGGGCGCGCCGACGCTGCAGCAGCGATTGGAACCTCTGATCGCCTGCGCACAGCCTACAGTGGCTGCAAGCGTCGAGGACCATGCCGCGGTTCTCAGCGCCGTCGAAGACGCAGAACCGCGAACCATCGACAACCCCGGCCTCGCCGACGGCGCCTCGGGCATCTACAGTCGCGCCCTGCGTGATGCGTTGGGGTTCAAGGGGTGACCGTCACACCGCCTTCGCAATCTCACGCAGTTTGAATTTCTGGATCTTGCCCGTCGATGTTTTGGGAATTGTTTGAAATACGATGGTGCGCGGGCATTTGTAACTGGCCAAGCCCGCACGGCACCAGGTGATTAGCTCCTCGGCGGTGGCTACGGTACCCGGCTTCAGTTCCACAAATGCGCACGGCGTTTCACCCCACTTCGCATTCGGCTTGGCGACGACCGCGACGTACGCCACGCTCGGGTGTTTGTAGAGCTGGTCTTCGACCTCGATCGATGAAATATTCTCTCCGCCTGAGATTATGATATCCTTAGAGCGGTCTTTAAGCTGGATATAGCCGTCCGGATACATTACGCCGAGGTCGCCGGTATGGAACCAGCCGCCTGAGAACGCTTCTTCGGTTGCAATCGGGTTCTTGAGATAGCCCTTCATCACGATGTTGCCTCGGAACATGACCTCGCCGAGCGACTGCCCGTCAGCCGGCACCTCTTGCATTGTCTCCTGATCGCGCACCGAAAGGCTTTCCAGCGCCACGTAGCGTACACCCTGACGGGCCTTCTTGGCGGCGCGGCCATCCGCATCGAGATCATCCCACGCCGCTTGCCAGTCATTGACGACGGCTGGTCCATAGGACTCGGTGAGCCCATAAACGTGCGTGACGTTGAAGCCAGCGTCCGCCATCTGCGCCAGAACCGCCTCGGGCGGCGGGGCGGCGGCGGTAATGAATTGCACTTTGTTTGGCATCACCCGTTGTTCGTCAGGCGCGGCCGCAAGCAGCGTCGACATCACGATCGGCGCGCCGCACAGATGCGTAACGCCGTAATCGGCGATAGCATCGTACATGGCCTTCGCTCGGACCCATCGGAGGCAAACGTGGGTGCCAGCGACCAGCGACAACGTCCACGGGAAGCACCAGCCGTTGCAATGAAACATCGGCAGTGTCCAAAGATAGACGGGATGCTGGCCGATGCCAGCAGCAACAAGATTGCCGTAGCACATTAGCGCCGCGCCGCGATGGTGGTAGACAACGCCTTTCGGGTTGCCGGTCGTGCCCGACGTATAATTCAGCGCGATCGCATCCCACTCGTCATCGGGCATGCGCCACCGGAAATTTGGGTCACCTTTGGCCACGAACTCCTCGTAGTCGATGAAACTCAGCCGTTCGTTGGCTTGAGGATATTCCAGATCGTTGTAGTCGATCACCAATGGCTTAACGGTTGTCTGCGCCAGCGCTGCTTTGATGACAGGCGCGAATTCGCGGTCGGAGATCAATATTTTGGCGTTGCCGTGATCGAGCTGGAACGCGAGAATAGCCGCGTCGAGCCGCGTGTTGAGTGATAACAGCACGCCGCCGGTCATCGGTACCGCGTAGTGCGCTTCGATCATGGGCGGCGTGTTGGCCAACATCACAGCGACGGTATCCCCTGGACCAATGTATTGCCGAGCGAGACCCGACGCCAACCGGCGACAGCGGTCATAGAGCGCTGCGTAGGTCATGCGGCTCTGGCCGTGGATGACGGCTGCCTGCGCGGGATAAACCTTGGCTGCACGCTCAAGGAATGACAGTGGCGTCAATGGCTGATGATTGGCTGCTGTTTTGGCCAGATGCTGATTGTAGGGATTCGCGTACATGGCGTGAGCTGCCGATCCTTTGCGTTGATCGTTAGACGCTATCCGACGCAGAACAGCCCTGCAATCAGTCGAGGACCGCTGTTGCTCGGAAAAGTCATCCAGCTTACCCTTAGATTCCGAGCAGGCTTCCCGACACACACGAGAACCCCCATGCTGTTGAAAGACCGCGTTGCCATCGTCACCGGCGCAGGCCAAGGCATTGGGCGCGCCTGCGCCGAGCGCTTGGCGCACGAGGGCGCACATGTTGTGGTCTCCGACGTACAAGCAACGAGCGGCGCCGAGGTCGTAGCCGCGATTGCAAAGGCTGGTGGCCGCGCCAAGTTCATCGCTTGCGATGTTAGCAAAAAGACCTCGGTCGATGGGCTGGTCGCGGCCACGATCAAGGCACATGGGCAGATTCATGTGTTGGTCAACAACGCTGGCGTCGTCGATGATAGCCCGTTTCTTGACTTGGCCGAGACCGAGTTCGACCGCATCATCGGCATCAACTTAAAGGGTTCGTTCTTGATGGCTCAGGCGGTTGCCATTCAAATGGCAAAGCAGCCCAAAAATGCCCGAGGTACGGCCGGATCAATTGTTAACATGAGTTCGGTCAACGCCTGGTTCGGATTGCCGGACCACGCGGCGTATTCAATGTCCAAGGGTGGCGTCAACCAGTTGACGAAATCGATGGCGGTGGCGCTGGCGCATCTGGGCGTCCGCGTCAACGCGGTTGGTCCCGGCTCGATCGAGACGCCGCTGCTCAAGGACGTTGTGAAAGATGCGGCCTTTCTCAACAAGGTGATGTCGCGCACACCGCTGGGCCGCATCGGTCAGCCCGATGAAGTCGCGGCCGTCGTTGCATTTTTAGCTAGCGACGAGTCGAGCTATCTAACGGGCACGACCATCTATGCCGACGGCGGACGGATGCCGCTGAATTATGTTGTTCCAGTAGCGGAGTAGGCCATGAGCAACGTACTAATTGTCACAGGCGGCAGTCGAGGCATTGGTGCTGCAACCGCACGAATGGCGGGAGCACGGGGATGGGCGGTGGCCGTCAACTACAATGCCAGCGCCGATCACGCCAAATCCGTCGTGGCCGACGTCATCAAGGCAGGTAACAAAGCCGTTGCCATTCAAGCCGATGTATCGACCAAAGCTGGAGTGGTACATTTATTTGCCGAGACCGACCGCCTGCTGGGGCGCGTCACCGCCCTGTTCAACAACGCCGGCATCGTGCACGCCTACACGCCGATCACCGAGTTCAATGCCACTGACCTCGATGATCATTGGCGCATAAACGTGACAAGCCAGTTTCTCTGTGCGGGGGAAGCGGCCCGCCGCATGTCGAACAAATCCGGCGGCAGTGGTGGCGCTATCGTCAACATGAGCAGCCGCGCTTCCGTCATCGGTGGCAGCAATGGCATGTTGGCCTATGCCGCCTCGAAGGGTGCCATCGACACGTTCACTAAGGGGCTGTCGGTTGATCTTGCGCCACAGGGCATCCGCGTTAACGCGATCCGCCCCGGTTTGATCGCGACGGAGATCCACGACGCCACCGGCGACAAGGAACGGTTGAGCAAACTTGTCGGGCTAGTGCCGCAAGGCCGTGTAGGCACTGCGGATGAGGTTGCCGAGACGGTGCTGTGGCTGCTTTCACCTGCGGCGTCGTACGTTACCGGCGCATTGGTTGATATCGGCGGTGGCCGTTAACTGACTGGGGACTGTTTCTGTAGATCATCATAGACGAGCGACGGGCGTTCAGCTCGGTCGGGGACGGGAAGTGGAGTGCGGCAATGCGATTTGTGAAACGTGGGTTGGTGGCTCTGGCCGCAATGCTGCTGGCGTCGGAAATGGCACACGCCGCCGGGATCGATGGCAAGTCCATGGGATTGATCTGGATCGTACCATTCGCTGGCGTCTTGCTGTCGATTGCAATTCTGCCGCTGTTGGCTCCCAGCTTTTGGCATCATCATTTCGGCAAAATCTCCACGGCGTGGGGGCTCGCGGTCGTCGTGCCGTTTTTCCTGATCTATGGGGCGGGCACGGCCACCACTGAACTCGCGCATACGGCACTGCTCGAATACATCCCGTTCATGGTCTTGATCTTGGCTTTGTTCACGGTAGCCAGCGGTATCTACATCAAGGGCAACATTCACGGCTCTCCGGTCACCAATACCGCAATGCTGGCGATTGGCACGATCCTAGCCAGTTTCGTTGGTACAACGGGGGCGTCGATCCTCATGGTGCGACCGATGATCCGCGCCAACGATGATCGGCCCTATAACGCGCATGTGTTCATTTTCTTTATATTCCTCGTATCAAACATTGGCGGTGCATTGACCCCATTGGGCGACCCGCCCTTGTTTCTCGGATTTCTGCAGGGAGTCGATTTTTTCTGGACCCTTGCCGCGTTGTGGCAACCAACGCTCTTGGTAGCGCTGATCTTGCTCGGTGCGTTCTTCCTTTTGGATAGCTACCACTACAAGAAGGAAGGTCGAACGCGACCCGATCCAACACCGGATGACCGTGTTACGTTGGACGGCAAGGTCAATTTTCTTTTGCTGGCCGCTTTGGTTGGTGTCGTATTGTGGAGCGGGCTTGCCAACTCGATGGGCACCTTCAAAATTGTCGGTGTCGAGGCCGATTACAAGGGTGTCGTGCGCGATCTGGCGCTGCTCACAATCGCGGGGCTGTCACTGATGTTGACCGCAAAGAGTGTGCGGGTGGCCAACGATTTCAACTGGGGACCCGTGCTGGAAGTCGCTAAACTGTTCGCTGCGATTTTCATTACGATCATTCCTGCGATTGCCATGCTGAAGGCCGGTCGTGACGGCGCTATGAGTGGCATCATCGAATTGGTTTCGACCCCGGATGGCGCGCCGCGCAATGCGATGTATTTTTGGCTAACGGGAGGCCTATCGAGTTTCCTTGATAACGCGCCGACCTACCTTGTGTTCTTCAACGCCGCAGGCGGCGATGCAACGCAGCTCATGGGGCCGTTGGCTCAGACATTGGCCGCAATCTCGCTCGGCGCGGTATTCATGGGGGCCAATTCGTATATTGGCAATGCGCCGAACTTCATGGTGAAATCAATTGCAGAGGCGGGCGGCGTTAAAATGCCGAGCTTCTTTGGATACATGATGTGGTCGATCGGATTTCTGATCCCATGTTTCATCCTGGTTACACTGTTGTATTTTCGTTAACTCGGAATATGGCCAGGCGGTGGGAACTGGACATGGGCGATTGTCGCTATCACGTATAGCCAGCATTGGCGATTGAACTGCTGCAAACAGGAGAGGCACCACCCATGCCAACAACAAAGATGGTGAAGCCCGACGCTGCCTGGGCGCAAGAGCTTTCGCCGGAGGCCTACCGTGTTGCGCGCAAGCACGGGACGGAACGGCCCTTCACGTCACCGCTCAACGACGAAAAGCGAACCGGTACGTTCAACTGCGTGTGCTGCGGCAATCCGGTATTCGCTTCCGCCGACAAGTTCGAGAGTGGCACCGGCTGGCCAAGCTACAGCCGACCTGTTTCGCCCGAATCGGTCGGCGAACAACAGGACGGCGCGTTCTTCATGCGCCGCACCGAAGTGCACTGCGCAACCTGCGACGGCCATCTGGGCCACGTTTTTCCCGACGGTCCGAAACCGACCGGATTGCGTTACTGCATCAACGGCGTTTCGCTGACGTTCAAGCCAGACGCTGGCTAAGGCGCGGCTAAGTTGGGAAGTGAGGCTTCATGTCTGAGTTGAAGGCTCCAGTTGCGGGCATTCCGCCGCGCGCTGAAAAAAGGCCGGTCACCACATCTCACCACAACGTTACTTTGGTCGATGACTACGCGTGGTTGCGTGCTGACAACTGGCAAGATGTAATGCGCGACCCGTGCGTTCTGGCTCCAGGCATTCGTGCTTATTTAGAAGCCGAGAACGCCTACATGGAGACAGCACTCGGTGATACCCGCGATCTGCAGGCAACGCTGTTTGCCGAGATGAAGTCGCGCATCAAGGAAGATGATAGCTCGGTGCCCTCGCCCGATGGCGAGTGGGACTACTACTCGACGACGATCACCGGAGGGCAATATCCGCGCGTCTGCCGCCGTCCACGTGGTGGTGGTTCTGAGACAATTCTAATCGACGGCAACGTCGAGGCCGAAGGTAAGCCCTACTGGTCTCTAGGCGCCATGGCGCATAGCCCCGATCATCGGCTGCTCGCCTATTCCGTCGATGAAAAAGGCTCGGAGCTTTATACGATCCGTTTGCGTGACATGGCCACCGGTCAGGATCTCGTTGACGCGATGCCCGACACGCGCGGCTCAATTGAGTGGTCGGCCAACAGCGCCACGCTGTTCTACGTTCGCCTTGATGAGAACCATCGGCCAATGTCGGTGTATCGGCACGGCTTGGGACAGCCTTCCGCGCACGACGTACTGGTATATGAAGAGCCCGACGTCGGCTTCTATGTCGGCGTTAGCAAATCTCAGTCGGGCAAGTACATCGTCATCGACATCCACGATCACCAAACCAACGAGAGTTGGTTGATCGACGCCGATGCTCCAACATCTGAGCCGCGCCTCGTTGCCGCCCGCCGCTTTGGCCATGAATACGGTATCGAACACGCGACGTTGGCCCACGGCGATCACTTTATCATCACCACCAATTCCAACGGTGCCGTCGATTTCCGCATCTGTGTGGCTCCTGTTACTTCGCCCGGCGAAGCGCACTGGGTCGAGCTTGTGGCCCACAAGCCGGGTTGCCTGATCCTGGAGACGGTCGCGCTCAAGGGCCATATGATTCGGCTGGAGCGCGAGGACAGCCTGCCGCGCATCGTCGTGCACCGTTTCGCCGACTGCGTAGAGCATGCCATTGCCTTTGACGAGGAGGCTTACAGCCTCGGTATGTCGGCTGGCTATGAGTTTGACACGACTACGATCCGCTTTACCTACTCGTCAATGACGACTCCGTCCCAGGTTTGCGACTACGACGTCGAGACGCGGGCGCGGACCTTGCGCAAGACGCAGGAAATCCCGAGTGGTCATGTCATCGGCGACTATGTTACGCGGCGGCTGTTCGCGCCCACCCGCGATGGCGAACTGGTGCCGGTGACGGTTCTCTACAAAAAAACCACCCCGCTCGACGGCTCGGCCCCTGTTCTGCTTTACGGCTACGGCAGTTACGGCATCTCGATTCCGGCGAGCTTCGCCACTACGCGGTTGTCACTCGTCGATCGTGGCTTTATTTATGCCATAGCCCACATTCGCGGCGGCAAGGACAAGGGCTATGCTTGGTATACCGGTGGCAAGCATCAGACCAAGCTCAACACGTTCCATGACTTCATAGCGGCTGGTGAGTTCCTGGTCGCGCAAGGATTGACCACGCGAGGGCGGATCGTCGCTAACGGCGGCTCGGCCGGCGGTATGTTGATGGGGGCGGTCGCCAATATGGCGCCAGACCTGTTCTTAGGCATCATTGCCGACGTGCCGTTCGTCGACGTGTTAAATACTATGCTCGACAAGGATCTGCCGCTGACCCCGCCTGAGTGGCCGGAGTGGGGTAACCCGATCGAGAGCGCGGAAGATTTCGCCATCATCAAGTCGTACAGCCCTTACGACAATGTGGAGGCTAAAGCCTACCCGGCCATCTTCGCCTATGGTGGCCTGACCGATCCGCGCGTCACCTATTGGGAGCCGGCCAAGTGGGTTGCGAAACTTCGTGAGCTGAAAACCGATAGCAATTTGCTTATCCTCAAGACCAATATGAGTGCCGGGCATGGCGGCGCCTCAGGCCGTTTCGAAGCGTTGAAAGAGATTGCAGTCGACTACGCATTCGCGCTCAAAGTAGCGGGTAAGGTGGAAAGGAGCGGGTAAGGTTGGTTGGGCGAGTTACGCCCAAAACCAGTGTTCTGCTCATCATCGTCGTCACAATCCCAACTCCCCGCGCGGTACGGCGAACGCTGACGTCTCACGCGCCAGATGCATGCCATGCGCCTTGTTTCCCTTGAGCATTCCGTCCTGCACGACGACCTTGCCGCGCACGATGGTCGTCACCGGCCATCCCATGACTTCGATGCCTTCATAGGGCGTATAATCCGACCCCTGATGCAAATCGCCCGCCGTGATCGTCACCTTGCGGGCTGCATCCCAGATCGCGATATCGGCATCGCAGCCGACGGCGATCGTGCCCTTGCGCGGGTGTAACCCGTACATCTTCGCATGGTTGGTCGATGACAGCGCCACGAACTGATTGAGCGTGATACGGCCCTTGACGACGCCTTCGGAGAACAGGATCGGCAAACGTGTCTCGACGCCCGGGATGCCGTTCGGTACCCAGCGGAAGCTCGTGCGGCCTTTCGGAATAAGCTTGCCTTGCGGGTCGTCGTAGCGGAACGGGCAATGGTCGGACGAGAACACCTGGAACACGCCGGTCTCAAGACCTAGCCAGCAGTCGGCCTGGGATTGCTTGTCGCGCGGCGGGGGTGAGCACACGTATTTCGCACCCTCCATGTTGAGGCCGTCGAGATCGGCCTCCGTCAACATGAGGTATTGCGGGCAGGTCTCGCCGAAAACCTTGAGGCCCTTTGACTGCGCCCAGCGGATCTGCTCCATCGCCTCGCCGTTCGAGACATGCACGATCATGATCGGCACATCGACCATCTCGGCCAGACTGATGGCTCGGTGCGTCGCCTCGCGCTCGACGGCGATGGGACGCGATGTGGCATGATACTTCGGCGCGGTTTTATGCGCGGCTTCGAGGCGGGTGGTCAGGAAGCGGATGGCGTCGTAGTTCTCGGCATGCACCATGACGAGCGCGCCGGTGTCACGCGCGACTGAAAACACTTCCAGCATCTGCATGTCGCTGAGGGCCAGATCCTCGTAGGTCATGAACACCTTGAACGACGTGTAGCCGTCGCGAACGAGGGAGGGGAGTTCCTGCCCCAGCACCTGTGGCGTCGGGTCGGATATGACAAGGTGAAAGCTGGTGTCGATATAGGACTGGCCTGCGGCCTTGGCGTGATAGGCGTTGAGCGCCGCCCGCAGCGATTGCCCTCTTTCCTGCATGCAGAACGGCATGACCAGTGTGTTGCCACCGAAAGCCGCCGACCGCGTACCGCTCTCGAAGTCATCCGCCATGACGATACCGGGACCGCTCGGTTGGGCTAAGTGGACGTGGCTGTCGATGCCGCCGGGGAGCACCAGATGCCCGGTCGCGTCGATGACCTGATCGGCGGAGCCTAGATCGAATCCGAGCGCTGCCACCAGGCCGTCCCGGATTCCGACATCGCATCGGATGGTGTCGCTCGCCGTGACGACAGTGCCGCCGCGAATGGTCATGTCAAATTTGGTCATGGCTGATCGTCCCTGAGGTTCAAGCGATGGGAACCGGACCAGTCGTTGCAGTCAAGCGCACAAATGCGCGCGAGGGTCCTTCAACCGCGTGGCTTGACCCGTGTCGTGGGCATGGCATTTGCGGGCTCGTCGGGCCAGGGATGGCGTGGATAGCGGCCGCGCATCTCGGATTTGACTGCGTTCCACGACCCCGCCCAGAAGCCCGGCAGGTCGCGCGTGATCTGGATCGGGCGGTGAGCGGGGGATAGGAGATGCAGGGTCAACGGCAGTCGTCCGTTGGCAATTGACGGATGCTGCTTCAAGCCGAACAGTTCCTGTACGCGGATGTGCAAGGCTGGCGCACGCGCCCCCTCGTAATCGATGGCATGGCTGTTGCCGGTGGGGGCCGTGAAATGGGTTGGCGACTCCTGGTCAATACGTTGCCGCAGACCCCACGGCAGCAGTGTATCGAGCGCGGCGCTGAGATCATCGGCGGCGATGTCAGAGAGGCGGGTCTTGTCCTCAAGGAAGGGGCCAAGCCAATCACGGATGCTGTTGCTCAAGGCAGCATCGCCAAGATCGGGCCAGCACTCAGCGGTAGCTGCACTTAGAAACGCCACGCGATCCCGCAATTGCCGTTGCGATTTCGACCACGGAAGTTTGTCGATACCGAGGGTTGCGATGCCGTCGGCGAGCAGCAGCGCGGTATCGGCAGTTGCAACAACCGCACGCGGTTCGGCACTGAGCGTGATCGCGCCAAGGCGGCTGACGCGACGCGCGCGCAGGGCCATGGCTGCGCGGTCGAACGTGACATCGTCGGTATGCACGATGCGGTGACTGGCAATATCTTTGAGTTCTGTGACATCGAAGGGCGCGGCCAATAGAATGCGGGTAGCTGCCGCCGTGCCGGACATCTCGGCGATAACTAGGAACGTGTGCCGCGCCAACGCGTCCGTCGCATCGACGGATGCCGCACGGCCATTCGCCAGCAGGAATGTACCGGTGGCGCCACGTGCCTTGGCGATGCGATCGGGGAATGCGAGCGCGAGGATGGCAGCGAGAGACGGAGACTCGGCTGGTTGTGCTGTCTCGATCCCCGCCCGCGCCTGCAATACCCAGCCTTTCGCTAGCCGCCGCATCGCCGTTGCTCGCTCGGACCGGTCACGACGGAACATCGTCAAGCGGTGGGTAAGGTCGGTGTCGGTGCCGCCAAGGCCACGTTCGACAATCAGCGCGGCGATGTCAGCGGCATCGTCGGCCGCATCGCATGCCGCTGCGGCGGCCAGCATGGCACCAAGGCGCGGCGGCAGGGGTACCGCGCGGATGCGTTGCCCCTGCGCCGTGATCCGCCCGCTCGAATCGAGCGCGCCGAGTGCCATCAGTTCGCTGCGGGCTACGTCGAGGGCGGCGCGGGGCGGCGGGTCGAGCCAGGGCAGACGGCTTGGATCGGATTCGCCCCACGCTGCACAGTCGAGCAGCAGGCCGCTCATGTCGGCGTTCTGAATCTCAGGGGTCGTGAACGGCAGCAGGCTCTGTGTCTGCGGCTCGTCCCATAGCCGATAGCAGACGCCGGGTTCGGTGCGGCCTGCGCGCCCCCGCCGCTGATCGGCACTGGCCCTCGATACGCGCACCGTCGCGAGCCGCGTCACGCCCACGTCCGGTTCAAAGCGCGGCACACGCGACAGCCCGCAGTCGATGACGACGCACACGCCTTCGATGGTGAGGGACGTCTCGGCTATGGACGTTGCCAGCACGACCTTGCGTTGCCCGGCACGGGCGGGTTGCACCGCGCGGCCCTGCGCCTGCGGGTCCATCGCGCCGTAAAGCGGCGCGATCTCGATCGAGGGATCGGTGATGCGCTGTTCCAGCTGATCCGCAACGCGGCGGATCTCGCCTTGGCCGGGCAGGAAGGCCAGGATCGATCCAGTTTCTGAGCGCAAGGCGCCCTCGATGGCATCGGTCATCTGGTCGTCGATGCGCCCGCGCGTGTCGCGGCCGAGGTAGCGCGTGACTACAGGAAATGCGCGGCCTTCCGATGTGATGACGGGTGCGCCGCCCAGCAGGCTGGCCACCCGTTTGTCATCCAGTGTCGCCGACATCACGAGGATGCGCAGATCCTCGCGCAGTGCATTTTGTGAGTCGAGCGCGAGGGCCAGACCGAAGTCGGCATCGAGCGAGCGTTCGTGGAACTCGTCGAATAGTACCGCGCCAATGCCGTCGAGTGAGGGATCGTGGAGGATCATACGCGTGAATACGCCCTCGGTGATAACTTCGATGCGTGTCTTGGGGCCGATCTTGGACGCGAGCCGGGCTCGCAGGCCGACCGTCCCGCCGATCTGTTGACCGAGCAGATCGGCCATACGTGCCGCGGCACCCCGCGCCGCCAACCGTCGGGGTTCCAGCAAGAGGATTTTAGTTCCCTTTAGCCAATCAGCATCGAGCAGCGCCAGCGGCACGCGCGTGGTCTTGCCGGCACCGGGCGGGGCAACCAACACCGCGCATGTCCGCCGGTTGAGCGTGGCCATCAGGTCGGCCAGCACGCCATCAATGGGGAGGTGATTGGCGTTGTCGATGGTTGGCAGTCTGGTCATGACGGTCTGTATAGCCAACCCTGCATTTCTAGCGAGTTTATGGAGGCGGTAGAGAAGGCCCAGATGACGTAACGGCCCTGTTCCGCCACGCCACCTTAAGCATTCGGCCGAGTTTTCGAATGGCATACCAGCCCTTCGCAAACCTTCTCCCTTCAGTTCTCGGTACCAACCGAATGAAGGAATTCCGCCATGACGCGTAGTTCTCCTCCGGTGGCATCAGACCTGATTTTGTGGCTTGGTCAAAAACCAATTGATTGATCTTCATAACATTCTCGCCGAAGCGCCGCACATATTGATCGCGAACACGAGCACCGTGATCCTTGAGATGCTTCGTAATGGCCACCGCAAAGAAGATGCAGTCATCCGTGGTTCGAGAAATACCTTCGACATAATTGCCATACCGATCGTCGATCCGAGCCTCTTGCAGCGGGAGTCCGAAAAGGAGGGGAACATTATTGTCCTGGTGGCCTTGACCGTTAAGGAGGCCTTGGACGAGTTCGTTGCGCTGGCGGATGAGCTGGTTCAGCGCCTCAACGCTTTGCATGAACATGCCGAACATTGGAAGGGTGCGCCCGTTGCTTGACACCTTTTCGATAAGAATCTGCTCGACCTTCTCCGTCCTGAACCTCAGCACATCCAATTGCGACAAATCCAAAAGTCCAATGTCGAGCGGGGGCAACCGCTCGCCCGCCTGCAGCCGCCTGTGGTGCTGGTGAACGCGTGCACGCTGTTCATCGTATTGCTGCTTTTGCGCAATAACGTGCTGCTGCTTTAGGTTGAAGCACGTGTTCGCCATTCCAAATAAGAGCTCGAGCGCGCCGTTGATGCTGCGCAACTCCGTGAGCATCTGCTCCCGATCGGCCTTCTTGTCAGCGATGCGTTGGGCAGCCTTTGCACCATACTTTGCGCCACCCCAAGCTCCGAAGATGGAGCCGAGCACCGCCTTCATGAACTCTTGGTTGAGAAATTCAACGACCTTTGGCCACCAGGCTACCAGCGAACTCCAATCGATCATGTGCCGCCAATCCCTCCCTCAGTAACAGTGATCTGCTCTTAATTCGGGTCGTATTCCAACTAGTGCGGCGGGAAGGATGAGTCTCGAAGTACGAACCTTTCCCTGTGGACGGCATTGCACCGCCGTTGGCCGTACGTGCCATGGCCATCACAGACTAATCGGGCTTTTCACTAGGTACTCTGGCGCTCGCCCGTGCAGTTTCGCATGATCACCCGTAGTGGCGCACGAGCGTATTGGCGATCGTCCGTTTGTGCACCACCGCCTCCTGCTCCCCTCGCGTGCTGCCCGACGAGCCACAATCAAAGGCGCGTTGACAACCGCACACCCAACCCCCTTGGGACGAAAAAACAATTCACCGCCACATCAATCGCGGTCAAACCGGAACCTTGCCCCTAACGACCCAGGCGGTTGCAGCATACGAGCGCGGCCCATCCGCTTCCCCGTCCACATAGGCCAACCGAACCTTATCCTTGAGAACGGCTTTGGCTGCAGG
>JANNRP010000013.1:0-3692 GCA_031401535.1 Hyphomicrobiaceae bacterium | reverse complement strand
AGAAGCTACCGAAGTGCGACTTCCTACTGCGGGCCGATACTGAACGTTGGCGGCTTGCGCCAACTTACTCCACCGCACAGCAGCCCCGCAGAGGACGGAGACATCGGCGGTGTCTCGGAAGTACGCCCTAGGCAGAGACTTGCCACAGTTGCAAAACGCTCTGCGAGCGGACACTGTCAGAGTTCAACCAACGTTGGGAGGCGGCGTTGCGTATGTCTGCCTCTACCAATTGGGGGTAGGGTCACGAACTCGCTATTATGCCTGTCGCTTCCAGTGCGATAAAGTAAATCATGTATGCACGTTCGCTGATGGGAGACGACATGATGACCGCTCTGCTCAACCGCCGTTATCTCCTGGCCGCTGGCGGCTCGATGGTAGCAACCGGTGTTTGCGGCCTCGTGCCTGCCCGAGCGCAAGGCCTCGCACCCACCCGCTCGATGCCAGGCGGCGCCAACAACTATCGTAAGGGCGCAGCCATTGTCGAACGGATCGGCCGTGGGGGCTTCTGGATGTCGGGTACCGTGCGCCGTGCAGGCGATGGCGCTCCACTTGCGGGTCAGCGTATTCAGATCTGGGCGCACACGACCGAAGGGTATGAAGACAATGCGAAGAGCCACGGGGCCACGCTCACTGACGCGAATGGGGCGTTCCGTCTCGATATGCCTCAGATCGTTCCCGCGTTCGGCCAACCGCATGCTCACCTCGCGTATGACAGTGGTGACTACCGTACCGTTTTTCTTCGCCCCATCATGCCGAGCGCAAAACTCACCAGTCTTGAGGCCCATTTCGTCCTCGAGCCGGTCTAACTTGTCCAGCTCAAAGGAAATGTGATTGGCTCGGGTCATCTTGATATGGGCTGCAGTTGCGGTAGTCATTGCTGTGCCGATTGCCGCGGCAGCGCTGAGCCCGCAGCTCGAATGGCGCCATCCGATCTATATCGCAGCCGGATTTGCGGGGATCATCGCACTGGGGCTCTTGCTCGTTCAGCCCCTGCTGATCGGCGGATATCTGCCGGGGCTGTCAGCCTATGGCCGTCGACGCGCGCATCGCTGGATCGGAGGCATGCTGGTCGCTGCGGTGGTGTTCCACGTCGGAGCCCTTTGGATCACCAGTCCGCCTGATGTGATCGACGCCCTTCTGTTCGCATCGCCAGCGCCGTTCTCGGCATGGGGCGTGATCGCCATGTGGGCAGCCTTCGCAGCCGCGCTATTTGCTGCTCTCCGCGGCCGGTTGCGCTTGCGACTGCGGACGTGGCGCATCGGTCATACGTTCCTTGTGATGATCATCGTCGTGGGCACTATGGTCCACGCTATACTGGTTGAGGGGACGATGGAGACGGTCTCGAAGGTGACCCTTTGCGCTCTGGTCCTCGTGGCAACCATGAAGGCCGTGGTCGATCTTCGGGTCTGGTCGAACAAGCGGCGCAGCGCAGAGGAATGACGGCGCTGCGCGGGCTCGGAACATCCCGAACGCCGCTCGACGGCGCGGGCGGTGCTGTGCAGAGGAAGGAGACATCAGCCTCCGAATCGATCACATGCCAGAGGTAACGTCACGCCAGTACTGCAGCACCTCGGTAAGCGGACGTCGATCAGACCGAGCGTCTAGCCCATTTCACCCCACCGCGGACTCGCACTTTCAATCTCAAAGCGCCCTCCAAGATGAGCTGCTCATACACCTGAAATCAGTAACCGCCATCCCACAACCTCAGTTTAGCAGGTTCACGTAACCTAAATAGTAGCAGAAAACAAATAACACAATTATTTTTGTAATATATATCAATATGTTGCACTCAATCCACTAGTCAATACTAAAACTCATACGATTTTACTCGTACTTTTTTAAGACTATGGTATGTTCGGTAGGATCAGAGGCCATCAACAGGGTGGCTCGCCGATGTGGGGCCAACTCGAATGACTAGCTTTTCTGAGACTCTGAAGAACATGGTGGATCTACTTGAGCTGTTGTCGCCCGACGAGAGGCAGCGTGTGGTAAAGGGAGCATTGGCGGCCTTGGGAGACGCGCCAGTTACCACTGCAGCCTGCAATACAAGCCCAGGTCGGGGCACCACGCACGCTGATGTTGGAAGCGAACTTGGCATCGCTGGTAAGGCCCAAGCGTGGATGAAGCAAAATAACGTTACTATCGAGCAACTCGAACAGGTATTTCATTTTGAATCTGATGGTAATGTCGAGCTGATTGCGGCCATACCCGGAAAGAGCAGGCGCGAACAGACGCTCGCAGCTTACGTACTTTCCGGCCTTGGCAATTTTCTTAAAAAAGGCGACGGTTCATTTGACGACGAACTCGCTCGTGGGCGATGCGAAACCGCAGGGTGTTTTGATGCGGGTAATCATGCAAAATTCTTGAAAGACAAGGGCAACGAGCTTTCTGGAGACAAACAGAAAGGGTGGTCGCTCACGTCGCCGGGGCTTAAGCGCGCAGCTGCCCTCGTTCAAGAGATGACTGCAACCGCTTCGTGACAATCGGAGAAGTCTCAACTGATTTTGTCCGGGGTGAGTAGCCGCTTCCATTGTAAGCGCACATCGAAATTGAGCCAGGACGGATAGAATACCATCGAGCAAACAGTTTGAGCCATAGGAAGTCAGAAAGATGAGCTCCGCCGCCCAAAAGTTCTACAGTCGAGCGAAAGACAAGATGCGTTTCGAAAAGGACCTGCCAGATTTTTTCGTCTACCACCTGACCGTTGAGGCAGATAATGACGCAGCGAGCGCTAAAGCCATTGAGGTTTGCTATATCGATTGTGATCTTGCGGTGCCTAGTTGGTTACCCTCACATATGTCTAATGGGCTCAAGTCGAAGCCGAAGCGATTCATAAAACGGGATGTAGGCTACAGGCTCGAACACAAGCATCGCATGCAGATACAAGAACTTCTCGGTGATGGGCAACCTAACGCACAGACTAGTGCCGCACTTGGTGGGCTTGAGGTCGGAATTCAGGCCGGAGCAAAGCGCGACTTCCTGCATGAGACGATCGCGTGCTTCAACGCTGGGGCCAATCGTGCTGCGGTCGTTATGTGCTGGAACCTAGCAGTGCATCATTTGCAGGAGTACATTCTCGCTGATGCGACACGTCATGCAGCGTTCGATGCTATTCTTGCCAAGAACACTGATACACGTGTGAAGATCAAAACTGTAGCTAAGCAAGATGACTTCACCGAGATGTCTGAGAGCAAATTCTTGCTGTTCTGCCGCGAGGCGAAGATTATAACTTCATCGATGTTCAACAAACTCCAGACGCACCTTGACGAGCGTAACGCAGCAGCTCACCCTTCAGGAGTGAAGACAACGCCAAAGGCAGCCGAAGCCTATATCGAAGATCTTGCGGAAAACGTTTTGATGAAATTTAAGATTTGAAGCTCGGTGGGACGCGCATAGCCTGCTCAATGCTCAAGTGTCGAACGATCCATTGTGGTCGTATTGATTATCAAGCGGACATGGTAGAACACCTCCGACGCAGCGCCGGTATCGCCACGGGCCACTTCCGTTTTTGTATAACCGCGACCAATGTAGATCCCCCCAGAATGGTGTCATCTTAGCCAATTGGGTACTGTGATCTCATCGTTCCATCCACGATGCGCGTCACATGCGAAGCCGCATGTGTGGCAGCACGCTGTTTAAACGCCGAAAAAAACAATTAATGACCAGATACCCACCGATATCTGCCGGTTATT
>JANNRP010000012.1:0-11064 GCA_031401535.1 Hyphomicrobiaceae bacterium | reverse complement strand
GTGGAGTATCTTTCGCTGTTCCTCATTGTCTTGACGCATGAGTTCGGTCACCAACTGGCCTGTCGTCAGGTTGGGGGCCGGACGCATGATATTGTGCTCTGGCCGCTGGGCGGGGTGGCTTACGTGTCGCCGCCGGAAAGGCCGGGGGCTCAACTTTGGAGCGTCGCCGCCGGTCCACTGGTGAATGTGGTGCTCCTGCCCGTCTTTTTGCTGCTGGTGCTGGTGAGTGCGCGACTCGGCTGGCCGGACACCCAGCCCGACGCGCATGAACTGATGCGCAACATTTCGTTCATCAACATCGCGCTTCTGATCTTCAACCTGATGCCAGTGTATCCGCTTGATGGCGGGCAAATCCTGCGTTCGCTGCTCTGGTTTGTGGTCGGGCGCGCGAAAAGTCTGCTGGCGGTGAGACTGATTGGGTTCGTTGGCGTGGCAGGATTGATCGGTGTGGCGCTGTGGTCGGAGTCCATCTGGTTGGGCATCATGGCGGTGTTCCTCCTCCTGAACTGCTGGCGCGGTTTGAGTCACGCGCGCGCTTTGGCGCGTGCGGCCGGGTTGCCGCGCCGCGCGGGTTTCGCCTGCCCGTCCTGCAAAACCGCGCCGCCGCTCGCCGAACTCTGGCGCTGCGGCAATTGCGGCAAGGCCTTCGACACGTTTCTCACGAACACGGTCTGTCCCCATTGCGGAAGGCAATACGATTTGGCGCAATGCCTCGACTGCGGGATTGCGCGTCCGATCGCCGAGTGGAGGACCTTCCCACCCGCAGTTCCTGATCACGAACAGAATTAATCTTCCGCCTTCGACTCACGTCAAGCGTCAGTCTATCTCGGCGCAGAACGCCCGTGGTCCGGCGACCGCCATGGCCGTCATCAAGATGCCGAGCGGCGGCAGCGTCATTCCGGACGCGAAGCCCGCACCCATGCCGCAGCCGGCGGAGTGAGCGTGCACATGAAAATCGGGCGCATGTTAACTGAACTCGTGCACGGCAAAGTACACTATTCGTCGGGCGATGCCGTGCGGTGGGTCAATCCCGTAGGTGTCGCCTCACCACTCGAGGTGCGGGTGCAGGGCAAGAAGCCGCTCATTTATTATCGAAGCAGCGCTGGGGAAGGCTGGACACCTCTCACTCCATCGATGGCACGGTCCTTCGCATCCGCGCTGGGCGAAGCCGCCAACGTGGCCAGTACCCTCGAGTCCAGCCGCGCCGCAACGAAGGATCAGTGAGCACATGACCATCGGACTTGGCCATTATCTGACGGTTGCGGCGATGCTGTTTACACTCGGCATCTTTGGGATTTTTCTCAACCGCAAGAACGTCATCGTCATCTTGATGTCGATCGAACTGATGTTGCTGGCCGTCAACATCAATTTTGTTGCGTTCTCATCCTTCATGGGCGATCTCGTCGGCCAGGTGTTCGCGCTGTTCGTCCTGACGGTTGCCGCAGGTGAAGCGGCGATCGGGCTTGCAATCGTCGTCGTTTATTTCCGCAACCGCGGTTCGATCGCCGTCGAAGACATTAATATGATGAAGGGCTGAGTGTGGGCAACTGCAGCAAGCACAAAACTGGTGCCCTTCTCGGGCTTGTCACGAGGAGCCATGGGTCCCCGCGTGCGGGCGCCAATGGATTGCCGCGCCGTCGCAGCTTGATCATTGGTCCTCGGGACAAACACGAG
Source organism: Hyphomicrobiaceae bacterium (assembly GCA_031401535.1). Lineage (GTDB taxonomy): Bacteria > Pseudomonadota > Alphaproteobacteria > Rhizobiales > Hyphomicrobiaceae > JAKFWF01. The sequence continues at coordinate 9,390 of JANNRP010000012.1, read as the reverse complement.
GATGACATTTTTTGGGGGGGCTCGATCGCCCAAGGAATTCAAGAGCGCCACGCATGATCTACACCGCAATCGTCTTTCTGCCGCTGATGGGCGCGCTGATTGCAGGCTTCTTTGGCCGGTTGATGGGACCTCGTCCGGCTGAACTCGTCACCACCGGCTTCATGCTTGTGGCGGCAGTGCTCTCCTGGGTTGTGTTCGTGCAGGTTGGCTTCGGACACGAGACGGCTAAGGTCCAGCTGATGCGCTGGATAACATCGGGCGATCTCGAAGTGGCGTGGAGCTTGCGCATCGACACGCTGACGGCGGTGATGCTGGTTGTGGTGAATACAGTGTCGAGCCTCGTGCACGTCTACTCCATCGGCTACATGGAAGAAGACCCGCACCGCCAACGGTTCTTCGCCTATCTGTCGCTATTCACGTTCGCCATGCTGATGCTGGTGACGTCCGACAACCTGCTGCAGATGTTTTTCGGCTGGGAAGGTGTCGGTCTCGCCTCCTATCTGCTGATCGGTTTCTGGTACAAAAAACCGTCGGCCAATGCTGCCGCGATGAAGGCTTTCCTCGTCAACCGCGTCGGCGACTTCGGATTTGCGCTTGGCATCTTCGGGCTGTTCGCCATTTTCAAGACCATACAACTCGATGCCGTATTCGCTGCCGCGCCCGGCTCGGTTGGGAAGTCGTTCCTGTTCCTTGGCTACAACGTCGACATTATGACGACGCTGTGCCTGTTGCTGTTCATGGGGGCAATGGGCAAGTCGGCGCAATTCATGCTGCACACGTGGTTGCCGGACGCCATGGAAGGCCCGACGCCGGTGTCGGCGCTGATCCATGCTGCAACCATGGTCACGGCCGGCGTATTCATGGTGGCGCGCCTGTCGCCGTTGTTCGAACTCGCACCAAATGCGCTGGCGTTCGTGACGTTTATCGGTGCCATCACCGCATTCTTTGCCGCGACCGTCGGCCTCGTCCAGAACGACATCAAGCGCGTGATTGCCTATTCGACGTGCTCGCAGCTTGGCTACATGTTCGTTGCCTGCGGTGTCGGCGCCTACACGGCGGGCATCTTCCATCTGTTCACGCACGCCTTTTTCAAGGCGCTGCTGTTTCTGGGCGCTGGTTCGGTGATCCACGCGATGCACCACGAACAAGACATGCGCAACATGGGCGAACTTGCGCCCAAGATACGGTTCACCTGGGCGATGATGCTGATCGGTACGCTGGCGCTGACAGGCGTTGGCATCCCGCATTTCATCGGGTTCGCAGGCTTCCATTCCAAGGATGCCATCATCGAAGCCGCCTTTGCTGCCCACACGGCCAACAACTACGCGTTCTGGCTGCTGGTGGTCGCGGCCTTTATGACCTCGTTCTACTCGTGGCGGTTGATGTTTATGACATTTCATGGTCCGGCGAAGTGGGCGCATACCCATGACGACCATGGTCATACCAAACACGACGATCACGGGCATGGTCACGTCCACCACGAACCCCACGAGAGCCCGCTGGTGATGTTGATCCCACTTGGGGTTCTCGCCCTCGGCGCTGTGTTGGCCGGCGCCGTGTTCACCAATTACTTCATTGGTGTTGGTCATCACGGATCGCCCGATCCCTACAAGGCGTTCTGGGCCGGCTCGATCTTCGAGGGCAAGGCCAACCATATCCTGCATGCGATGCACGAGATCCCAGGATGGGTTGGGTTCGCGCCTCTCGTCGCCATGCTATCCGGTTTAGGTTTGGCCTATCTCTACTACATCCGGATGCCGTGGCTGCCAGCCGCAACCGCTCGCACCTTCAGGCCGCTCTACCTGTTCTTCCTCAACAAGTGGTACATCGACGAGCTTTATGATGTTGTATTCGTGAGGCCAGCACTGTGGATTGGTCGAGCGCTGTGGAAGGGTGGCGATGGTGCGGTGATTGATGGCGCCATCGACGGTACTGCGGGCAGCGTTATGAAAATGACCGATCGGGTGGTCAAACTGCAGACGGGCTATGTCTACACCTACGCGTTCTGGATGTTGATCGGCGTATCGGCCCTGATCACGTGGTTCATGCTCAACGGCGGAGTGGGCCGATGATCGCCAATGGGTATCTGCTGTCGCTCGTCACGTTCCTGCCGCTGTTGGGAGCTGGCATCATCGCCTGCCAGAACGCGGACGCGAAGGGCAACATCCGCTTCATCGCGCTGCAGACGACGGGTTTGACGTTTGCGCTGTCGCTGCTAATTTGGTGGAATTTCGATAAATCGACGCCGAACTTCCAGTTCGTCGAAGAGGTGCGGTGGCTCGGCCCCATCACGTACAAAATGGGCGTCGACGGCATTTCGATGCTATTCGTAATTCTGACGACATTCCTGATGCCGCTGTGCATTCTGGCGGCGTGGGAGAGCGTTGAGACGCGCATCAAAGAATACATGATCGCGTTCCTCGTGCTCGAAACCCTCATGATCGGAGTGTTCTGCGCGCTCGATATTGTACTTTTCTACCTGTTCTTCGAGGCTGGCTTGATCCCAATGTTCCTGATCATAGGAGTGTGGGGCGGCAAGCGGCGGGTGTACGCTAGCTTCAAGTTCTTCCTCTATACGTTGCTTGGGTCCGTGCTGATGCTGCTCGCCATCATGGCGATGTACTGGCAGGCAGGCACAACTGACATTCCCGCCCTGATGGCGCACAAGTTCCCCAAGGATATGCAGTGGTGGCTGTGGCTCGCCTTCTTCGCGTCGTTCGCGGTGAAGATGCCGATGTGGCCGGTGCATACGTGGCTGCCCGACGCCCACGTCGAAGCGCCGACCGGTGGGTCAGTGATTTTAGCGGCGATCTTGTTGAAGATGGGCGGCTATGGCTTCCTGCGATTCTCACTGCCGATGTTTCCACTGGCGAGCCAGGAGTTGGCGCCACTGGTGTTCACGCTGTCGGTCGTTGCGATCATCTACACGTCGCTGGTGGCACTCGCCCAGGAGGACGTGAAGAAGCTGATCGCCTATTCCTCGGTGGCGCACATGGGCTTCGTGACGATGGGGATATTCACGTTCAATGCCCAGGGCATCGATGGCGCCATCTTCCAGATGCTCAGCCACGGCTTGGTGTCGGCGGCACTCTTTCTGTGCGTCGGCATCGTCTATGACCGCATGCACACGCGCGAAATCTCGGCCTATAGCGGCCTCGTCAACCGGATGCCGATCTACGCATTCTGCTTCATGATCTTTACGATGGCGAATGTCGGCCTACCCGGCACCAGCGGCTTCGTTGGTGAGTTTCTGACGCTGCTCGGCGCTTTCAAAGCAAACACCTGGGTTGCCTTCTTTGCGACAACGGGCGTGATCTTGTCGGCGGCCTACGCGCTCTATCTCTACAAGCGCATGATTTTCGGCGAACTCGACAAGCCGTCGTTGAAGGGGATCGCCGACATGAGCCCGCGTGAGATGCTCGTGATGGCGCCGTTAGTGATCCTGACGATAGCATTCGGGTTCTATCCAGCGCCGATTCTCGATGTGACGGCGCAGTCGGTCAAGAAACTCGTCGCCAACTACGAAGCTGCATTGAAGACAGCGGCGCTGGCCCTGAATTGATCCCGATCGCCGCTGCGCCTTGAAAGCTGAAACGCAATGACCTTGAGCTCGTATCTACCACTGCTGCCGGAGTTGATCGTCGCGATTGGCGCGATGACATTGCTGATGATCGGTGTGTTCCGACCCGAGACCGACGACAACGGCGAGCTGATCGGCTGGGCGGCAGTACTTGTCTTATTGGCGGCAGGCTTTGCCGTTCTGCAACAGCCTGCGACGCCGCAGATGCTGTTCGACAACGCGTTCGTCGTCGATGGCTTTGGCCGATTCATGAAGCTGTTGGTGTTGTCGGGCTCTGCCGTGGCGCTGATCTTGGCGTTCGATGAATTTCGTGACCACAAGCACATGAAGTTCGAGTATCCGGTACTGATTTTGCTGGCAACCGTCGGCATGTTGATGATGGTTTCGGCGAATGATCTGATCTCGCTTTATCTTGGGCTTGAGCTACAAAGCCTCGCGCTATACGTGGTCGCAGCCTTCCGCCGCGATTCCGTCAAGTCGAGTGAGGCTGGCCTCAAATATTTTGTTCTGGGTGCGCTGTCGTCCGGAATGTTGCTTTACGGAGCGTCGCTGCTCTATGGGTTCACCGGGTCGACGAGTTTCCCAGTGATTGCTTCGGTCGCGAAGGGAGCGACGGCTGCGGGCAACATCGGCCTGATCTTCGGCCTCGTATTCCTGTTGGTCGGCATCGCGTTCAAGGTATCGGCCGTTCCGTTCCACATGTGGACGCCAGATGTTTATGAAGGTGCACCGACACCGGTCACGGCATTCTTCGCCGCGGCGCCTAAGATTGCTGCCATGTCGCTGTTGCTGCGCGTGGCTCTTGGTGCATTTCCGGGCTTTGCCCTGCAGTGGCAGCAGATCATCGTATTCTTGAGCCTAGCTTCGATGCTGCTGGGCGCGTTTGCCGCCATTGGACAGACCAACATTAAGCGGCTGATGGCATACTCGTCGATCGCCAATGTGGGGTTTGCCCTCGTCGGTCTTGCCGCGAATTCAGCGGAGGGCACCCAAGGCGTGCTGGTATTCATGTCGATCTATCTCGTCATGACGCTAGGGGTGTTTGCCTGTATCCTGTCAATGCGACGCCAAGGTGGCGACGTCGAAACCATTGACGAGCTGGCGGGCTTGAGCCGCACCAATCTGCCGATGGCATTTGTGCTGGCCATGCTCATGTTCTCGCTGGCTGGCATCCCACCGCTCGCTGGCTTCTGGTCGAAGTGGTACGTGTTCCTGGCGGCTGTGAACGCCAAGCTCTGGTTCCTTGCTGTCGTTGGCGTGCTGGCCAGCGTCGTCGGCGCCTACTACTACCTGCGTATCATCAAGATCATGTTCTTCGATGAAGCGGCCGCAAAGTTCCTGCCGGTACGCGCTAAAGCCATGGGCGTAATGGCATTCTCCGGCATATTCGTGCTCGTGTTCTCGCTGCCGTTCATTGGTGGCCGGATCGTTGACGCGGCAGCGACCGCAGCCAAAACGTTCCGGTATGCGAGCCCGTGATGGCCGCAGCCATGCCGGTCCGCATCCTTCATCTGGCGGAGACAGACTCGACTAACTCTGAAGCGTTGCGGTTGGCCGCGCTAGGCGAGCGTGGACCGTTGTGGGTTGTGGCCGAGCGCCAGACGCAGGGGCGTGGTCGCTCTGGCCGGGCTTGGCAGTCTGAGGCCGGCAATCTCACGGCATCATTTTTGTTCGTGCCTGGTTGTGCGCCATCAAATCTGCAGCAGTTGTCGCTGCTCGCCGGCGTTGCCGTCCATGATGCCTTGACGGAGTTGCTGGGGCCTACGCAGTCGCTGCTCCGCCTCAAGTGGCCGAACGACTGCCTGATCGGCATGTCCAAACTCGGTGGCATTCTGGTGGAAACTACCAATTTGGACGGTCAGGCCATCGCCGTGATCGGGATTGGGATCAATTGCGTTAATGCGCCCACCATCGACAGACGCGATGTCACGTCACTCATCCAACATGGATGCCACGCTTCGCGCGATGATGTGCTAAGGCGGTTGCAGATTCATCTGCCGCGAAAGTTGGTGCAGTGGCAGACTGGGGACGGATTTAACCATTTGCGCGACGATTGGCTGGCGCGCAGTGGTCCCATCGGCCAACCGCTCACCGTCAACGCTGGAAACACCAGGATTGCGGGTACGTTTGCTGGGCTCGACGGCGATGGTGCGTTGCTGTTGCATGACGAACATGGCGCCGTGCGCCGCCTCACTCATGGTGATGTGACACTGACTGGAACGACTGTACTTGAGACAACATCGACAATTTGAACGAGCGCTACGGCGCTATGAGGATAGATTGAATGACAGATATTACGACGGGCGCGGGCGCACGATCGGCGAAAGGCGAACTGGTGTTCGCGGCGCTCGGAGGCCTCGGCGAAATTGGCATGAATGCCTATCTCTACGGTATTGGCGAACCGCGCAAACGCCAATGGCTCATGGTCGACCTGGGTCTGACCTTCCCGAATGACAACGAGCCTGGCGTCGATGTCGTGTTGCCCGACGTGGGCTTTATCGCCGGCGAACGCAAGTCGCTGGCTGGCCTCGTGCTGACACATGCGCATGAAGATCACATCGGCGCCGTCATTGACATGTGGCCGCGCCTTGGTTGCCCGATTTATGCAACGCCATTCACGGCTGGCATGCTGCGCTCGAAGCTCGTTGATTATGGTGGCAAGCTGAAGCTGCCGATCACGGAAGTGCCGATCGGGTCCACCTTCAAGGTTGGATCGTTTGATCTCGAGTTCGTCAATCTCTCCCACTCGATCCCGGAGTCGTCCGGCCTTGTACTTCGCACAGAGCATGGCAACGTATTCCACACCGGCGACTGGAAACTCGACAGTGATCCCCTCGTCGGCCTGCCAAGCGACAATGCGCGGCTGGAAGAGCTAGGCCGCGAGGGCTTCCTGGCCATGGTGTGCGACTCCACCAACGCCATGCGCGAAGGCCGGTCGCCATCCGAAGTCGAAGTTGCCGCCTCGTTGACCAAGATCATCAAGAGTGCGAAGCGCCGCGTCGCGGTGACGACGTTCGCATCGAACGTGGCACGCCTGAAGGCTGTCTCGGATGCAGCCGAAGTCACCGGTCGCAAGCTCGTCGTCGTCGGCCGGTCGATGCACCGGGTCATTCAGGTGGCGATCGATACTGGCTATTTGCCGGTCGACTTTAAGTATCTGGATCAGAACCAGTTCAGCTATCTACAACCGCGCGAAACGCTTGCGCTCTGCACCGGCAGTCAGGGCGAGGCGCGCGCCGCACTGTCGCGCATTGCAGAAGCCGAGCACCCGCAGGTATCGCTCACTAAGGGCGACATAGTGATTTTCTCGTCGCGCACCATTCCCGGCAATGAGCGTCCGGTCGGCCGTGTACAGAATGCGCTGGTCCGCCAGGGCTGCGATCTCGTCACCGACAACGACGCGCTGGTGCACGTCACCGGGCATCCTCGGCGCGAAGAGTTGAAGCAGATGTACGCATGGATCAAACCGCGGATCCTGATCCCGATGCACGGTGAGGCGCGGCATCTGGCCGAGAATGCAAAGTTGGCGCGCGCCTGCGGCGTTCCCGAAACGCAAACACCGATCGCCGGCGAATTGGTGCGGTTGGCGCCGGGACCGGCCGCTATCATCGGCGAGGTGCCCGTCGGCCGCCTCTATCGTGACGGACGTCTGATCATCCCGGCTGGCGATGGCCCGGTGCGCGACCGCAAAAAATTGTCGACGGTGGGCCTCGTTGCCGTAGCCTTTACGCTCGGCGCCAAGGGTGAACTGATCGGCGAACCCGACTGCGCTATTGACGGCGTACCAGCAGAAAACAGCGAGGGTGATCTGATGGAGGATATCATCCTCGATACGGTCGAAGGCACGATCGAAAGCATCCCGCCCAGTCGCCGCAAGGACGTCGAATTGGTCCGTGATGCGGTGCGGCGTGCCGTGCGCTCCGCCGTCGATTATGCCTGGGGCAAGAAGCCTGTCGTCAAAGTGTTGATTACGGGGCGGTAGGAGTTTTGACGACCACATTTGGCCCGAGCGGGGGAGTGGGCGGATGTGACAGCGCTGTCAATCAGTCTGAGGCCACGGGCGTTGCGTGGCCCTCATCCCCTCAAACGCGTGCGCAAGCCGCAGCACGCCGAGATCGTCGAACCGCTGTCCTGTAATTTGCAGCCCGATCGGCAAGCCGCTAGCTGAATACCCCGCGTTGATCGATGCCGACGGCTGATCGCTCATGTTGAACGGAAGCGTGAATGCGATGTGCTCGAACGGTCGCTGCGCATCGTTGATGGGTGATGCAAGTTCGGCGGCAAAGGCGACGCAGGGGGCGACCGGTGAGATCACATAGTCGAACGACTGGCATGCCACGTTGGCGGTGGCGCGCATCGCTACCATCTGGTTGACACCGTCGAACACCTGCGCGCCTGTGAAGTGCGCGGCGGGTGCTGCCCATTCCAAGATATAGGGCAGAACGAGGGCCCGGCGCTCGGATGGGAGCGCTTGCAGATCGAGCCAGGCGCGCTGGCGGAAAAAGCGGTCTATGCCGTCGAGCATCGCGCGCGTGAAAAACGGGGCCAACGGTGTCACAATGGCTCCGGCGTTGGCAAAACGCCGGGCGGCGTCCTGGACGACCGCCAACACGTCCGGATCAACGGCTAAGCCAGCCCCTGCATCGAGATGCAGGCCGATCCGCACTGCCTTGAGGTCGAAGGTCAGATCAAGCCAGTCGATATTGGAGGGCGGCAAACTCGTCGGATCGCGCGCGTCGGGCTTTGCAAGCTCGCGCATCATCAGGGCTGCATCCCGCACGGTGCGCGTCATGGGTCCGGCAACCCGTCCGAAGTAGGGCGGATCGACGGCGACGCGCCCGAAGCTCGGCTTCAAGCCGAACACGCCGCACCAACTGGCCGGCAATCGTATGGAACCACCGATGTCGGTTCCAATGTGAAGCGGGCCGTATCCGGCAGCGGCTGCCGCACCGGCACCTGCGGAGCTACCCCCCGGGTTCTTCGTAGTATCCCAGGGATTGCGCGTCAGCGGGTGGAAACTCGATAGTCCCGACGAGGTCATGCCAAAATCCGGCATCGTCGTCTTCGATATTATCACGCAGCCAGCTTCGCGCAGCCGGGCGGCGGCGGGGGCATCATCAGTTGAGGGTGTAAGCAAGGTTGCCGCCGTGCCAAGCGGTGTCGGGACACCCTTAGTGCGGATGTTCTCCTTGATCGTGACAGGCACGCCATCGAGCGGACGCGATGTTCCGTTGCACCAGCGCTGTTCGGCGTCCATTGCAGCCTTCACTGCACTCTCGGGATCGAATGCGTAAAGCGCGTTGAGCTGTGGCTCGTACGTCTCGATGCGGGCGATGATGGCGCGCGTTACCTCGACCGGTGACAGTTGGCGTGCGGCATAGGCGTCGAGCAGTTGGCTGGCAGTCAGATCAGCGGCGTTGCTCATCTCAATGCGCCTCGTCCCAGTTGGCGGCGGCCTTGGCATCGACTCGGATTGGCACGCTGAACTGCACGGCTGGCTCCGCGCTCTTCTCCATGACGCTGCGCGCGACCGTGATCGTCTTCTCGACGTCAGTAGTCCGTACCTCGAAGATCAGTTCGTCGTGCACCTGCAGCAGCATGCGCGCAGACGCGAGCTTTGCGTCGGCCAAAGCCGTTGGCATGCGGATCATGGCGCGGCGGATGATGTCGGCGGCCGAGCCTTGAATGGGGGCGTTGATCGCGGCACGCTCCAAGAAACCGCGCATCGATGGGTTTTTGGTATTGATCTCTGGATAATGAATGCGCCGCCCGAATACGGTTTCGACGTAACCGCGATCGTGGGCGAATTT
>JANNRP010000011.1:0-10749 GCA_031401535.1 Hyphomicrobiaceae bacterium | reverse complement strand
ATCGATCGGCTGAAAGGCTTCCTTGCGACGCGACAACGTGTTGTAGAGGGTCAGTGCCACGATAGTCCCCAATGCCTGCACGGGACGGGAAGTCCCAGTGCCAGAAGTTGATCAGCTGGCGGGCTATCGGCTCGGAATGATCGAAAGTAAAGAGCGGCCGCTCAGCCAGCGTGAAGTCAGCTGCCGATGATAATCTTGCCACAACAAACGTTGACGGCTGGTGTGCGCTCGGTTTCGTTCATTACTCGTGTATGCGCGTTCCCGTTCCGCTCCGTCAAGCGGGGCAATGACACTTGGCACACACTTAGTCGCATAGTTTACTTTTCCACAGTTGAGCGATCAGGAAATTCAGCAAACCCAACGCCCTATCCTGAGCCCTATTTCGGCTGCATTGACCCCTCATCCAGGAGTGACCATACTTAACCTATGCGCGTTGCTGTTGCGATTCTACGTGCGGAAACACCAGAACCTATCGGCGATCGTGAATGTCATGCGGCAACAATTCATGCGACGTGGAGAGCGGACGGTGCCTCTGAAGCTAGGCAGAGCCCGGTTTGCCTTCTCGGCGCTTTCCATAATTTCGGTGGCTGTTGCGCTTGCCTTCTCACCGCCCGCAGCCGCGCAGGGTTGGCAGTGGCCGTGGCAAAATCAGCAATCGGCGCCAGTGCCGCGCGAACCCGTGTATCGTGGCCCTAGTCCGGGCCAGCCAATTTCGCCGGGCGGCAGTCAAGGCTATCAGCCACCAATACCGCAGCAGGGCGCCAACCGTGGTACGCCCGGTGCGGTGGGCGGAATTTGTCTTCAGCTGGAGCAAAGGCTCGCTCAGGAATCGAACCGTGGCTCGCAGACGAAAGATTTGCTGCCCAAACTGGAGGCTGATATTCGGGCAACCGACCGAGCTGCTCAGCAGGGCCAAAGCCAGCTCGACCGGCAGGAATGCTTCGAATATTTCCTGTTCTCAAAATCGTTGAAGCGCACGCGGGCGTGCGTCGATCTCAATGGCCAAGTCGAAGCCGCAAAACGCCGCGTGGCCGAGCTCGATGCCCAACGCCAGCAAATCGTCTCCTCCGGTGGGCGATCCTATCAAGATGACATTATCCGCGAATTGGCTCGCAACAATTGTGGCGCTGGCTATCAACAGGAGGCCAGCCGACGTGGGCCGTTCTCGTCGATCTGGCAAGACGAGGAGAGCACCTCCGGCGGCGGTGGACAGTTCGGCAATTTGCCATTCGCCACCTACAAAACGGTCTGCGTCCGGCTGTGCGACGGCTATTATTTTCCGGTTAGTTTCTCGACGCTGCCAACTCACTTCGACCGCGATGCAGAAGCCTGTCAGTCGAAATGTGCGGCACCGGTAGAACTGTACTATTATCAGAACCCTGGAGCGGCCGTCGAACAGGCCATGTCGTTCAAGACCAAGCAGCAGTACACCAGCTTAAAGACAGCGTTCCGTTACCGGAAGGAATTTGTGCAGGGCTGCTCGTGTAAGTCGGCCGAGTATGTGCCCTCTGTGACCGGTGATCCGCAGCGCCGTGCGGACGTTCCTCCGCCTGCAAGTTTCCAGCCTCGCCGCTAGTGGCGCAAGGGACCGTTGACCCTTTCGAGCGGTATTGCACGGTTTAGGGCACGCGCCCTGGTGTTTTAACACATCAGCTTTTGTCGAATTTTTCACAGTCTGCTTGTTGCGCCGCACAATCGTGCCATATGCTAACCGCCAGCGCGATCTTGCGCTGCCCTAGGCTCCGGCCTTGATGAGAAAAGTATGCAAAATCCACTCGCGCTGATCGCAGTTGCAGCTCTCGCTCAACTCATGATGGCGCTGTCAACGCCACCCGCAATAGCGCAGCAGCAACTGCAAGCATTGCCAGTTACCGTGGCTGCGCCGCTCGCCAAGCGCGTCACCCAATGGGACGAGTTCTCCGGACGCTTTGAGCCCGTAGAATCCGTCGAGGTCCGACCGCGCGTGACCGGTTTCATCGACTCGGTGCATTTTAAGGATGGCCAGATGGTGAAAGCAGGTGATCTGCTATTCACGATCGACAAACGCCCATTCCAGATCGCTGTTGAAAGCGCACAGGCCGAAATCGCGCGGACGACTGCACAGGTGGACTTGGCTGATAACGAGGTCGAGCGCGCGGCACCCCTCGCCAAGACACGTGTCCTGACCGAGCGTGAGTTCGACAAGCGTAAGGCCGATCTAAGCGTTGCCCGTGCTGGTCTACTGTCGTCGCAAGCCGTACTGAAAACCGCTGAACTCAATCTAGAATGGGCCGAAGTGCGAGCGCCGATTGCCGGTCGCATTTCCAATCGAAAAGTCGACGTCGGGAATGTCGTGAGCAGCGGGCAAACCGGTACGCCGACGCTATTGACGACCATTGTGTCGCTCGACCCTATTCATTTCACATTCGACGTCTCTGAGGCCGACTTCCTTCGCTACGCACGGTTGTTCCTGGCCGGACAACGTCAGTCCTCGCGTGAGACGGCAACACCCGTCCGCGTCAAACTTGCTGACGAAACCGACTGGAAGCGTCTAGGGAAAATGGACTTTGTCGACAACCAATTGAATGCCCGCTCGGGAACGTTGCGCGGGCGCGCTATTTTTGAGAACAAGGACGAACTGCTCTATCCGGGCTTATTCGCCAGGATGCAACTGTTCGGCGGTGAATTCGACGCCATGCTGATCCCGGATACTGCGGTGATTTCGGACCAAGCACGCAAGATCGTATTCACCGTCGGTCCTGACAATGTCGTCAAACCCGTCCCCGTTACCCTTGGCACGATCGTCGACGGCTTACGTGTGGTCTCATCCGGCCTCACCAAAGACGATCGTATCGTGATTGACGGGCTGGCGAACCCTGCAGTTCGACCAGGCACCAAGATCACCCCGCAGCCGGGCTCAATAAAAGCTGCTGTTTCGAACTGATACATCGCCCGAGACGCGCTTGACGATTGCTACCGTGGAGCCAGATGAATGCGTCTTTCTCATTTTTTTATTGATCGCCCCATTTTCGCGACAGTGCTTTCACTGATCATCACGATCATGGGATTGATCGCCCAGCGTTCTCTGCCAATCGCCGAGTATCCCGAGATTGCGCCACCAACCGTCAACATCACCGCGACCTATCCTGGCGCCTCGGCACCCGTCATCGCCGAAACCGTGGCGACGCCGATCGAGCAGGAAGTCAACGGCGTCGACAACATGCTCTACATCAGTTCCCAGTCGACCGGCGATGGGCGGCTGTCGATCAACGTCGTGTTCAAACCCGGCACCAATATCGATCAGGCACAAGTGCTAGTGCAGAACCGCGTGGCTGTTGCAGAGCCGCGTCTACCGGAGGACGTACGCCGACTCGGCATCTCGGTGCGCAAAGCCTCACCGGACCTGATGATGGTCGTACATATGATCTCGCCGGACCAAAGCCGCGACCAGAGCTACATCTCGAACTACGCTACCCTGTACGTCAAGGATGTGCTGTCGCGGGTCGATGGCGTTGGCAACGTGAACATCTTTGGTGCCCGCGACTACTCAATGCGCGTGTGGCTGGATCCAGCCAAGGTTGCCGCACGCGGATTGACCGCAGCTGAAGTGGTCGCCGCCATGCGGTCGGCCAATCTTCAGGTGGCAGCTGGCGCAATCAACCAAGCGCCAGCCTCATCCGTCGGCGCCTTTACGCTCTCTGTGCAGACCCTTGGGCGTCTGAGTGCGCCGGAGCAGTTCGAGAACATCGTCATCCGCGCAGGCACCGACGGCTCCGTCGTACGTATCCGCGACATCGCGCGCGTCGAATTGGGCAGTCAGGACTACACCGTCAACGCCTACCTCAATAACAAAGTGGCAACGGCTCTCGTCATCTTCCAGCGGCCTGGGTCCAACGCATTGGCGACCGCTGCAAACGTGCGCGCCGAGATGGACCGGTTAGCGAAAGACTTCCCACCAGGGGTCGCCTACTCGGTCGTCTACAATCCAACCGAGTTCATCCAGGCCTCGGTCGACGAAGTTGTGACGACCCTGCTGGAAGCTATCCTGCTTGTCGTAGTTGTAGTCATTTTGTTCTTGCAGACGTGGCGAGCCGCGATCATTCCCATTATGGCGATACCGGTATCGCTGATCGGTACATTCCTTGTCATGTCGGCGGCCGGTATTTCATTCAACGTGCTGTCGCTGTTCGGCCTCGTGCTGGCGATTGGCATCGTGGTCGACGATGCGATCGTCGTGGTTGAAAACGTTGAACGTTACTTGCGCATGGGAATGAGCCCGAAGGAGGCCGCGCACAAGACCATGGACGAGGTCGGTGGCGCGTTGATCGCAATCAGTCTCGTGCTGATCGGAGTGTTTCTGCCGACGGCGTTCATCTCCGGCTTGCAGGGCTCATTCTATAAGCAGTTTGCAATCACAATTGCGGCTTCGACCGCAATCTCGGCGTTCGTATCACTGACCCTGTCGCCGGCAATGGCGGCACTCTTGCTGAAGCCACACGTGGCGCACGCTCCCGATCAAACTGGCCTGATGCATACCCTATCAGCGCCCGTGCGAAAATTCTTCGAAGGCTTCAATTGGTTGTTTGACAAATTGGCGAACGGCTACGCCGGGCTGACGCGCCGCATGATCCGCCTGTCAGCCATCGTCCTACTCGCTTATGCGGGGCTTCTTGGCCTCACTTATTATCGCCTTGCTGCAACCCCGACCGGCCTCGTGCCTCAACTCGACCGCGGCTACTTCATTGCAGCCTTCCAACTTCCGCCTGGAGCGACGCTTGATCGTTCCGATGCGGTGGTGCGCAAGGCGTCCGAGATCATGTTGGCCCAACCAGGCGTACGCGATGCAGTCGCTTTCGTCGGCTTCGATGGTGCGACCTTCACCAACGCACCGAATACCGGCGTGATCTTTGTCGCGCTCAAATCATTCGAAGAACGCAAGAAACTTGGCGTGACCAAGGATCAAATTCTTGCCGAACTCAGGGGGAAGATGTTCCAATTGCGTGATGCCTTCGCATTCGTGCTAGAGCCTCCCTCAGTGCCAGGTATTGGCACAGGCGGCGGCCTCAAGGGCTACGTTCAGGATCGTTCAGGTCGCGGCCTGCCAGCCCTTGAGGGCGCAACATGGGCCGTCGCCGGCGCGGCTGGTCAGGTGCCCGGCATCATCCAGCCGTTCACACTATTCAATACGCGGACGCCACAGATTTACGCCGACATTGATCGAACCAAGGCTGAACAGCTCGGCGTGCCCATCGCGCGTGTATTTGATACCTTGTCGATCTATATGGGTTCTGCGTTCGTCAACGATTTTAACATTCTTGGCCGCACCTATCGCGTCACCGCCCAGGCCGACAATCCTTATCGGCTAACCCTGCGCGACGTAGCCAGCCTCAAAACCCGCAACACCAATGATGACATGGTGCCGATCGGTTCGGTCGCGACGTTTCAGGATACGACTGGCGCCTATCGCGTACCGCGTTACAATCTTTACCCGGCAGCAGAAGTACAGCTTGGCCTCGCCCGCGGGTTTTCATCGGGCCAGGGTATCGCTGTGATCGAGAAAATTTCCGAAACCCAGCTACCATCAGGCTTCGGCTTCGAATGGACCGAAATCGCACTGCAAGAAAAGCTTGCTGGTAACACTGCAGTGGTCGCGTTTGGCCTCGCTGTCGTGTTCGTGTTCCTGCTGCTGGCGGCGCTTTATGAAAGCTGGTTATTGCCCTTGGCAGTCATCCTGATCGTTCCGATGTGCATTCTGGCTGCCATGATCGGCGTCAATCTGCGTGGCCTCGATCGCAATGTCCTAGTTGAGATTGGGCTTGTCGTGCTCGTGGGACTTGCCGCCAAGAACGCTATTCTGATTGTTGAATTTGCTAAACAAGCAGAGGACGAGGGTAAGACCCGCCTGGAGGCGGCCATCGAGGCAGCCCGCACCCGACTACGCCCTATCCTAATGACGTCGTTGGCGTTCATTCTGGGCGTCGTGCCGCTGGTGATCGCGTCCGGTGCAGGTGCGGAAATGCGTCAATCGCTCGGCACCGCGGTATTTTCCGGTATGATCGGCGTGACGTTGTTCGGCTTGATCTTCACCCCGGTATTCTATGTCGTCTGCAGGGGGCTCGGCGTGCCGACAAGGCTCCGCGCGCTCGTCGGACGGTTGCGTGCCCCCACGCTGCAATAAGCCCGGGTGCAAAGTGACAAACAGTGCTATTTGGATAGAATGCCGCACCGGCATATCAGGTTAGCCGTTACCTTTTATCGGAGCGCCAATCCGCCTGATGTAAGATGCGTAATCGGACTTGCCGAGTTTCTGCAGCCACGGCTCCATTTGCGCCACTGTCAGGAAGCCATACCGCAGGGCAATTTCCTCAGGGCACGAAATCTTCATGCCTTGGCGACGCTCCAGGGTCGCCACGAACTGCGACGCTTCCAGCAGTGAGTCATAAGTTCCGGTATCGAGCCATGCAAACCCGCGGCCCATGCGCTGGACATTGAGACGGCCAGCTTCAAGATAACAGCGATTGACATCCGTAATCTCAAGCTCACCACGCGCCGACGGCTTGATACTGGCCGCATGACGCAGCACGTCGTTGTCGTAGAAGTAAAGGCCGGTGACCGCCCAGCTCGATTGTGGCACCTTGGGCTTTTCCTCCAGGCTGGTCGCTCTACCGCCAGCATCGAATGCGACGACGCCGTAGCGCTCCGGGTCGACAACCTCATAGGCAAACACCGTCGCGCCCGTCGTTGCCCGCGTCGCGGTCTGAAGCATCTGGGGCAGGTCATGGCCAAAGAAGATGTTGTCGCCAAGCACCAACGCACAGCGATCGCCACCGATAAAATCTGCACCGATGATAAATGCTTGCGCGAGGCCTTCGGGTCTAGGCTGCACTGCAAAAGTCAGCTTGATCCCGAATTGTGACCCGTCACCCAACAGCGATTTGAACTGCGCCAGATCGTGCGGCGTGGTGATAATCAGGATATCCCGAATGTCTGCCATCATGAGCACCGACAGCGGGTAGTAGATCATCGGCTTGTCATAGACCGGCAATAGCTGCTTCGACAGTCCGAGCGTGATCGGATAGAGGCGCGTGCCACTACCGCCCGCCAGAATGATACCCTTCATGGTACAGCCCCCTTGTCTCAACCTTCAATTCTGTGGCTCGCCGATCATCCCGTCGAGACAGCACTCCAAGGCCGGCTGCCAGTCCGGCATGCGAATTCCATAGACACGAGCCAGCTTGTCCGTGTTGAGCGTCGAATAACTAGGCCGACGCGCCTTTGTCGGGAACTCCGCCGTCGTAATGGAATGGACCGGCACGGAAGGTCCGCCGCGAGCCTTGGACGCCAGCATAATGGCCCGGGCGAAACCGCACCAAGTCGTTTCACCGCCGGAGACAAGATGGAACACCCCGAATTGTGGTGCTCCTGACGACTTGTCCGCACACACTTTGGCAATTTTGGCAATCGCGCCCGCAATGTCGGCTGCAAATGTCGGACTGCCGTGCTGATCAGCGACAACCTTCAGCTCCGGCCGTTCCGCCGCGAGCCGCAACATGGTCTTCAGGAAGTTTGCGCCGTCTGGGCTGCAAACCCAAGCCGTGCGCAGGATCACATGACGGGGATTGGCCGCCACAACCACCACTTCTCCAGCGAGCTTCGATGCGCCGTAGACACCCTGCGGCCCAGTCTCCTCTTCTTCGCGGTAGGGACGGCTTTGGCGGCCATCGAATACGTAGTCCGTTGAGAGGTGAATGATTGCAGCGCCAGCCCGAGATGCGGCCGCAGCAATTGCACCCGCCGCATCGCGGTTGATGGCATAGGCAGCACCTGGCTCATCTTCGGCGCGATCGACGGCAGTATAAGCTGCCGGATTGATAACTACGGCCGGACGAGCGGCGATAATCGCCTCCGACAACTCATCGGCGCGCGTCAGGTCAAACTCCGGGCGCGCCAAAACGGTGACAGCGAAGCCCGCTTCAGGTAAGCTCCGAGCGAGGCTTATCGCCACTTGTCCCTTGGCACCGATCAGAACGACGCGGGTGGCGGCACTCATGATTTTTTCTCAAGGAGGCCCAAACGCTCACCGCTGTAGACCCCGGCGCGCAATGGTCGCCACCAATCCTCATTGGCCAGATACCAACGCACCGTCTTTTCGATACCAGTATCGAACGTTTCCTCGGACCGCCAGCCAAGCTCAGTCTCGATCTTGGTCGGGTCAATGGCGTAGCGTCGGTCATGTCCGGGGCGGTCTTTGACGAACGTAATGAGAGAACGCCGTGGCACTGCTGCCGGACGCAACCGGTCGAGGATATCGCAGATGCTCTCGACCACAGTGAGGTTCTGCATCGGCGCACGGCCCCCGACATTGTACGTGTGCCCGACCCGCCCTCGTTCGACAGCAAGCGTCAACGCCTTGGCGTGATCGTCGACGAACAGCCAGTCGCGCTCCTGTCGGCCATCGCCGTAAACCGGCAGTGGCTTGCCATCGAGTGCGTTGAGCAGCACGAGCGGGATCAATTTCTCGGGGAAATGGTAGGGCCCGTAATTGTTCGAGCAGTTGGTGATAACAGTCGGCAGCCCGTACGTCTCGTGCCAGGCGCTGACCAGATGATCGGACGCAGCCTTACTCGCCGAATACGGCGAACGCGGATCATAGGGTGTCGTTTCGAGGAAAAAGCCATCGGGGCCAAGGCTGCCATAAACCTCATCGGTCGAGACATGGAGGAAGCGAAATGCGGAACGCCGCGGCTCCGGTAGTGCGCTCCAAAAACCCCGCGCCGCTTCCAGCAGCGTGTGCGTGCCGACGATATTGGTCGCGATGAATTCTGCCGACCCAGTGATCGAACGGTCGACGTGGCTTTCTGCCGCCAGATGCATGATCGCATCGGGCGCCGCCTCTGCCAACACCCGGTCCATGGCCGCGCGATCACAGATGTCGGCATGCACGAAACGATAACCGGACGCCAATTCAATCGAATTCAACGATGCCAGATTGGCCGCATACGTTAGTTTATCGACGTTGGTGACCCGCCAGCCCTTATGCGCGACCAGATACCGGCAGAGCGCCGAACCAATAAAGCCAGCGCCGCCTGTGACCACAACATTCATGAATGAAACTCGCAACTTTCGTTAGAATAAAAAAGACCGTCAAAACACTGGCGGCAGATCACGCAGACGCGGCAGCTTCGCGTCCTTGTCAGACAGCACGGCATCGGCAGCACTCACCGGCCATGCGATACCAAGGTCGGGATCGTTCCAGATCACGCCACCATCGTTGGCTGGCGCGTAGATGTTTGACACCTTGTAGACCACTTCCGTGTCAGGCTCGAGCGTGCAGAACGCGTGCGCAAAGCCGATCGGCACCAGGATCTGCGTCCAGTTCTCGGCCGATAGTTCGGCGGTGACGTGTAGCCCGTAGGTTGGCGACCCGCGCCGCAAATCAACGGCGACATCAAGAATGCGGCCCTTGGTCACGCGCACAAGTTTGTCCTGTGCAAATGGTGCGGTCTGGAAGTGCAAGCCGCGCACGGTGCCAACCTGCGCCGAACGCGAGTGGTTATCCTGCACGAACTCCATTGTGATGCCAGCCGCTGCCAGTGCCGCCTTGCTGTAGACCTCGGAGAAGAAGCCGCGCGCATCGCCGAAGCGCTTCGGCCGGATCAGCTTGACGGCGGGGATTGAAAGGGTCTCGATGTCCATTATCAGTTCAACTCATATATACCACGTTTCCGAGCGTACTAAACTGCGTTCGGAACGGAGTACAAGGCAATTGTGCCCGACGAGTTCCGGGCTTCGCCCCGTTGTGGTGCGCTGGCAACTACTGCCGTTGGATCTCTGATCGAGATGCAGCGATGTTCGCGGTTCGTCCTGTGGGACACCAGTGGCTGGACCACTTTGTGGCTTGTCCGCGCACCTGCAAATCGTCCAACGTGGATCGAGACGGATGAGAGGACTGGCCGTGCGATTATTGTGCCTTATTGTCGTTGGTCTTGTGCCGGTGATCATGGCAACGGCGGCTGTTGCCCAGGTGCCCGACGACATCAAGATCGGCGCGATCCGCTGGGATGCTTGGTATGAAAGCGCGCCCGACCAGAAGGTGCTGGAACAGCCAGAATGGGCGCACCGGGCGCCATTCTTCGCGCGCTACGACGCGCAGGGCAAGCTTCACCTCGACGGCGACAAGGAACACGTGCTGCACGCCGAAGTGGCCTACGCCCGCGCCATTGGCGTCGACTATTTCATTTTCGGCTTCTACCCGGACACGGGCAGTTGGGGCCGGGATATCAACACGCATCTCAAGCTCAACCGTGCGCTATCATCCTATCTGCGCCTGGGCGATCGCATGGGCGTGAAGTTTGCCCTCAGTCTCAATCAGTTGTTCCCGCCGGCCGACCTCGACGACATCGCGGCCAGCGTCGCGACGTTCGCTGCCCATCCGGACTATATGCAAACCGGGTCCGGCACGCTGCCGGTGTTTGTGCTGGCACACGATGGCCTTGACTGGTCAAAATTCTTCGGCACAGACGATAAGGCGCGCGAGGCGTTCCTAACGATCCGGCGCGTGACGCGGGAGCGGACAGGTAAGGAAATCACGTTCATCATCCAGTATTACGACTCGGTGAAAGCCATGGAGACGGCACGGCGCTACGGTCTCGACATGGCGACAACCTATTCAAATTTTGCACCGGGCAAGGGCGCGGTCGAGAGCACCTTCGATCAATGTGCCCGACATGGCGAGGCGGTGTGGGCGAAGGCTGCAGCGAACGGTGTGCC
>JANNRP010000010.1:0-3292 GCA_031401535.1 Hyphomicrobiaceae bacterium | reverse complement strand
CTTGTAGGCATCGACGAAAACCTTGTGTTCCGGCGTTGCAATTTCAGCCACCGGATACCCTGTCACATACCAGCCAACCGGCGTCTCATCCTTCAGCGGATCGAGATACTCAGGCTCGCCTGACAGCACGCTGAACACCGGCAGATCCTTGAACAGGCCACGTGTCTGGCCTTCGCGCACGAACTTCGCAAGGTCGGCCCCGAACGTGACGTTGAAGATGGCGTCAGGCTTGGCGTCGGCGATCGCCTGCGCAACGGCACCAGCTTCGATCTTGCCCAGCGGCGACGCCTGCTCGGTGACAAATTCGACATCAGGCTGCGCCGCCTTCATCAACGCCTTGAACGATGCAACGGCGGACTGCCCGTATTCGTAGTTCGGATACACCAGCGCCCAACGCTTCTTCTTCAGCTTGGCCGCATCGGCAACCAGCATCGAAGTCTGCATGTAGGTCGAGGCACGCAGCCGGAACGTGTATTTGTGGCCGCTCTCCCACACGATCTTGTCGGTCAGAGGTTCTGCGGCGACGAACAGAATTTTGCGCTGCTTGGCGAAGTCCGAGACGGCAAGCCCGATGTGCGACAAAAACGAGCCGGTGAGAAGGCTGACGTTCTCGCGGCTAACGAGTTCTTCGGCAACACGCACCGCATCACCTGGCGTCGCGTTATCGTCACGCGAAATGATCTCGAGCGTCTTGCCGCCGATGCCGCCAGCCTTGTTGATCTCTTCGACCGCCAGTTCCCAGCCCTTTTTGTAAGGCTCCAGAAACGCCGGTTGCGCCTTGTAGCTGTTGATTTCACCAATCTTGATGGTGCCTTGCGCCATCGCCGCTGGCGCGCTTAGGGCAGCAACGCCCCAAACTGCGGCTAAACTCAACATCATCTTCATCACAAACACTCCCTCGACTGACGGAAAAGCCACTTGGCCCAACTCCTCAAGCGGCATGAGCGGAAAGTGCCCGCTCACCCGCCACCCGGCTATCACCTTGCAACTGAATGTAGGCTGCAACAATCAGTTGTTGGGAGAATATTTCTTGCGCACGCCGCAGGCCAGCATCTAACGCGCATCGGCGCTGCGGTTCCGACAAGCGACCGACCGCAACCGTGACCAGCCTGTCCCGGAGATCGCTATCATCCCTGACTGCGGTCGCGGGCAACCTCTCGATAGCTGGGTCATCGATATTAACGGCATTGGCGATCATCGTCGCGGCGGCGTCGGCTGCAGCGCTACTTGCCGCCAGCACCGTTACTGCGTCGGCAATACCCAGCGACTGCGAGCGTCCGCGCCACCCCGAGGTCGCGATGCCGCCGATGCGATCGCTGTGCCGCACCACCAACCGCGCATCGATGGCCGGTGCTGCCAAATCACCGACGACGCCTGCGGCAAACGACGCGCCCGGTTGAAGATGGAGCGCGATGTCGCCTCCATTGTTGACGTAGGCGCGGCGTAACTCGGCACTGGCGCACATGATGGATAGCACCTCATCCGCAACGCTGCCCGCCACTGCTGCCATCGGCGTAATAAATCGATCGCGGTAGGGCCACACGGCCGCGGCCATGCGACGCGCGACCGGGCCAGCAAAGCTCAATCCAGTTTCGGTAATTGGCGTCCGCAACCCTGACAATTCGGTAATCAACCGGGGAAGGATGTCCGGGAACGCGTCGGCAGCACCAGTGAACGCGCGCTCGACTTCAGACGCATCGCCATCAGCGCCGATCACCAGATCGATCGGGCCATGCTGCAGATGCAGCCGATTGCCTGTCAGAAGGCGGGCCTGCGCAGTCATGTTTTGCCGCCGCTCCACAACGCGTCCGCACGCGCTTTTGCAGCGTCGAGCGATACCACGTGTTCCATGTGCCCCCCCATCGCGGCGTAGTCATCGCGCCGCATGGTGAATTCAATTGGGAATACCAGGGCAGGCGTCGGCACATACCCTGTCGATTTGTCGGGCAACGCAGCCACGTCGACCATTACCGTGATACCACCGCCGGGCCACACATAGGCCGGCGCACCGCCGCACGTCACACGCGTCAACCGGCTCTTGACCGATTGCGTCAACCGCACAGGATTTTCTGTCACGCCAGCCCGCAATGAGCCACCCGCGCCGCCCATGAACAGCACGGTCGAGAGTGCGGGCTCGCAGTTCTCGGCAATCCGCTCGACCAGTTTGACGATGGCATCTGGAGCAACGGTCGGCTGCGGCGTCAACTTGTCATCAAGCACGTACCACGCGTAATGCTCGCCCGTGGTCGACACCATGAACAGCCTCATGCCGGGCCACGCGAGTTTGGCATCGAAACTTTTGATGATCTCCAGCGGGTCGCGCAAGTTCGTGCCGCCCCAGCCCATGCCCGGCTCGGCCACCTTGAAGTAGCGCCCAGGCGTAGATTTCCGACCTCGTATCTTCAAGCCCGACGGCCTGACGTCGAGCAGCCGCCCCGCCTGATGCTCGGTGAACACGCCGGTGATGTGCTCATCGACGACCACCACCTCGTCGGCAAGGTCCAACCACTGCTTGGCAAAGATACCGGTGACCGCCGATCCGCACCCGACCCGCATGCGCGCTTCCGTGACACCGTCGATGATGGGGGCGCGGTTCGCCTGCACGATGATGGTCGAGCCACCATCGATCGATAATTCGACCGGCTCTTTGTTGCACAAGGCCAGCAGTGCATCGCAGGTGGCGTTGCCTTCCGCCTTGGAGCCCCCAGTCAGATGATGTACCCCGCCGAGCGAGAGCATCTGCGAACCATATTCGTGGGTTGTCACATGACCGACCTGCTCGCCCTTAGCGCGGACGGCCGCCGTCTCCGGACCGATGAACCGATCGGTATCGATCTTCACCTTGACGCCGCAGTAACTGAAGATGCCTTCCGTCACGACGGTAACGAAGTCCACGCCCTCGATCTGCGACGACACGATGAATGGCGCCGGCTTGTAGTCCGGGTAGGTTGTTGTCGCGCCGATGCCGGTAACAAACGTGTCGGGACCATGCACGATGCGGCCATCCCATTCACGGTCGGAATCGAGAAAGCGCACTGCACTCCGGCCATCCTCGACCGCACGCTCCAGCAACACCAGCGGATCTGTGCGAACCAGCGTGCCGCCGACGTTGCCGTAACGATCGCAGGCACCGGTTTTACCCGGACGGATGCGGCATAGCACCGGGCAAGCGTCGCAGCGAATGGGCTCGTCGGTTTCCATTATGACGCTCTCACTCATCGGTCCTGCCTCGTGCGTTCACGCAGCGCGGCCAACAAACGATGCGGCAGCACCGGCACTTTGTGGACGCGCA
>JANNRP010000009.1:0-2367 GCA_031401535.1 Hyphomicrobiaceae bacterium | reverse complement strand
TTGATACCGCTGATGGTGCCAGCGATCCCGGGCAAGAAGTGGGCTGCGGTATTCACCTTCGGCATCTTCCCGATTATCGCCTATTGGCTGTTGACCGGCGGCATCTTTGGAATGCCGATCGTTGAAACACAGTTCTGGGGCGGGATGCTGATCACACTCGTCGTGGCAACCGTCGGCATCACGTTGTCATTCCCCATCGGTATTGCCTTGGCGCTTGGCCGCCGCTCGAAAATGCCGCTGGTGCGCTATGCGTCCATCGGGTTCATCGAGTTTGTTCGTGGCGTGCCGCTTATCACGATCCTGTTCATGTCGTCGGTGATGCTACCGCTGTTCATGGCGCCAGGCACCAGTGTTGACAAGTTGCTGCGGGCGTTGATCGGGGTGTCGCTGTTTTCGGGTGCCTATATGGCCGAGACGGTGCGCGGTGGGTTGCAGGCGATTTCGCGTGGCCAGTTCGAAGCGGCCGATGCGCTGGGGCTTTCCTACGGCAAGAAAATGGGCCTGATCGTGCTGCCGCAGGCCTTGAAAGTGGTGATCCCGAACATCGTGTCCAGTTTCATCGGGCTGTTCAAGGATACCAGCCTTGTGCTGATCATCGGCTTGTTTGATCTGCTTGGGATCGTGCAGCAAAACATGTCCGACACGAAGTGGTTTGCGCCGTCAACGGCCATGACCGGTTATGTGTTTGCCGGCATCCTGTTCTGGGTGTTCTGCTTTGGCATGTCGCGCTATTCGCAGTTCATGGAACGACAGCTGAATACCACCCACCGATAGTGGGTCGGCTTCTTGTAGCGGCTATAGCATTGCTGCGACGTGGTCGCCAATCGCAAGACTGGCGGTCAGTCCAGGGCTTTCGATGCCGAACAACATGACGAGTCCGGCGTGGCCGTGGTTTGCTGGTCCGTGGAACGCAAAATCGGGTACCGGCGCACCCTCCTGGTATATCTTTGGACGAATGCCGGTGTAGTCGGCGTGGATTTTTGACGGGTCCAGATCCGGATAATAGAGGCGGATCGCGTTGACGAACTGTGCGAACTTGCCTGCTTCGAAGCCATAATCGATCTCGGGAATCCAGGCGATGTCCGGCCCGAACTTACAGCGCCCGCCCAGATCAACGGTCGAATGCAGCCCAAGCCAAGCGCCCTGCGGCATCGGATAGATGTGCCGCGTGAACGGCGATCTGCCCTCCAGTGCGTAGTATTGTCCCTTGGCAAAATAGGTCTCGGGTGGCGCATATCCGTTCGCATAGGAGAGCGTCTTCGCCAGTTTCGAGCCATGCAGGCCTGCAGCAACAATCAGCCTTTGGCACGTAATCCGGCTGGCCGCTTCACCGCCGACATCGATGGCAAATGCGCCAGACGGCAGCGTCCCGATCGCTTCAACCGGGCTGTTCAAAACGAGCTGCCCACCGTTGGCCTCGGCGTGACCTTGCAGCGCGAGCATCAGTCCATGACTGTCGATGATGCCGGTCGATGGCGACAACAACGCCGCGATGCACCCGACCGCTGGTTCCAGACGCTTCGCCTCGGCGGCGGTCAAGACCACGAGATCATCGACGCCGTTCGCTCCGGCCGTTGCCTGGATCGCGGCGAGCTTTGGCAATTGGTCCTCCGAGGTTGCCACCAGCAGTTTTTCGCAGCGCTGATAATCGACCCCGTTCTCGTCGCAGAAACGATACAGCAAGCGCTTGCCTTCGACGCACAGTTTTGCGCGCAGACTGCCGGTTGGATAGTAAAGTCCGGCGTGAATGACCTCGCTGTTGCGTGAGGATACCTCAGACCCGATCAGCGCGTGCTGCTCGAGTACCAGCACCTCCTGGCCACGCAGACTCATGGCGCGCGCAATCGCAAGGCCGACGACGCCAGCTCCGATCACGATGGTCTCGATGTCAGTCGACATGGTGGGCGTATCCGTCATCAGTGATCGCGTTCACTATTGGCACGAAACGGCGGTCGGCCGCTATGTGACCAACGCTGTGGAGAACTGTGATCGGCACTTGTTTGGAACATAAAGAGAACTAAGCTGAAGCCATCGAGGGATTTGCGGGCGAAAGACGGGCATGGGATTCTCATTTCTACATACCGCCGATTGGCACATCGGCAAGAGTTTTGGCAGCTTTTCTGCGGAGCAGCAGCCGCTGTTGCGGCAAGCTCGTTTGGATGCCATCGCGCGGATCGGCGACGTTGCACGTGCGCGCAACGTCCGGCACGTTGTTGTGTGTGGCGATATCTTCGATGGTCCAGGCCTCGCAGACCGGGTGATCAGTCAGGCGCTGGCTGCAATGGAGGCCCAGGTTGCCGTTGTCTGGTATTTGTTACCTGGCAATCACGATCCGGCCCGTGCCGGCGGCATATGGCAGCGCGTTGC
>JANNRP010000008.1:0-10940 GCA_031401535.1 Hyphomicrobiaceae bacterium | reverse complement strand
CGTTTCGCGCGGTTGATTGGCCGCGCGCACGTCATGTCTCAATCTCGCAACCGAGCCGCTTCAGGCTGGCATCAACCCAGGTGCGATCGCTCGTACCGCTGGCGAACTCCGCCAACTGTCGGGTTTCAGCAGCCAGCTTGGCGGTCGCGGCTTTGAATACCGTTTCAATCTGATCGAACGGCACACACAACAGTCCATCATCGTCACCGAGAATGAGATCACCCGGCTCGATCACCATGCCGTCGATTGCGATCGCGACGTTGATCTCGCCAGGGCCGTCCTTGTAAGGGCCGCGATGGGAGATCCCGGCGGCGAACAGCGGAAAAGTCCCTGCCCGGATGGCGGCCGCATCGCGGATAGCGCCGTTGATCACGATACCACCGATGCCGCGCTTGATGGCGTGTGTTGTCATCATTTCACCGATCAGCGAATTTGTGAGATCGCCGCCGCCGTCACAAACGATGATATCGCCGGGTTGGGCGATATCGAGCGCTTTGTGCAGCATCAGATTATCCCCCGGTCGGGATTTGACCGTCAGCGCCGGGCCGGCCAGCACGCCGCCTCCATGCATTGGCCGCAATCGTGGGCCACCCGCCGTCATGCGGCTCATCGAATCGCTGACGTTGGCGACGGGAAGCGAACGAAACTTTGCGACAACGTCGGCCGAAACCTGACGTCGACGCTTGAGAATGCGAAATCCGATCATGTGCACGGTGTCCTGTTTTAGCGATGCCAGCACGGTTGAAAGTTCGAAGCGCAGTCAAGCACGCCTTGATGGGCCGATCGAGCCATATGGCGAAAATTTCAACGCTGCATTGCGGCGCGAACGGTCTCGAGTTTATGGTCGAGATGGCGGCGCAGCAGCTTAGAGAGCCGTTTGCCATCGCGGTTCTTGAATGCTGCCAGGATCTCCCCGTGTTCGGCTATCGCCTGTGCCCAGCGAGCTTCACTCATATTAGCGGTGAACCGTGCACGGCGTACGTGCACTGACACCTGTCCGTACAACTGGCTCAGCATAGTGTTGCCCGCTGCCTCCAATATCGTCTCATGAATTTGCTGGTTGAGGGCGAAATAACTTTTGAGATCGCGCGCGTTGTAGCGCTCCACCATTGCGGTGTGCAGGCGTTCGGCTCGGTGAATATGTGCGTCCGTCGCGTGTTGGCAGCTCAACTCGCCAGCCAGGGCCTCGAGTGTGCCCATAACCGGAAAGGCTTCGGCGAGCGCGTCAAGATCAAGTGCTGCCACAACCGCGCCGCGGTGGGGAATGAGCGTAACAAGGCCTTCCGAGGCAAGCACTTTCAGCGCTTCTCGCAGCGGCGTGCGTGAGACGCCGAAGCGGGTGCAGAGCTCGCGCTCGTCGATCTTTGCGCCCGGTTCGAGATCACCGGACACGATCATGCCGCGCAGTCGGTCGAGTAACTGACCGTGCAGCGTTGGCCGGACCAATAAGCTGTCATCGGTTTGGGTCATGGCAGTGGCACTCCCGCCATCGCGTTGCGCAGGATGCGGGCGACATGCAGCGGCCGACGACCGGTGCCGTCGGCGACCTGATGGCGGCAGGAAAAGCCGTCGGCGGCAAGGATTGTATCGGAGGCTGCCTTGCGCACGGCAGGCAACAGCGATCGTTCAGCCATGGCAATGGACGCATCGTAGGTATCGGCTGCGTAGCCGAATGCACCTGCCATGCCGCAGCAACTCGTCTCAACCGTTTCGACGTCGAAGCCCTCAACAAGGCTTAACGCCATGGCGACGGCTGGCATCGCGTCAAACGATTTCTGGTGGCAGTGGCCATGCAGCAGGACCTTGGCTTTGTGCGTTGCAATTGGACCATTGATGCGGCCCGCCGCCATCTCGGCTGCTAGAAAGTCCTCGAACAGATAGGCGAGGGTCGCGATCTTACGCGCTGTTTCCCCGGGCATGAGGGACGGCCATTCGTCCTTCAGCGTCAGCAGGCACGATGGCTCCAATCCGATAATCGGGACGTCGCGCTCGATGAACGGGCGGAGTGCGTCGATGAAACGGTCGGCTTCGGCTTTTGCCTCCTCGACAAGTCCGACCGACAGAAACGTACGTCCGCAGCAGACGCGGCGACCGCGCCGCGGTTGAACCTGCGTGACGCGGTAGCCGAGGCCGGTCAGCACATCGACGGCAGCTGTCAGGTTTTCGGGTTCGAAGTTGGCGTTGAACGTGTCGGCAAACAGCGCAACCGCGCGGCCATCGGCGGGACCAACCGTTCCATCGAGCCGGAAGCTGTCGCCACGCCAGGTTGGCAACTCACGTTTCGCCGAAAGGCCGATAAGGCGTTCGGTGAGCGTGGCGAGACCCGGGGTCCAGTTGCGCAGGTTCATCAGCCAGGACAACCGCCCGGCGATTCCGGCATACCGCGGCATGTAAGCGACCGCCAGATCCTTCCAGGGCAAAGCGCGGCGCTTGTTGGCGGCAGTAAGTACCTCGATCTTCATCTTCGCCATGTCGACGCCGGTGGGGCATTCGCGGCGGCAGGCCTTGCACGAGACGCACAGTTTCATGGTTTCGAGCATGTCGTCGGATGCAAATGCGTCCGGCCCGAGTTGCCCTGAAAGTGCCAGCCGTAGCGTGTTGGCACGACCCCGTGTGGCATCGGTTTCTTTGCCGGTGATGCGGAACGACGGGCACATGACGCCGCCGTGCGACTTCCGGCATTCGCCGTTGTTGTTGCACATCTCGACTGCGCCCTGCAGGCCGCCAGCGCTGCCCGAATAAGCCGACCAATCAAATGCAGTGCGCCGATCAGCGACGTTATAGTCCGGCTTATAGCGAAACAGTGACCGGTCGTTCATGCGGGTCGCGCGCACAATCTTGCCAGGGTTCATGATCCCCTTCGGATCGAACCGGTCTTTCACGGCTTCGAACAGCTCGACCGTCTTGCGGCCATACATCAGTTCGTGGAATTCCGAACGCACCAGCCCGTCGCCGTGTTCGCCGGAGTGCGACCCCTTGTAGGCCTTCACCATCGCGAACGCTTCCTCGGCGATGGCGCGCATGGTGTCGGCATCATGTTCGAGCTTGAGGTTGAGCACAGGCCGCACATGCAGGCAGCCGACGGACGCATGGGCATACCATGTGCCCTTGGTGCCGTGTTTCTCGAATACGGCAGTCAGACGTTCGGTATAGTCGGCAAGGTGTTCAAGCGGCACCGCACAATCCTCGATGAAGGAAACCGGTTTCCCGTCCGACTTCATCGACATCATGATGTTGAGGCCTGACGTGCGAACGCCCCAGATCGCCGCCTGTTGAGCCGCACCGGCAACCTTTATCACCGCGTTCGGCTGGCCGAGATCTCCGATCAGTTCGGCGAGTCGATCGAGCCGTCGGAGATTTTCCGCCTGATCGTCTTCCGCGAATTCGACAAGCAGCAGCGCGTCTGGCTTGCCGCGGACGAACTCCTCCATCACAGGCCTGAACATCGCGATATCGCGGGCAAGCTCGATCAGTGTGCGGTCGACGACCTCCACCGCGACGGGCCCGAGCTTGACGATGTGCTGAGCCGCCTCCATCGCTGCGCGAAACGTCGGGAAGTGGCAGACACCGAGCGCTCGATTCTTCGGTTGCGGCGATAGCTTGAGCTTGATCCGCTCGGAGATCGCGAGCGTGCCCTCCGAGCCGCACAGTAGCGTTGCGATGTTCGGTGGACCGCCACCGGGCAGCAGCGCATCGATCAGATAACCGCCGACGCGCCGCGAGACGTCGGGGAATGCCGTGCGGATATGCGCGGCTTCAGTGGCGCCCAATGCGGTGAGGTCAGCTGCGAGCGATTGTGCGGAAGGTGGCAGCGAATTGCGCGGCTGCGCCTCGAACCGCGCGCTGACGCCGTCCGTCAGTAATGCATCGATGGCGAGGACATTGTCGCGCATGATGCCGTAACGGATCGACCGCGTGCCGCAGGAGTTGTTGCCTGTCATGCCGCCGATGGTGGCGCGGCTCGACGTTGAGACATCGACAGGGAACCATAGACCCGATGCCTTGATCTGCCGGTTGAGATCATCAAGCACGATGCCCGGCTCCACCCAGCAGGTCCGGTTCTCAAAGTCGGTTTCGACAATGCGGTTGAGATGGCGCGTGAAATCGACGACGAGTGCGCGACCGACTGTTTGGCCGGACTGCGAGGTGCCGCCACCGCGCGGCAGCAGAGCGACGCCTGCGTCACGGGCCATGGCGGCTGCCACGCGCACATCCTCGATCGATTTTGGCACCACGACGCCGACCGGCTCAATCTGATAGATTGATGCGTCAGTGGAATATCGGCCGCGGCTGAACTTGTCGAACAGCACGTCGCCTTCGATCTTGGTGCGCAAGGCATCGGCTAACGCGAGATTGGCCGGCACGTGGACGTTCATGGTGGGTCACTGGTTCGTAGACGGGCGAAGAATTCACTTGCTATAATTTTGCATTCAAAATTATGTTTGGTCAACGAGCAACTCTGAAACCTCATACTTATGGGAACAGCCGCCATGGCCGCCACCAATCAGCCAGCCCGCCGCGCCGGTCGGCATTTCTTGCAGATCCCGGGCCCGTCACCCGTGCCGGAGCGTATTCTCAAGGCGATGTCGATGCAGGTGCTCGACCATCGCGGACCGGAATTTCAAAAACTTGGAATGCGCGTGCTCGATGGCATCAAGACGATCTTCAAGACCAAAAATCCGGTCATCATCTATCCGGCGTCCGGCACCGGTGCGTGGGAAGCCGCGCTCGTCAACGTGCTGTCGCCCGGTGATCACGTGCTGATGTATGAGACCGGGCACTTTGCAACGCTTTGGAAATCGATGGCGGCCAAGCTCGGGATCAACGCCGAGTTCATCGCGTCGGATTGGCGCTCAGGCGTCGATGCGGGTGTCATCGAGGCGCGGTTGCGCGAAGACAAAAGCCACGCCATCAAGGCCGTGTGCGTCGTCCATAACGAGACGTCGACGGGCGCCACCTCGCACATTGATGAGATACGCAAGGCGATCGACGCGGCCGGTCATCCGGCCCTATTGATGGTCGATACGATCTCTGGGCTCGGCTCGGTCGACTACCAGCACGATGCATGGGGCGTCGACGTTACCGTATCGGGCTCGCAGAAGGGCCTGATGCTGCCGCCCGGCATTTCGTTCAATGCCATTTCGGATAAGGCGATCGCGGCTTCGAAAGTGGCGACGCTGCCCAAGTTGTTCTGGTCGTGGGAAGAAATGCTGCCCCACAACAAGGCTGGCTTCTTCCCCTACACGCCCGCAACCAACCTGCTGTACGGCCTCGCCGAGGCGATCGATATGCTGCACGAGGAAGGGCTGCCCGCCGTGTTCGCCCGGCACGAGCGCCATGCGGAGGCGACGCGCCGTGCGGTGCGTGGATGGGGCCTTGAGACCCTGTGCAACGACGACCGTTACCATTCGCCAGTTCTCACCGCCGTGTTGATGCCGGATGGCCACAATGCCGATCACTTCCGCAAGGTGACGCTGGATGCGTTCGACATGTCTCTGGGGACTGGTCTCTCAAAAGTTGCGGGCAAGGTTTTCCGCATCGGCCATCTGGGCGACACCAATGACCTGACGATCCTTGGCACGCTGGCGGGTGTTGAGATGGGGTTCACGAAAGCAGGCGTGCCCCACAAGGCTGGTGGCGTGCAGGCCGCGATGGCCTATTTGGCGGCTTAGGGTAAAGGTTCTCATACGGCAGCATAGGACGCCAGCACACGGGCCAGCCTTGCTCTACGTCGACCGCTTGCTAAGCTATGGCGATGTCCAGCAGCAAGCGAGGTCGATGATGAACCCTTCTCCCGCCGCGAGTTTTGCGCACGACCCGGGTCGTCTGTCCGAACTCGCGAAGGCCATCGCCGCCAAGACACTGTCGCCCGTTGATCTGGTACGCTCGTGCTTGGCACGGATCGATGCGGTCGAGCCGCATGTGCGTGCCTGGAGGCTGGTCGATGGGGATCGGGCGGTGGCGGTCGCCCGGCAACGACAAGAGGAGGCGCAGGCCGGTCGCATCAGAGGGCCGCTGCACGGCATTCCCGTCGCCATCAAAGACATCATCGATGTCGAGGGTTTGCCGACCCGCTGCAATAGCCGATCGCGCGCCGACGCCGTGGCGGCAACGTGTGATGCCGAGATCGTGCTGGCGCTGAAGGCGCAGGGTGCCATCGTACTTGGCAAGGCGCACACTACTGAGTTCGCCTTCTTCGATCCATCGCCGGCCTGCAATCCGCACAACATAGCGCATACGCCCGGTGGCTCGAGTTCAGGCTCTGCGGCAGCGGTCGCGGCCGGTATGGTGCCGTTTTCGATCGGTACGCAGACGGTGGCATCGGTCAATCGGCCAGCCGCCTATTGCGGCATTGCGGCCTTCAAGCCATCGACGCGCAGCCTGCCCAACTTCGGCATTGCCCCACTGGGACCGAGTTACGACACGCCGGGCTTCTTCGGCTCGACCGTCGCCGATGCGGTTTACGCTTACCGCGCCGTCGCGCCCCACTTTGCGACTGCCGCATCCGTCGTGCCAAATTCGGCGACGATCATCATGCTTGATGATGCGCATCTGCAGGATGCGGTACCGGATATGATGGCCGCCCTAGCCCGTACCCGGGATCGGCTGAGGCAGGCAGGCGCCAAGGTAGAGCACCGTGCCTCGCCCATAAATTTCAAGCGGCTGTTCGAAATTCAGCGTGCGACCATGCTTTACGAAGCCGGCCGTGCCATGCGCTTATTTCTCGAACTGCCTAAAGGACAGATCGGGGAGAAGCTTTGCGCTGCCATCGCCGAGGGGCTGGAGATTTCAGAAAGCCGCTACCTCGACGAGCGGCGCGAGATCGATCGCTTGCGCCAGACGCTGCTGACGGCGACCACCGGCGCGGATGCATTTTTGTGGCCGGCAGCCCCTGGCCCTGCCCCAAAGGGCCTCGGCTGGACCGGCGACCCGAAATACATCGCGCCTTGGACTGCGATCGGCGGTCCGGTCATCACGGTGCCCTCTGGCTTGACGTCCGATGGGTTGCCGCTCGGCTGCATTCTTGCAGGCCCGCCGGGCGCCGATCACAGCCTTGCCACTTTGGCTTTGCACTACCTCGCATAGGCACGTTTCAATCATCGCAGGGCGCAGTCGTCGCGCACGGCACGCGATTAATATGGAACGGCCAAAAACTTGACAGGCACAACTCTGCCAAAGAAGGTGGTGCTTCGCTCAAAGAAGCGTTTCCGCAGGATGCGGGCTGCCCTATCACCCGGGCATATGAAACTGGATTGGGAGGAGTTCTTATGATCAAGACTGCGTTCTGGGCCTTGGCGCTGGCAACGGCCGCGACCATGGCACCCGCAAGTGCCGCTGATCTACGCTTGATGACCGGCCCGCAGGGCGGTGTTTGGGTGCCACTCGGCGGCCAGATCAAGGACATGCTCGAAAAGGCGGTTCCGGGTACGAACGTGCAATCATCACCCGGTGCTGGCATCGCCAATATTCGGGGCATCCAAGAGGGTAAAGCCGATCTGGGTTTCGGCAATACGATCACGACGGCTGATGCCGTGCTTGGCACTGGCGAAGCCCCGCTCGACAAGAAGCATGACAAGGTCTGCAACGTTGCAACTTTGTATCCGCAGTTCTTCCAGGTCGTCGTGCCGGTCGATTCTGGCGTGAACGAGATCAAGGACATCAAGGGCAAGGGGTTCGCAACCCAGGTCAAGGGTAATACCGGGGAGTTGGTGGCCCGCCACGTTCTCAAGGTTAGCGGATTGGCTTACGCCGATGTGAAGGCGAGCTACACCAATAGTTATACAGACAGCGTTGAACAGGTGAAGGATGGCCGGATGGTCATGTTCACGCTTG
The DNA here is from genome assembly GCA_031401535.1 of Hyphomicrobiaceae bacterium. Classification (GTDB taxonomy): domain Bacteria; phylum Pseudomonadota; class Alphaproteobacteria; order Rhizobiales; family Hyphomicrobiaceae; genus JAKFWF01. Next base: position 3,107 of record JANNRP010000008.1, on the reverse strand, counting down.
GCACGGGCATCCCCGCCAGTTCCATCATGGATCTCGCCTCGTCGCGCGACGTCAAGCTGCTCGACCTCGGTGGGCTGTTACCCGAGATGCAGAAGATCAATCCTGCCTACAAAGTGGTGACGATTCCAAAAGGCACCTACCCGAAGCAGGACAAGGACGTGCAGACACTGGGTTGGTATACCCACGTCGTCGCGGCATGTTCATTGTCGGCCGACACGGTCTACAGCCTTACGGCTGCGCTGATGGCGAACAAGCAGAACATGAGTGCGCTGTATAAAGACATGGCGAATCTCACGCCGCAGGTCATGTCGCTGGACATCGGCGTGCCGTTCCATCCAGGCGCGGCCAAGTGGTTCAAGGAACAAGGCATCACGGTCAAGTAAGCCGTTTTATCGGTGCGATACAACGCGGGCGGCATAGAAGTCAGCCGTCAGCGTTGTTGCACGCATAGTCAAAAAAAGCTGGTGGGGGATGTTTGCCATGTCGAGATCGACCGAGGTCTCGCAGCGCGTGGCCACGTTTATAAAATTGGTTGCCATGGCCATGGCACTTTATCATATGTGGCTGGTCGTGCCGCCCTTGCCCGATCATGGCTTTGGTGCGCCGACGCTAGCCAAAGTCTGGAATGCTGCATTCACCGGTCCGCCGACTGAGTTCTTTTTTCGCGGGACACACCTGCTGTTCGCGCTGGTCCTGGCGTTTTTGATCTTTCGCTTTCGTTCGCCGACCGAGGAAGACCTTGCCGCGATGCTCCCGGACGACCGGGACGCCACGCTCGCCCGACTAAAAGGGCCAACCGCTCTTGATTGGGCGCTATGCGCGGCTTCACTCGGCGTGATCGGGTACGTCTTCGTCAACTACGACTACCTGATCAATCGCATCCTCTACATCGACGATCTGCATCCCCTCGATATGATCTGCGGCGGCGTACTCGTGCTGCTGTTGCTTGAGGCAACGCGACGGCTGATGGGCATGGCGTTGCCAATCACCGCGCTGATTTTCCTCGGCTACGGATTGCTGATTGCGCGCGTTGATCCGATGCGGCTGATCGATCAGCTCTATATGTCGACCGAAGGCATTTTTGGACAGCCATTGGCCGTGTCGGCGAGTTACGTCATGATTTTCGTGGTGTTCGGGTCATTCATGGAGCGCACGGGCACGGGTCAACTGTTCATGGATTTCGCCATGAGCTTGACTGGGCATACGGCCGGCGGACCGGGGAAGGTATCGGTCGTTTCATCATCGCTGTTTGGAACGATCTCCGGATCGGCGGTCGCTAATGTGATGGTCGATGGGCCGATTTCGATCCCGCTGATGAAGCGGACAGGATTCAAGCCTCATTTCGCTGCAGGCGTGGAGGCCGTCGCATCGACCGGCGGACAGATCATGCCGCCGATCATGGGCGCGGCGGCGTTCGTGATGGCCGAGTTTATCGGTGTCAGTTACGGCCAGATTGTCATTTGGGCGATCATTCCGGCCATTCTCTATTACGTTGCCTGCTTTGGCGCGGTGCATTTCGAGGCAAAGCGCACGGGGTTGCTCGGGGTGCCGCGCTCTGAACTTCCCGTGCTATCGAAAGTGCTCGCGGAACGCGGTCACTTGTTTATTCCGGTTCTGACGATTTTGGTGGTCATGTACTCGGGCTACAGCGCGCCGCTGGCAGCGTTGGCTGGCACGGCCATGTGTTTCCCGGTGGCAATGCTGCGCGCGTCGACCCGCGGTAATGTGACGTGGTCAAACGTGGCCGGCGCTTTGGTCGACGGCGCAAAGAACACGCTCGCAGTGGCGCTTGCCTGTGCCTGTGCTGGCATCATCATCGGCGTGGTCACGCTGACGGGTCTGGGCATCACGTTCACCCAATGGGTTGTTGCCCTCTCCCAGGACACGTTGTTGCTGGCGCTGGTGCTGACGATGATTGCCGGCATCGTGCTCGGCATGGGCATGCCGACAACACCGGCCTATATCATCATGACTGCCCTGCTGGTCCCGGCCATCATCAAACTGGGCGTGCCGAAGCCCTCGGCGCATATGTTCGCATTTTACTTTGCGATCCTGTCCGCTATCACACCACCCGTTGCATTGGCGGTCTATGCGGCGGCCGGAATCGCCAAATCTGACCTTTGGAAGACGGGGCTCGCGGCTTGCCGCATAGGCGCGGCTGGTTTCATCGTGCCGTTCATGTTTGTCTATGAACCCGCGCTTTTGATGCTCGATCCGGCGATGTTCGGGAAGACCAAAGACCTGGTGACGGCGGATTGGTTGGCGATCATCTTGAGTGGCGCCACTGCAACGATCGGGTGCTTGTTGTTGGCGGCGAGTTTGCACGGCTATTTGCTGCGCACCAGCACCTATTGGCAGAGCGCGCTTTTGTTCGTCGCGGCACTGCTGCTGGTTAAGCCCGGTTTGATCAACGATATCCTCGGCCTCGGACTTGCTGGATTGGTTGCCGCCATGCAGATTTATTCGTCGCGGATCGAGGCGGCGGCTAAAGGTTCGCAAGCCTCGACGTAGTCCAGGTCACTTTTTGTCGCGCAAGCTCAGAATATAGGCGATGACGTTTACGGTATCGTCGGGCGGCACGATAAGGTTTGGCATGGTCGGATGCGGCGTGCGCAGCCACACGGCGACGGCGGTCCCGGTCATTCCCGGCGTATTTGCGACGATGCGGAATGGCGTCGCCTTGGCAGCAGGCGATACCTCTTCAGCCGGGCGCACGGCATGGCACTCGCTGCACGTTTTGATGGCGTAGGCAAAGCCCTTGTCGGCATCGCCCATCTCCTGCGCGTGGGCGGCGCCAACGAGCGTGACGAGGCCAAGCAGTGCCGGAATCGCTCTCAGCGTCATCGTGGACCTCGCATGGTGAGCCGTACGTTGGACGGCAAACGCGGGCAGGGCTGATTTTGTTCCAGATTCTGGCGCGGCTATCGCCGTCTCAGAACAAGAAATAGCGCTGCGCCATCGGCAGTTCCGTTGCCGGTTCGCATACGAGCAACTCGCCATCCGCCGTCACGCGATAGGTCTCGGGATCGATCTCGATGTCGGGCGTGGCATCGTTATGGATCATGCTCTTTTTCGATATCCCGCCGCGCACGTTCTCGACGGCCACC
>JANNRP010000007.1:0-7030 GCA_031401535.1 Hyphomicrobiaceae bacterium | reverse complement strand
GGGGCAAGGCCACAGTTGGATTGCGCGCAAGGTTATCCCCGCAACCCACCGGTAATAGTCGACAGGCACGAGCAAAATTGCTCATGCGAGCTTCATGACCTGGATAATGGCCGGTCCTAGAATCACCACGAACAGAACCGGCAGATTGAACACGATCATTGGGACGGTCAGCTTCGGCGGTAGGGCTGCTGCCTTCTTTTCGGCCTCTAGCATACGCATCTCGCGATTTTCTTTCGCCATGACGCGCAAAGCCTGACCTACGGGCGTACCATACCGCTCCGCCTGAATAAGCGCGGTCGCAACGCCCTTGATGCCTGGCAGTCCCGTTCGTTTGCCAAGGTTTTCAAAAGCAAGGCGACGATCAGGAAGATAAGACAATTCGGCTGTCGTCAGACTGAACTCCTCCGCCAGTTCGAGCGACTGACTGCCCAGTTCCTTGGCAACCTTGCCGAATGCTAGTTCGACCGACATGCCCGACTGCACGCAGATCAACAGCATATCGAGCGAGTCGGGGAAGGCTTCCTTCAACGCCTGCTGACGACGCGTGATCATGTTGGACAAGAATACGTTCGGCAAATAGAAGCCGAGAAAGCTTGCGCCAAGCGCCAGCGCCAACTTTGCCATCGGCGGATAGGGCAGATTCTTGGCGATCAGGAATACATAGATCAGAGCGATGATAAAAACGATCGGCGGCACGGCAACGCGGAAGAACATGTAGGTCACCAGCGGCGCCTGACCACGCAGACCAGCCATCTTCAGCTGATTGCGCAGTTCTTCGGTTTCGAATTTCGAGCGCAACCCTAGTAAATCGACCAATTGCTGCATGAAGTCTTTTGGCGCCTGGCGCAACTTGCCGCCACTCGGTCCATCTTTTTTCAATTCCGCAAGGCGCGTCGCCCGCATCTTGTCGCGCTCAGTTGCCATCACTTTCATGCGCTGGCTCATACGGTCACGCGTGAGCACCGGCATTGCTATGGTCAGAACTGTGGCGAACGCCGCGATCGCTGCCAACGCCATGATGATGAGCTGCGGTTGCAGCACCAGTTCGACAAAATCCATCATGGAAGCACCCACACCTTAAGTCGGAACCACAAGCCGTGGCGGCGGATCAGCCGCGCGCCAGCATCAGAATTTGAAGTTGATCATCTTCTTCATAACCAGGATACCGCACGTCATCCAAAATGCGGCGACGCCCAACAGGAAATTGCCGATCATCGTCGAGAACAAGATGCCGATGTATTTTGGCGTAGTGAAATACACCATTGCCATGACAATGAACGGCAACGATCCAAGCACCCATGCAGATGCGCGCGCTTCGGACGACAGCGCCTTCACTTTCGCACCCAGCGTCTTGCGATCGCGTAGAACGCCGGCAAGGTTGCCTAGTGCTTCTGACAGGTTGCCACCGGCCTGCTGCTGGATACCGATCACGATCGCAAAGAATCGCACTTCAGGCAGTGGCATCCGCTGCATCATGCGGTCAAGACTCTCGCCTAACGGAACACCGATGCGACTTTGATCGATTACTTCCTGGAACTCGATATTGAGGGGGTCCGGACTTTCGCGTGCGATGATGTTGAGGCACTCATTCAGCGGCAGACCCGTTTTGACACCACGAACGATGATTTCGATGGCGGTTGCAAACCCGTTGACAAACTTGTTCTGGCGTCGCCGTGTCAGGTAGTTCAACACCCACCGCGGAATGCCGAATGCGCCCACAAAAATGGCGGCCGCAGCGGCAATTTTTGGCGCAGCCGGTACCAGAACGAGGGTGGCAATACCCGCCACCAGCCCGGTGACGCCACTGGCGATCCAGAAGGTATTCGTCGAAATTTCCAGCCCCGCCCGCTGCAAACGGACGCGCAACGAAACTTTCTCACGGGCTTTCTGTTTGTTCTCCAGATCCTTCAGCGTGTCGGCGACCTGCTGCTTGCGGCTCGACGCCTGCTCGACCTGAGCCACACGCGCCGTCCGCTTTTGGCGATTTTCCGTGACGTTGTTGATACGCTTCTCAGCGGTCTTGTCGCCCGACAGATAAGGAAACAGCAGCGCGTACGCGATGCCCGCAATAGCGAGCGCCAACAGGCCGGGGCCAGCGATCTGTATGAGCTCAGGGCTAAGCATTGGCCTCTCCCAGCGGATTGCCGTTGTCGTCGTTGACTTCGGACGTCGTCAGCGCCTCTGCAAGGCGATCCTGCTCGCCATAATACTGCGCTCTGTCCCAGAACCGCGGTCGGGCAATACCCGTCGAACGGTGACGTCCGATCAGCTTCTCGTTCGCATCCTGGCCGGTGATCTCGTACACGATCAGGTTCTGCAGCGTCACCACATCGCCTTCCATGCCGACCACTTCCGTGATGTGCGTGACCTTGCGGCTGCCATCGCGCAGTCGCGACGCCTGAATGATGATGTCGATCGATCCGGTAATCATCTCGCGAATGGTTTTGGGCGGCAGCGAGTAGCCGCCCATCATGATCATCGATTCCAGACGACTGATCGCCTCGCGCGGACTGTTGGAGTGGAGCGTACCCATCGAGCCGTCATGGCCCGTATTCATGGCTTGCAGCAAGTCGAAGGCTTCCGGTCCGCGGACTTCGCCGACGATGATGCGTTCAGGCCGCATACGCAGGCAGTTCTTGACAAGGTCACGCATGGTGATCTCGCCCTCGCCTTCGAGGTTGGGGGGGCGGGTTTCAAGACGCACTACGTGTGGCTGCTGCAGTTGCAATTCAGCCGAGTCTTCACAGGTGATAATGCGCTCATCCGAGTCGATCGAACCGGTCATGCAGTTGAGCAAGGTCGTCTTGCCCGAACCGGTACCGCCCGAGATCAGGATGTTGCACCGCACCCGGCCGATGACCTCGAGAATGGTCTTCGCCTGCGGACTGATCGAGCCGAACTTCATCAACTGCTCGAGCCTCAGGCGATCCTTCTTGAATTTACGAATGGTGAGGCAGGGTCCATCGATCGCCAATGGTGGCGCGATGACATTGACGCGTGACCCGTCGGGCAGGCGCGCGTCGCATATCGGGCTTGACTCATCGACACGACGTCCAACCTGACTGACGATACGCTGGCAGATGTTCATCAACTGCGCATTGTCGGCGAAACGAATGCCGGCCTTGGTCACCTTGCCATTGACTTCGATGAACGTCGTCGCAGCGCCATTGACCATGATGTCGGCAATATCATCACGAGCAAGCAAGGGCTCAAGCGGACCATACCCTAGAACGTCGTTACAGATGTCCTCGAGGAGCTCTTCTTGCTCCGCGATCGACATCACGACGTTCTTGATCTGAATGATTTCGCTTACGATATCGCGGATTTCTTCGCGGGCCGCCGCCGAGTCGAGTTTGGCAAGCTGCGTCAAATCGATGGTGTCGATCAGCGCATTAAAGACCGTGGTCTTGACGTCGTAATATTCATCCGACTTTTTGCGCGCGACCTCGACGACCGGCTCAGGCGCCTTCACAGGGGTCGCCGACTTGGCCGTGGTCGACTTCATTTCGACAGGCTTCGGCGCGGTGTTGCCGACAGGTTGCGCCTGCGGCAACGCCTTTTTCGGCGCACCAGGGTCATTCGTACGGCGACCGAACATGGCCTAGCCTCCTTAGCGCTTAAACTTCAGCTTTTCGAGCAACGGAGCGAGGCCACCGGACATCGCCGACTTTTTGGTTTCGACCTTGGCTTCCTTGCGGTGTGCCAAAGCCATAGCCAACTCACGAATGGCACCGACGGCCTTGGCCTTCTTGTTCATCTCTTCGATCATCTGGCCGTTGTTGGCGGCCTGGCCGAACGTTTCGGCATCAAATTCGATGATGGCAGAGGGTTTGAGATCGAGGCTCTGGGCGAATTCCTTCGCCGTGATCTCAGGCCGCTTGGCCATGTTGGTCATGTTGAGCACCAGATGCGGCGGGCCGTCATTGGTGCGAGACTGCTTCAGCAAATCGAGAATGTTCTTGGCATTGCGCAGATTTGCCAGATCTGGCGCGGCTGTGATCACGACCTCGTCGGCATTCAACAAAATCCGCTTCGACCACGAAGTCCAGGTATGCGGCAGATCGACCGCCACGAAGGGAACGTTCTGGCGCACCACATCGAGCACCGTGGAGCAGGCTTCCGCCGACAGGTCGTAGTCGCGGTCGAGCACGACAGGCGCCGCGAAAATGCTCAAATGCTCGGAGCATTTGGTGAGCAAACGGTCGAGAAGGACTTCGTCGAGACGCTCGGGGCTGCCAAGCGCTTCTGCAATGCCCTGCACAGGGTCTTGATTGAAATCGAGACCGGTGGTGCCGAATGCCAGATCGAGATCGGCAATCACGACGTTGCTCTTCAAAACCTCGGACAGCGTCCAGGCCACATTGTGGCATAGCGTCGAAGAGCCGACGCCACCCTTGGCGCCAACGAACGCCAATACGTTGCCGACCGGATCGGACGCCGGGTTGTTGTAAAGGTTGGAGATACTCTCCATCAATTGGACTGGCGTGACCGGCGCCACCAGATACTCGCTCACGCCGCGCTTCAGCAGCTCGCGGTATAAGATGACATCGTTAACGTGACCAATCATCAGCACCTTGGTGCCGCTATCGCAGCTTTCGGCAAGCACATCGAGTTCGCCGAGCATCTGGCTGCGCGGCAACGAACTTTCGATGATGATCAGGTTCGGCGTAGGGCTCTCTTGATAGTGCGCAACGGCGGCTGTCGCGCCACCCATATGAAGGCTGACGTGCGCCTTTGACAAACGGCGATCCTCGGCCGCGACCTGCAGTGCCTCGGCCGCAGCAGGTGATTCGCAGAACGCCTGGATCGAGATCCGGGGTATCGGCCGGGCGCGGCTCAACGCTGCCTGTTCGTCGCCACCCGCCGTCTCATCATAGACAGCCAGTTGCCCAGCATCGTTCTGGTCCTGCGCCATAGCCGATCGCACCTGCTTGTTCATGACATCGTTCCTCTCAGGCCTGGCCACTACTTCGCGATCTTCTCGAGACGCTCGTCAGCATCTTTTTTGGATATTGTTACTTCGCCCTTCGTGTATTTTTCGAAAACGGCGTCGCGTCGGGCAGCCGGCGCCGGTGACATCGTCCGCGGCGTAATCAGATCGGCTGGGTTGGCAATCTGGGCGGCGAAGTTACGTTGCGTGGCGCAGCCGAAGTTGGGGTAGTATAAATTCGAACCTTCGCTCGCCAGATTTGTTGGCCAGCGGCCACATTCCGGGCCTTCAGCAACAAACTTCAGATATGAGATCCGCACGGCTGGTTGCGGATCGCGGTCCTCGTGATAGGCCTCGACGGTGATGGAACCATCGGCAAAGCCTGCATCACGCATCAGATGGCGGATCTCGGCCACCGCCTGCATGGCGGCCACTTCGTTGGGCGATCCGCTGGGCGCCGCGATAACGAGCTTGCTGTTGCCAGCATCGCCCGCCCGATAACGGTTAACGAAATCGACGACCTGCGCCCGCTGGTGCGGTGACATGCCAGTGCTGCCGCGCGGCACACGCACCGACAGGTTAGACGGCTGCTGCGAAACCAGGATGGGGTGGCGTTGGGTCGGGTCAACCACACTCCAGCCGGCGACCTGCGGGCCTTGTTCCCCGGTCTTGCAACCGGAGATGGTCAGGGCCGCCACCGACACGAGTGCTAAGCGAAGGGCACGATGCGCATGATTATGTACTGAGAACGTCATGGGAATTCTCCAGCCAGGTGGCTTATTCGACGATGAAACCGTAGTCGCCCTTAAGACCGCCGTCGGGCATGGCCGTGCCTTTGCCGTAGATGCGATTAAGGTGACCGAGGAAATTTGCCTTCATGTCGGTTGCTGGCGCCAAACCATCATCCGGACGGGCCAGATCGCGGCGAGCGGTCGGGCGAACGAGGTAGGGCGTCACGATCACGACCAGCTCGGTTTCTTCCTTGATGAAATCCCGGCTGCGAAACAGCGTGCCGAGCACCGGCAGATCCTTGAGGCCGGGGAAGCCATCGATGTTCTGCTTCATATTGTCAGAGATCAGGCCCGCCATGGCCAGCGACCCGCCTGAGGGCAATTCGACAACCGACTTGGCCGTGCGCTTCTTCAAGGCTGGAATACTGATGTTGCTCAAGGTGACAGCACCGGCTTGGGTCAATTCGCTGACCTCGGTCTCGATCTTCAGGCTGATGCGGCCTTCCGACATCACGATGGGCGAGAATGCCAATCCGATACCGAACTCTTTGTATTGGACAGTAAGCGCGCCGCTCGTGTCGACCACGGGGATCGGATATTCACCACCGGCCAGGAACTTGGCGGTTTCACCGGAAACCGCTGTCAGATTGGGCTCGGCAAGGGTCTTAACGAGCCCATCGCGTTCCAGCGCACGCATGGCTTGCGTGATTCTGGCGTTGCCAGCTGAGAAATCGCCGCTGGTGCCTGAATTACCGTACGTCGAAGCAGTGGGCCCCTGATTATAGTTACATATTGCACCCAAACAGGGATCTGGAAGTTCGGGAAGTGTTGGTGGTTTGCCAGTCAAGATCCCGGGTATCGGGAGAGCTCCCAATCCGGCCGCAGCGGTCAATGGCAGTGCGTTTGCGGACAGCAGTGACGTCGCGAAATTGCCGGAGGTAATCTGCGCACCAAGATTGATGCCGAACTGCTTGAGCAAGGTCCGTTGAACTTCGGCGATCTGCACCCGCAGCATCACCTGGTCCTCGCCATCAATACTAAGCATATTGATGACCTTGTTCTTGGCCTCGGTCGTGGCGGCCTTCACGTCCGACAACCCAGATGCACTGCCGCCAGTTGACCTGATTTCGACAGATACGAACTGCATTGCAAGTTGCGCGGCGCGCGTGGAGTCGACCGGTGAGCGCACGTTGCCGGTCAGGATGACGGCTTCGTTGATCATCTCAACCTTGATATTCGACCCCGGCAGCAGGCGGTTCAGCGTCGACTCAAGACCGGACGAATCGCGCTCGACGTAAAGTTCGAGTGTCAGGAACTGCTGGCCCTGATCATCAAAGAAGAAGGCGTTGGCTTCGCCAGTTTTCTTGGC
>JANNRP010000006.1:0-4619 GCA_031401535.1 Hyphomicrobiaceae bacterium | reverse complement strand
GCAGCGGAGCTGGGCTTTGGGGAATGCATCACTCAGATATCACTTCAGTAAAATGGTTTAAGTGTAACAGAAAGCATATGTAAATTGATTGGCTATAAGTCTGCGCTCGCGCCAAGCACGGCTGCTGTGCCATTCCGAAGGGCTTCGCTGGCTTGAGCTTGTCGGGCGCGCGGCCCACAGTAACTGTGCCCTTTTATTTACAACCCGTTTGCACACAACACAGGTGCATCATGACCAAAGCGCAGACGATTGGATTTCTTGGCATCGGCAATATGGGCACGCCGATGGTGCGATGTCTGGTCAAGGCAGGGTTTTCGGTGCGCGCTTTCGATCGCGATCCAAGCAAACTGGAAGGCTTCAAGGACGCAGGCGGCAGCGTCGAGATAGCGAGCAGCCCGTCCGATGTCGGTCGGCGCACGGATATTGTCATTACTATGCTGCCGGACAGCAAGGTCGTGAAGGCGGCGGTCCTCGGTGGTGACTGCGTGCCGGGCGTGGCGCCCGGCTTGAAGCCGGGCAGCATCATTATCGACATGAGTTCGTCGTATCCGCTGGATACGCGTGCTTTAGGCACAGCGCTGGCCGAGCAGCAGATCGACTTGGTCGATGCGCCGGTATCCGGCGGTGTCGGCAAGGCCATTACAGGCACGCTGGCGATCATGGCTGGCGGCGATAACACAGTGTTGGACCGGGTCGAGCCCGTGCTACGGGCGATGGGTACGGTGCATCGCACTGGCGCGCTGGGCTCGGGACACGCATTGAAGGCGCTCAACAACTATGTCTCGGCGGCCGGGCTGGTTGCCACCTGCGAGGCGCTCATCGTCGGAGCTAAATTTGGGCTTGATGGCGCGGTCATGACCAAGGTGCTCAATGCGTCGACTGGGCGCAACAACACCACGGAGAACAAGGTCGAGCGCTACCTGCTCAACCGTAAGTTCGATTCAGGCTTCGCACTGGCACTGATGGAAAAGGATGTCGGTATGGCGCGAAGACTCGCAGACGAAATTGGTGTTGGCGCCGACGAGTTGGCTTTTGTCAGTGCCTATTTAGGCCGGGCGCTCGCCAAACTCGGCCGCGATGCCGACCACACAGCTGTCTTTGCGTTCGCGGAAGGTGGAGTCAAACCTTGAAATCGACCACCGTCGTATTGCCGCCACACAGCAGCACGCCGACGCGTTCGCCCTTCGATGGTTTGTAGGCGCCTGAGTGCAAAGCGGCGAAAGCTGCGGCGCCACCTGGCTCCAGCACCAGCCGCAGCGACTGCCATAAGGTGAGCTGGGCCGTTCTGATGGCGTCGTCCGTGACGAGGACCACGCGATCGACGAAGTTGCGGGCAATTGGGTACATTAAGTTGCCGACCGACCGTGCGCCGAGGCTGTCGGCCGCTATGCCCGATACCTCAACGTCGATGGGTTTGCCAGCGTCGAGCGCGCTATGCAACGCTTTGCTGGTCTCTGGCTCGACGCCGATGATGCGGATGCGGCTCTCGTACCAGCTAGCGATGCCACCGATCAAACCGCCACCGCCGACGGCGATCAGCAGCGTGTCGATATTCGGCGCCTGGGCTTCGAGTTCCAACCCAACCGTGCCCTGACCGAGCAGCGTTTCAGATTGATCGTAGGCATGGATGCCGAGCGCGCCAGTTTTCTTCATGTGCGCCTCGCACAGTTCCAGCGCATCATTGTAGCGTTCACCCTTGACAACGAGGTTGGCGCCAAAGTCGCGGATGCGTTGGATTTTCGCAGGTGAGGAAATGGCTGGCACGAAGATCGTGGCCTTGAGTCCGATTTTTGATGCAGCGTAGGCGACGGCCGCGCCGTGATTGCCGCCAGACGCAGCCGTGACGCCAGCCTTTGGAACGTCGCGCGCCAATAAGTTGGCGAATGCGCCGCGGCTTTTGAATGAACCGGCATGCTGCAGGTGTTCGAGCTTGAAGGCGATCATGCCGCAGTCGAGACCTAAGTCGGCGCTCACTACATCGATGACCGGCGTTTTACGAATGTGCTTGCGGATGCGGGCGTAGGTAACAGCGACGGCGTCCCGGGTCACATCGACACTCGGCGTAGACTTGGACTTGGACATGCTGCTGCTCCCAGTATTGGATCGAATGCCGCCCTATGATGGCGCCGCCAACCGGAAAATGCTCAAGGATGATCGCGGTGGCAATGTTTTCTTGGGCGGTTTGTCGGCAATAGTCTGGATGTGTGCCCCGCCAAGCATTAGGCATTAAGCCACCGATTGTAGGAGCGTAGTAGCATGACAGCGGATGGATCGACCAAGGTCGTGCTGATTGCACTCGCCTGCAATTTCGGGATTGCGGTTTCTAAGTTCACAGCGGCAGCCTATACAGGCTCATCGGCCATGTTGTCGGAGGCGATTCACTCGCTGGTCGATACCTCGAATCAGGCGCTGCTTTATTACGGAATAATTCGATCGAAACGCCCGGCTGATGCGCGGCACCCTTTCGGTTATGCCAAGGAGCTCTATTTCTGGAGCTTCGTAGTCGCTATTCTGCTGTTCTCCTTGGGCTCTGGCGTTGCGATCTACGAAGGCATCGACAAGCTGCTGCATCCACATCCGATCTCCAATCCTGAGATCAACTATATGGTGCTAAGCGTCGCGATCGTTCTCAAGTCGTTATCGACGTGGAGAGCATCGACGGCGTTCAACGCGACCCGCGTCGGGCAAAGTGCGGTGACGGCGCTGCGTGGCTCTAGTGACCCAGCCTTGTTCACGGTACTTCTCGAGGATCTTGCCGCCCTTGTAGGCCTTGTAGTGGCGCTGAGCGGTATCGCCGCAGCTGACATGCTTGATTTGCCTTGGGCGGATGGGGCTGCCTCAATTCTGATCGGTCTGGTGTTGGCCGCCGTAGCGGCATTCCTCGCCATCGAGATCAAGAGCTTGCTGATTGGTGCAGCCGCATCTGTTGAGACGCAGACTAGTATCAGCCGATTGATCAACAGCGAAAACCGTGATGGCGGTCAAGTGCGTGCGATCAATCACATCCGCACCATGCAGTTGGGGCCGAACGACGTGATCGTGGCGGCTAGCGTCGACATGCAGGACGGTGCGCTCGCCTCCGACGTGGAAGCGGCCAACGCGCGGCTTGAAAAGGCCATTAAGGTTCAGCACCCCGAGGTGCGCTACCTGTTCATCGAAGTGCAGTCGGCGGTAGCTGCTGGTCCTGTGGCGTCCACGACGACCGCGGCCCCGGCCAATGAGATCGTGCTGCCTGCTAAAACTGTGGCTGAGTCGGCGGCTGTGTCCGCGCCCACGTCCAAGCCTACGCTTACCTCACGTCCGCAGAGCGCTCGCAAGGGCAAGCGCAATAAACGACGGTAAAGGCGCCGACTTCCCGGATTGAGTCATGCGGGCTCGTTGCCGATCAGCCGCTGCTTGTGCTCTGTTATAAAATCGGCATAGCGATCCTCTGCGATGGCCAATCGAACAGCCGCCATGAGATCCTGATAGAACGCAGTGTTAGCCCACGATAACAGCATAGGCCCCAGGTATTCGCCGGCCTTCATCAGGTGATGCAGGTAGGCGCGGGAATAATCGCGGGCAGCGGGGCATGAACTGTTGGCGTCGAGTGGCCGGATATCTTCGGCATGGCGCGCATTCTTGAGGTTGACTTTGCCGCCCCAGGTGAACGCTTGCCCGTGCCGCCCAGAGCGAGTCGGCATCACACAATCGAACATGTCGATACCTCGCGCCACCGCTTCGATGATATCGACCGGCGTCCCGACGCCCATCAGGTAGCGCGGCTTATCTGTCGGCAGATGCGGCAAGGTGCCATCGAGCGTGGCGAGCATCGCCTCTTGGCCTTCTCCAACAGCCAGCCCACCGACAGCATAACCCGGCAGATTGAGTCCAACGAGCTCGGTTGCGGAACGGCGGCGCAGATCGATATCGGTGCCACCCTGGATGATGCCGAACAGGGCTTGACCGGGTTTGCCATAGAGTTCGAATGCTCGCTTCGAGCGCTCTGCCCAACGCAGGCTCAATTCCATTGCGGACGTCGCACGCTCTGGCGTTGCTGGCAGTTCGATGCACTCGTCGAGCTGCATCTGGATGTCGGCGCCGAGCAGGCACTGAATCTCAATCGAACGCTCGGGGCTCATCTCGTGGCGCGAGCCGTCGATGTGAGATTGGAATGTGACGCCCTGCTCGGTCAATTTGCGCAAACTCTTGAGGCTCATCACTTGGAAGCCCCCGCTATCGGTCAGGATCGGCCGGTCCCACCGCATGAACGCATGCAGTCCGCCGAGGCGCGCGACGCGCTCCGCGCCCGGGCGCAGCATCAAGTGATAGGTGTTTCCCAGTAGGATGTCGGCACCAGTCGCCTTCACCTGATCGGGGTACAGCGCCTTCACGGTGCCGACTGTGCCGACCGGCATGAATGCGGGTGTGCGAATTTGCCCGCGCGGTGTTGCAATCGTGCCGAGGCGCGCGTTACCACTCGTGGCGGTAAGGGTAAAGGAGAAGGGGGTGGGCAAGGCGGCGGGCTCGTTTGATCTGGCGAAAGCAATGATCGCTCTCCCATAGAGAGCCTGTCGGCGCCAGACAATGGGCGCGTCGACGCGTCGCTTTCAGCGAAGTGTTATTGGCATTTGATCGGC
>JANNRP010000005.1:0-1941 GCA_031401535.1 Hyphomicrobiaceae bacterium | reverse complement strand
AACGATGCTGAGGATGTACGACGCGGTGACGGGCACAGCGAGACCGACAACCCAGACGATTGCCGCCGTATATAGCGCCGTCAACAGCAGGCTGCCACCCGCCGCCGTCACCACGATATCGGCGAACCGCCCAGCCAGTCCGGTCAGCGTCGCCACCCCGACAATTATCCCGGCTGCAGCACAAGTCGGTGCAATCGACAGCACGCCGGTAGTACCATCGGCCAGTGCCTTTTTCATTTTGGCCGGCACCAGGGCCGTATCGCGGCTCATAAAGCTCGTTGCCGCGGCGAGCACCGTCGCCCAGACCACTGAAAGCGTCGGCGAGAATCCCAGCAGCATGAATACGATGATCGAGATCAGCGAGCCGAAGTGGAACCAGTATTTTTTGGTGAGGTCCCACAACCCGCCGACCGGCACCAATTGCTCCGACCCGCCGCCATACTTGGCAGAGTCGAGTTCCACCATGATCCAGATGCCGAAGTAGTAGAGCACCGTCGGAATCGTCGCCATGGTGATCACTGCGAGATAATCGATCTTGAGATACTCAGCGATTAGAAAAGCAGCCGCACCCAATACCGGCGGCGATATGATAGCCCCGAGCCCGCCCGCTGCGAGCAAACCGCCTGCCGCGTTCTTCTCGTATCCAGCTTTTGCCAGCAGGGGGTAGGCGACCGTGCCAATCGTCACTGTAGTCGCCACACCAGAACCAGACGGCCCGCCCATCAGGAATGACGACATGACCACGGCACGGCCGGCAGAGCTGCGTTTGCCGCCCATCGCAGCAAAAGAAAAATTGATGAAGAACGTGCCAGCGCCCGATTGCTGCAGAATGGCACCAAAGATTGTGAACAGGATTATCAGACTGGAGGAAACATCCACAGCCGTGCCGAATATCCCTTCAAACGTCATATAGAGGTGACCGACCAACCGATCGAGCGTATAGCCGCGATGCGTCCAAGGCGCTGGCAAGTGACTGCCCAGCATGGCGTAAGCTACGAATACCAGCGCGACACCGGGCATTATCAAACCCGTCGTCCGCCGCGTTGCTTCCAGCACCAGCCCGATGAAGATCACACCAACGATAACATCCATATGCTCGGGCGCCGTGCTGCGATCGCCAAACTCGTCGCCTTGCATAATGACGTAGCCGATGACGGCTGCACTCGCGAAGCCCAACACCCAATCAAGAATCGTAACATTGTCGCGCCAACGTGGGATCAACGGAAACAACAGGAACACGAGCACCAAAACCATTCCGACATGCAGCGGTCGTAGCAAATACGTCGGCACGATCGGTGCCGCCGACAGCGGCCACGAACCAGCGAGCGCTGCATAAAGATGGAATAGCGTCACGATCACGGCCAGCCAAGCGACGGCGGCGCCGACCCAGCCACCGACGCGGTTGGTCGCGCCTTCGTCTTCCTCGATGAAGCGCTCGGCAGCCTTGAGCTGCTCTTCGGTGATAACGGGAGCCACAGCCGGAGCTGTCGCAGAAACGCGCGTGTTGTCGACCGAACTCATGCGAGCCATACTCCCGGACCAATTCGCTCGTGGTGTCCGAATTCGCTCCGCCTGTTCGCAGAGCCACCCGAGCGTTCGTCAAACCCTACAGAGGGACCGGGGCAGCGCGCAACCGGCGATCTGTGTTTGGGGTAAAGTTGAGGGCCGTCGAGAGCGCTTCGAATTGGCCCGCACGATCAGCAATCAGTTACTCGTGTCTTTTCGCAAACATGATCTTCAAATAGATATTCTGCGTTCAATAGAGACAGTCCTGCCCACAGGGCAAGATCAAACCGTACTGGGAGGTCAAAATGCTCAACTTCAACCGCCGCAACTTCGTCCTGTCTGCAACGGCCGCCAGTGCGGCATTTGGTTTGTCTAAGCCGATTGAAATTATCCCGTCTGCACGTGCTCAGGCTACCGGCGCCTCGCCACTCAACC
>JANNRP010000004.1:0-16674 GCA_031401535.1 Hyphomicrobiaceae bacterium | reverse complement strand
CGTCGCCGACGCCCGCGAGGTTCGCGGCGAGGTGGTTCGGGTGGATCGCTTCGGTAACCTGATCTCCAACATCGACCGCCGCACGTTCGAGCAGTTGGCGGCAGGCGGCCCGATTACCGTGCGGGCGGGCGGCCACGACGTGGCCCGGGTGGTGGCCACCTATGCCGAGGCGCCGGCCGGCGAGTTGTGTGCCCTGTTCGGGAGCACCGATCACCTGGAAATCGCCGTGAATGCCGGCGACGCCGCGGCGCAACTGTCGCTTGCCCGGGGCGCGGCCATCACCGTGCGCCTCGCCTCGCAAATTTGATACGATTTGCTGTTTGCCACAAGCGGCAGGAACTCCCTAAATCCCAGTTCCCTAAATCCCGAACCCAAATCACCAAACCACCAGATCACTAAATCACCAAATCATGGAATCAGACCTCTCCCTCGAATTCCTCCGCGTCACCGAGCAGGCCGCCATCGCCTGCGCGCACACCATGGGCCAAGGCGATCGCCACGGGTCCGATCAGGTCGCGGTCGAGGCCATGCGCCATGAAATGGACACGGTGCCGATCGACGGCACCATTGTGATTGGCGAAGGTGAGCGAGACGAGGCGCCGATGCTCTACATCGGCGAGAAAGTCGGCCTCGCGCAAAAGAAGACGAATGGCGGCCGGGTCTTCGACGAGGTCGACATTGCCGTCGATCCGCTCGAGGGCACCAACCTGTGTGCGACCGGCGCGGCCAACGCCATTGCCGTGCTGGCGGCCTCCGAGAAGGGCGGGTTGCTGCACGCCCCCGACCTCTACATGGAGAAACTGGTCGTGGGGCCGATGTCGAAGCACCTGGTTGACCTCGATGCGCCGGTGCGCGAGAACCTGCGCGCGATTGCCCGCAGCCTGGGTGCTGAGATCGACTCTTGCTGCCTTCACTGCCGGTATCGGTGGCGCCGACAGCATCAGCGTACTCCCGCATACACTCGCGTTCGCGGTGCCGGATGCGCTCGCGCGCCGCATCGCCCGCAACACGCAACTGGTGTTGCTGGAAGAGGCCAATCTATGGCGTGTTGCAGACCCAGCAGCAGGATCCGGCGCCGTCGAAGTGCTAACTCATGAGCTATGCTCCGCCGCCTGGTCGCAGTTCCAAGACATCGAGCGCACCGGTGGCATCGTCGAATGTCTAAATGTCGGCAAACTGCAAACGTTAATTGCAGCAGCACGATCTGCTCGGATGCTGGCGATCGCCACACGAAAGACGCCGCTGACGGGAACATCTGAGTTCCCAAACCTGGGCGAGCCTTCTTTGGTGCCGGTCAAAAGCAAGCGGCGGCGTCCGTTGCCTGCGCCACAATACGAACCGCTACCGTCGGCACGGTTGACTGAGCCGTTCGAAACCTTGCGCGACGCAGCTGATGCCCACTCCAAGACGACCGGTGCACGCGCCAAGGTATTCCTCGCCAATCTAGGCCCCGTCGCCGAACACGGCGCGCGGGCAACCTGGATCCGCAATTTGCTGGCGACCGGTGGCATCGACGCGGTCAATTCGGACGGATTCACGGCATCGGGCGATGCCGGTGCAGCGTTTGCAGCGTCAGGTGCACGGGTAGCTTGCATCTGTGGCACCGATGAAACAAACGCTCAACTGGCCGAAGCCACTACAATGGCACTGAAAAGCGCAGGGGCTGAGCGAGTTCTGCTTGCTGGCCATCCAGGCAAAATCGAAGATGCTCTCAAGACGGCTGGTATCGACACCTTCGTGTTCGCCGGACAGGATGTCCTGGCATTTCTACAGGGCTTGCACCATAGGCTTGGCATCACTCGATAACGCCTGCACCGTCTGGATACCGTGCACCACCGCCACGAGCGCGTAGCTAATGATCATCAGAAGAAACCACGCACCGAATTTGCCGAATGACACCATGTGCCAAGCGGCTTTCTGGCTGGGGTAGACCCAGGCAGCAGTGAAGGTGCCTATGTTTTCAGCAATCCAGATAAACAGCGCAACGAGCCCAAATCCAAGCAGCAGGGGCATTCGCCGATGCGTCTGCCAAACCTTGAAATGCACCCAACAACGGGCAAACATAACGCCCGTCAGTATAAACAACAGTAGTCGCATGTCAGGTACAAAATGGTGCGCGAAAAAATTGATATAGATGCCCACGGCCAGCAGCCCTAGCGCCCATAACGGCGGATGATGGGTGAACTGGAAGTCGAACAGGCGCCAGCACCGTGCGATATAGGAGCCGATCGCGGCATACATGAAGCCGGTGAACAGCGGCACACCACCGATCCGTAGCAGCGCAACCTCCGGATAACTCCATGAACCAATTGAGGTTTTGAATATTTCCATGACCGTCCCGATGCCGTGGAATACCAAGACGACCTTGGCCTCCTCCCAGGTCTCAAGTTTCGTTGCGAGCATCGTAATCTGAATGGCAATGGCTGCCAGCGTCAGAAAATCATAGCGGGCGAGCGTCGCCGCTTTTGGATAAAACAGATGCGTCCCGATCAGCAGCACCAGCATCAACGCACCGAACAGGCACGCCCACGCCTGCTTCACACCGAACCGGACGAACTCGTACGCGAAATGCGTGTCATGGCGCCGCGATGCCCATGCCCCGATACGTTGATCCAGTGCAATGCCACGCGATAACAGCGCCCAACGCGTAGCCGCCGACGTCTGCGGGGCGCGTACGGACCGCTGGTCTGGATTGCTCATGGCTGGATGGATCACGCCGATTGAGTGTGGTTAGATTTAACGGAATTTTGAGCTGCTCAACTTTGAGCGCGCCGACGAGGCCGAAGCATGACCAACGATAACGCGCAAGCGCGTACGCCCCACTTAACCGGCGGTTGCCAATGCGGTGCGGTGCGTTATGCACTCTTTGCCCAACCAAACAACGCCTCGATCTGCCATTGCCGCATGTGCCAAAAGGCCAGCGGCAACCTGTTTGGCGCCTTTGGTGGCGTAAAGTGGGCAGAGTTTGCCTGGACACGCGGAGCACCCAAACATTTCAACAGTTCGGCGGTCATAGCTCGGGATTTTTGTGGCGACTGCGGCACTCCGTTGACGTTCCGCTCCCTCGACAAGGACCGCGTGTCCGTCGCGCTCGGCTCACTCGATCATCCAGAACTGGTTCCGGTGGCAAAACGGTACGGCATCGAAAGCTGCATTCCCGGCTTCGAAACTTTGGCGACTTTGCCGACTGAGAAAACCAGCGATTGGGTGGCGCCTGAGCGTGTGTCCAAGCTCGCCTCGCGCCAGCATCCCGATCACGACACTGAGACGTGGCCGCCTTCGGCGAGGCATTGACGCGTGGCTCAATCCGACGCTGTGCGCACGCCGCCCTCTTCGATGCTGCCACTGTTGGCATGGGCAACCGGCGCGCTTTTCTTCTTTTACGCCTGGGTGCTGCGCGTTGCGCCAAGCGTAATGATCGAAGAACTGATGCGCGACTTCGCCGTCGGCGGAGCGGTACTGGGCAATCTGTCAGCGTTCTATTTCTATGGCTACGCCGGCATGCAAATCCCCGTGGGGTTGATGCTCGACCGGTTCGGGCCGCGTCGGTTGATGACGGCCGCTGGCCTCATCTGCGGGCTCGGGTGCATCCTGTTTGCAACGAGTACAGCCTTCTGGGGTGTTGCGGCTGGCCGCTTCATGATCGGTGCGGCAGCGGCATTCAGTTTGGCTGGATCGATGGCCGTGGCTGGTCAGTGGTTTCCGGCGCACCGGTTTGCTCTCCTCAGCGGCCTCGCGATGATGATGGGCATGGCGGGCGGCGTGTTTGGCCAAGCTCCACTTCGACTAGCCGTCGAGGCAACGGGTTGGCGCAGCACAATGCTCCTGCTGGCTGGCGGCGGGCTCATGATTGCGATCGCAGCGTGGTTGACCGTACGTGACCGGCGGCGCGGATCAGGCGGCATCGGCGCCGTTCTTGCGGGGCTCGCCACCGTCGCCAATAACCGACAATCCTGGCTCATAGCCATTGCCGGGCTTGGTGCAAGCGCACCGCTGTTGGGCTTTGCAGGGCTATGGGGCGTACCATATCTGGTCGCCACCCAGGGCCTCGACCGCACGACAGCAGCAGCCATCACGTCGACGATGTTCATCGGCTGGGGCGTCGGTGCACCTCTTTTCGGTTGGCTGTCGGACCGCATCGGACGACGGCGCACGCCGTTTATCGTCGGCATCGTGCTGTGCATGGCGAGCATCGCTGCCATCGTCTACGTCCCTGGGCTACCGATTGCTGCCGTCACAATGCTGTGCTTCCTGTGTGGATTAGGCGGCTCGGCCCAGATCATTGCATTTGCGGCCGCCCGCGAACACAACCCGGCCGCCTTGAGTGGTACAACCATTGGCTTTGTGAATTGCCTAGTGACCGGCGCTGGCGCACTCTATCAGCCGTTGACCGGTTGGCTGCTTGACCTAGCATGGACGGGACAAATAACTGGGGGAGCGCGCATCTACGATGCAGACGCCTACCGGTTCGCGCTCACAGCGATTGTTGCGGGAACTCTGGTTGCATTTTTCTGTACCCTGGGATTGCGTGAGACCCACTGTCGGCAAGTCGTTGTTTGAGGAGGGCACCGAGTTGGACACCTTGATAGCCCAGGCCGAGCGTGCAGCAGCGCTGCTGAAAGCGCGACGCGATACCATCGCCGTTTCCGAGTCCTCAACCGGCGGTATGCTGTCGGCGGCCCTGCTCGCAGTGCCGGGAGCGTCTGCCTATTTTCTGGGTGGTGCTATCATCTACACGAAGCATGCGCGCCTCGCCCTGCTGGGCATTGATGACGACGCCATGCGTGGCATGCGGTCGGCGTCGGAGCCTTATGCCGCACTGTTGGCAAAAACCGTACGTGAGAAGCACGGCGCAACCTGGGGGCTCGCCGAAACCGGCGCAACGGGACCAGCTGGGAACCGCTACGGCGATGCCGCCGGTCACTGCTGCATCGCGATCTCCGGTCCGCGAGTCCATCAATTCACGCTCGAAACCGGTGATACCGATCGCCAGGCCAACATGCGCCGGTTCGCAATTATGGCTCTATCGATCCTGACCGATACAATAAATACTTGACTTTGGCAACTAAATTCACGATATAGCCCCCTATGCTGTTGATCGGGGGACGACCATGACTGCGCCGCTGCCGACGCACATTGACGCCATTCGCCGGTTTTCACGCTTCTTCACCCGGCGCATCGGAGTGCTGCACGAGGGCTTGCTTGGCAGCGCGCTCTCGCTGACAGAGGGTCGCATCGTCTACGAAATCGCAACACGTGCACAAACCACTGCCACCAATCTGCGCGATGACCTCGACCTCGACGCAGGATATCTGAGCCGCACACTTAAATCGCTTGAGGCGCGTCATGTGATTACGAGGACTGCCAGTGCCAGCGATGCGCGGCAGACCTTGCTGAAGCTAACAGCAGACGGGCAACGACTGTTCGCCGACATCGATGCGGCATCAAAGCGTGAAGTGGCAATGTTGCTGCACCCGTTGGACAGTGCCGACAGGGCCGTGCTGGTAAATGCCATGACTGCGATCGAGCGGCTTCTGTCCACCGAACATGGCGATGCGCCGGGACGCGATGTGGTGCTGCGACCGCATCGACCAGGCGACATGGGCTGGGTCGTGCATCGCCACGGCATCCTCTACACGCAGGAATATGGCTGGGATCAGACCTTCGAAGCATTGGTGGCCAAGGTTGCTGCTGACTTCATCGACTCTTTCAACCCTGCCCGCGATTACTGCTGCATTGCCGAACGCGACGGTCAAATCCTCGGCTCTGCGTTCGTCGTCGCCAAGGATGCAGCAACGGCTAAACTCCGACTTGTATTTGTGGAACCCCAGGCGCGCGGACTGGGCATCGGTCGAAGAATGGTCGAGGACTGCTTGCAGTTTGCCCGCACTTCCCGATACGCCCGCATGACACTGTGGACCAACGACGTGCTCGTCCCTGCACGCGCGTTGTACGAGCGGTTGGGCTTTGAGTTGACCGCGTCCGAGCCGCATCGCAGCTTCGGTCAAAACCTCGTTGGCGAAACCTGGGAACGCGATCTGTGACCCCCTTCTTGCCGCTCATTGCTGCGGCCATGTCGGCATCCAGGTTGGCGCGGCGACCGTCGCTTCACGCTATGTGATCGCGGAGACGACACCAGCCGCGCTGGCCATGATGCGCTATATCATCGGTGTTTCCTGCCTCCTGCCAGTCGTTTTATTAGCACCCCGCGTGCGGTTCGCGCGTTGTGATCTGGCCCCGATCGCGATACTTGGCATCGTCCAGTTCGGTGTGCTGATAGCGCTTTTGAACTTTGGGCTACAGACGATCCCCGCTGGCCGTGCGGCACTGATCCTCGCGACCTTTCCGCTACTGACGATGCTGTTTGCAGCGATGCTCGGGCGTGAGGCGTTTACCGTGCGGAAAACGTGTGGCGTCCTGGCGACCATTGCCGGAATTGGGATCGCACTCAGCGAGGAGCTAGGTACTACAGCTGAGACCCAGCATGCTTGGGCAGGTGAAGCAGCAGTGCTGGGGGCGGCGGTGGCAGGGGCGACGTGCGCCGTGCTGTATCGACCCTATCTGCAGCGCTATCCTGCACTCGGCGTTAGCACGTTTGACATGCTGGCATCGATCGCGGCCCTGGCTGTTCCCGCGTCCATGGAAGGATTCTTCGCAGCAGGGCCGCTAATTTCGCGATTGGGATGGGCAGCGATTGCCTTCATCGGTGTCTCAAGTGGGATCGGCTATTTCCTGTGGTTGTGGGCGTTGAGCCGTACGTCACCAACCCGCGTTACGATGTTCCTGAGCCTAAGCCCACTGACCGCCGGAGTTCTGGGAGCTGCGTTGTTAAGCGAAGCAATTACGCCACATTTCATGGCAGGCTACGCCATCGTCGGCGCCGGGCTTTGGCTCGGCACGCGCCAAGCCTAGACATCATCCTCCGCTACCGCTTCCGACCACGGATTGGCAGGCTCAGTCGCACCATGATTCATTGCACCTGAGCGCGCAACCGCACTCGCGATCGTAAATGGGTTTGAATAGACGATTGGTTCTGCGAGCACGACGTCAAAATCGCGAGCCAACGCTTCGATCGTCGACGGTTCCAGATGATGGTCCACTGCGATTCGCCCGATGCCGGATACATCGATGCGCGGGGCATGAAACGCTGTATCGAGATCGTAGCCAAAATCAGCACACAGACACAACAACTGAAACACTGCAGGAATGATCTTGCGGCCGCCGCAGCCACCGATACCGATCGCCCAATCACCGCCCGTCATGATCGCTGGTGCATAGTTCGCCAGCACACGCTTGTCGGGTGCAATGGCGTTGGGGCCGCCCGCTTGAGGGTTGAACCAGTTGATTCCGTTATTCATTAAGATGCCAGTCTGTGGCAGAACGGTGCGGGAGCCGAACAGTGACAAAAGAGTTTGCGTCAGCGTGACGATGTTGCCATCGCGATCGATGACCGAAAGGTGCGTCGTCGACGTCGGCGCGGTACGCTCGCCTGCATCCCCCATATGTTTGAATCGCCATTGCCAGGCATGACGCAGCGCCGAGGCATAAGCATGAAACGCGGTGGCATCAGCGGTCTCGGTGGGAATCGGTCGACGCCTCTGGAGATCGGCAAATGCCATCGCCAGAGTCGGCCCGCCGTTAAGCTCTGGTAGAACGTGGATGGTGCGATCACGATAACCAATCTCAAGCGGCGTCACGGTTCGCGGGGCAACACCCGCGAGATCCGTTTCGGTCAGATACCCGCCCAGTTCCGCAATATCTCCAGCGATCGCCTTGGCTAGCGGCCCCTTGTAGAGCGCGCGCCCCCCCTGGTCGGCCAGCTTGCTGAGCGTAGCTGCGAGCTCTGGCATCTTCAATTGCGTAACCGAATTCGGATCGGTAGCGGCCGATGGTACCGGTGGCGAGCCTCCTGGCAAAAATCGCTGCCGCGCACCCGGGTCGCGCGCCAAATCCGCGAACGCCGTCGCAATCAGCAGAGTCGTGTGCCAGTCTACGGCGAGCCCATCGGCCGCAAGACCTATAGCGGGCTGCACGAGATCGCCCCATGCTTTGCGCCCGAACGCCTTATGCAACAAATCTAAGCCTGCCGGCTGTGTCGGTGCAACAACAGCCTTCGCACCCACGGTATTGATATTGCCTTCGACCAAAGGCCATCCAAACAGGTCACCATCGGCACCTGCCGATTTCAAGCGAAAGTCTTCGACTTTAAGACCCTTTGGAGAACGCCCGCCGAAATCAAACGCCGTGATCTTGCCGGTTTTGGCATCGTGCACAAGACACGCACCGACACCGCCTATACCGCACATCCAAGGTTCGACGACACCCAATGCAAAGGCAGTCGCAATCGCCGCATCAGCGGCGTGCCCGCCCGCCTTCAACACGCGAGCACCAACTTCGGATGCGGCCCTGTTCTGCGACACCACGATGCCGCTTTTGGAGCAGACCGCAGGCTTCCGATTGAGCCGATTGCGCGACAAATAGGGGGAAACAGCAGAACCTACGATGGGCATGGTACACTCTTTGATGCTTCAGCCGGACTGGCATCCCACGTGAGGTTTCAACACGCGCATTGTCGAGCCCGGAAACTTAGCAAGCTTTGCGGCAGGGCGCACGGGCCGCTTCACCAATTCGCCACCACAGTTCGGACACGTTCCACCCGGCAAGCGGTGCGCGGCGCATTCCATGCAGAATGTGCACTCGAATGAGCAGATCAGTGCATCAATAGCATCGACGGCCAAGTCCTTATCACAGCATTCGCAATTCGGTCGAAGTGCTAACATCCCGTTACTCCTTCACAGCTTCTGCTTCGATTTCGAACCTGAACTCCGGAGTGGCCAGTCCCGCAACCTGTACGTAGGTTGCCGCGCACAAATGACCCTCCATCATACGGTCGCGGATCTCCCGAAACAGTGCGGTTTGTCCCGGTTCGGTGACATAAATCGTCATCTTTACGAGATGCTTTTTTTTGAAGTGTGCAGCCTCCAGCACGGCGAACAAATTGGTCCAGGTCCGCTCCATCTGCGCACGCGTGGTCTTTTCCAGCGTGCCGTCCGGCCTGAGGCCAACTTGCCCTGATATGATGAGGCGCTTCCTCACTGGGCCGACCAGCACGCCTTGCGAATACTGCGATGCTGGTTGGACAATGGTATCCGGATTTACCAACTTCATTGGGGTCGGCGTGCTCCTGAATGCTCAAAAACGGTCGGGCAGGGCGGCATCAAGCATTTGCAAAGGCTAAGTTGCAAGTTGCGATTTTGGTTAGCCTACCCGCGGTGCAGTGCCGCCATGTGTCAGTCAGTGCTTACTTGCTTCGCTGCACTACCATCATTAGAACTGTTCTAAACATTGAATTAGGTGGGACCATCCATGAAACGTGTTGCTGATCTGGGCGAGAGCGAGGTGCTGGCCCTTGCAATTGCAAACGAAGAAGAAGACGCACGCATCTACCTCAACTTTGCGGCCAAGCTGCGTGGATTATTTCCCGCCTCCGCTTCGGTCTTCGAACAAATGGCGATCGAAGAACAGAACCACCGGCACATGTTATTGGCATTGTTCGAGCGCAAGTTCGGCAAGGAACTGCCTTATATCACGCGAGCAGATGTGCGCGGCTTCCTAAAACGGCGGCCGATATGGCTTGCTGATGGACTGCGGCTCGATGCGGCGCGCAAGCAGGCCGAGATCATGGAATATGAGGCTGCCCGCTTTTACGCCGCGGCGGCCGAACGTGCGCGCGACACCGACGTCCGCAAACTACTCGGTGACTTAGCCGAGATTGAAAAAAAGCACGAGAGCCTCGCCGCTAAACTCGGCGAGACAATGCTCACCTCCGACGTCAAGGCCGAGGAGGAGGCGACCAAAAACCGCTTGTTCGTGCTGCAGATCGTACAGCCAGGCCTCGCCGGATTGATCGACGGATCGGTATCGACACTCGCGCCCATCTTCGCCGCAGCTTTCGCAACCCACAATTCGTGGGATGCGTTTCTGGTCGGAATGGCTGCTTCGATCGGAGCCGGCATAAGCATGGGGTTAACCGAAGCATTGTCCGACGATGGTGAGATTACCGGGCGCGGCCATCCCTGGGTACGGGGTGTCGTCTGCGGCGTAATGACCACACTCGGCGGGCTCGGCCATACCTTGCCTTATCTGATCAAAGATTTTTGGACCGCGACTGCGATTGCCGGTGTTGTCGTTGCCGTTGAACTTGCCGCCATCGCTTGGATCCGATGGAAGTACATGGAAACTCCGTTCACGTCGGCGCTAATACAGGTCGTGCTTGGTGGCATCCTCGTACTGCTAACTGGAGTATTCATCGGGAGTTCGTAAGCGTTGATGTGGCGACGTCTCGGCCTGATCAATCATCACAGCGGTGGTACGTTAAAATCGCGCCGGTCCCGCCTGAACGCACTGCGTCTAAAGTGTGGCAACAATGCAGCATCGCCGACTACGCCAGTTAACACATTACCTGAAGAAAAGCTCACAAACCTGTTGCAAAAACACGCTCGGTAACTACGATTATAAATTATTGTAGAGTTTGCGGTTTGGGGCGAGTCAGTGACAAAAAGCGGCAAAATTGGGGCCAGTGCATGGCGCCATTTCCATTATTTACGCCCTTGCATCCTACATTTGGATCGACGCAGTTTCATATCTTCACTGACCGCAACGGGGCTTGCTGGACTTGGCGGCATATCGCCAGCCCTCGCCGAGGCGCCGCGAGGGTCGTTCCGCGCGGGCATTGCAGCCATTACGCGAGAGGGTCCTGTCGGCGCGGGCCGCTACCGGGATGAGTTGGTCAAAGATCTCACCCACCTGTCAGATCTCAGCTTCAAGAGCCAAGGGGCCCAATGGTGGAAGTTCAATACCTTCATCACCCCGGTTGAACAGTTTTTTATCCGCAACTCGTACGAAACTCCGAGGCCCGAATCCGACAAAAGGGTCGACCCTCGTTTCTGGACACTCAAGATTCACGGCAACGGTGTCGAACGACCACTGACAATCACGTACGACGAACTCCTCAAGATGCCCTCCCGCAGCATCGTATGCACCATGGAATGTGCTGGAAACGGCCGTTCGATGTTCTGGGAACAGCAGGGCATGACCAAGGGCGAAACTCAGGTCAAAGGCAACGGGTGGGGCCTCGGCGCCGTTGGTCAGGCCGAATGGCAATATGTCCCGATGACAGAAATCCTCGGTCGCGTTGGCTTAAAAAAGACTGCGAAATGGGCACTGATCTGGTCAGGCGTCGACAGCAAAGCGGCTGGCAGCGAGTCCGATACCGGTCGTCCGCTACCTGTGTCCGAATTGATCCAGCGAGGAGGCGATATCGGGCTTGCCTTCAAGATGAATGGTAGCGACCTCCCAGCCGACCATGGGGGGCCGGTTCGTATGGTGGTGCCCGGTTGGACGGGTGCGGCATCGACCAAGTGGCTGACTGAGATCAAAATTGCCGATCATAACTTCTGGGTCCCTCTCAATTCGTTCGACCATGTATTCGACGGCCCTACCTATCCGACACCAATCCCAAGCAGGGGCGACGAATTCCGGTTTTCCTCCGCGGACCGAATCAAAGGTCCAATGGTGACCTGGGTTCAACCGAAGTCACTGCTTACAGTTCCAATGGTTGTAAACGAGGCCCACGCATTGCCTCACAATTACCCGCTGAAACTAGGTGAGCGGCCGGTGTTCAATGCCGGACGACGCACAATGCAGGGCTACGCCTGGGCACCACAATACGGAGTGAAACAGGTTGAGTACAGAATCGCTGGAGGAGCCTGGCGACGAGCACGAATTCTACCGCCTAACCTGGGTCGCTATACGTGGATCCGGTTCCAATTTGATTGGAACGCATCCGTCGGTCGACACACCATTGAAACGCGGACAACGGATCAGCGTGATCAGTCGCAACCTGACACCAGCATCGCATTCAACTCTGGAGGCTATGAATTCTGGGGTATTCCGAAATTTCACGTCGAGATCGTCTAACGACATTCTTTCAACACTGTGAGTTATGGCAGGATTAGCAGCCAAATTCTGTCTTCGGGGCGCGTCATGGTCATGGAGCGAGCAGCAAAGCTTTTGCCGTTGTCGACGTGGATGATCATGATTGTATACGGAACGGTTGTCACTGCGTCTTTCGTAAGCAGATCTTCGGCTGAACCACTGCAAAGCACCGGTGTCGAAACATCGATAGCGCTATCCCTGCTCGAAAAACAGATGCGGCACGTGTTCTCCGACGTCAGCCATATTGAACCGGAAGTCGTGTCACAATTGATTGGACAGCGATCCGATCACATATTGATCCTCGATGCTCGTACCCAAGCAGAGTTTGCCGTCAGTCGCATTCAAGGGGCGGTTCGGGTCGATCCGGACACGCGCAGCGCCCGCAGCGTTACGGAAAATAACGGCGACCTCCAGGGCAAGACAGTGATTGTCTACTGTTCCATAGGGTTGCGTAGTTCGCGCCTTGTGGTTCGCATCGGACAAGCACTGAAGGACAACGGCGTCACCGCCATCCACAATATGTCAGGCGGCATCTTCCGATGGCGCAATGAACACCGCGCGATCGTTGACGCCGACGGAGCAACACGAGCCATCGATTCCTATAACATCCTGTGGCGACAGTTCCTCACCAGTACGGATGACATGACGTCACCTAACCTAACACTGTCGCGGTGATGTTTGGCCGAATAACTATTCGGTCTTTTTCACTAGCTACTGTAAAACGCTGTCGGCAGCGGTCGCTTCCAAGAAGGCTGCGGAGTAAATGGGAAGGTCGAGATTGGATTGTTGCTTCGGCGCCATCCCAACTAATGGTCGAACCATCTGAACCGCGATGTTCGCAGAACTCGCGTTATTGACGGTCTTGCAGGCAGCACGCGCACCTGCTTTCGATGGATATGCCTTGCGCGGGGCTCCCACGCCTTGGTTGAAATTGCCCCGACAGGCGATTTGTGGTTGAATCATAATTGCCATCTCGCCGGACCCGACCTATGTCCCAAATTCCAGACTTCACCACTATCCCGTACGCCGAGGCGGTCACGCCGCAGCCGATGGCAATGGCGGAGCCATGGTTAACGCCCGAGGGGATCGAGGTTAAGACGGCCTACACCGCAGCCGATACAGACAGCCTTGATTTTCTTGACACCTGGCCCGGTATAGCGCCGTTCCTGCGCGGACCATATCCTGCGATGTACGTCACCCAACCATGGACCGTTCGGCAATACGCAGGCTTCTCAACGGCGGAGGACAGCAACGCGTTCTACCGGCGCAACATCGCCGCCGGACAAAAAGGACTGTCCGTTGCGTTCGATCTGGCCACCCACCGCGGCTATGACAGCGATCATCCGCGTGTGCGGGGTGATGTCGGCATGGCTGGCGTTGCGATCGATAGCATTTTCGACATGCGAACGCTGTTCGATGGCATCGATCTGTCGCAAATGTCCGTTTCAATGACTATGAACGGCGCCGTGCTCCCAATTCTCGCACTATTCATTGTTGCGAGCGAGGAGCAGGGCGTACCCGCATCGAAACTGTCGGGCACCATCCAGAACGACATCCTTAAAGAGTTCATGGTGCGGAACACTTATATCTATCCGCCCGGCCCTTCGATGCGGATCATCTCCGATATCTTCACCTACACCTCGACCAACATGCCGAAGTTCAATTCTATCTCGATTTCCGGCTATCACATGCAGGAAGCCGGGGCGACGGCGGACCTCGAACTTGCCTATACGCTGGCCGACGGCATCGAATATGCGCGCGCGGGCGTCGCCGCCGGACTCGACATCGATAAGTTTGCACCCCGTCTGTCGTTCTTCTGGGCGATCGGCATGAACTTCTTTATGGAAGTAGCCAAGATGCGCGCCGCCCGCATGATCTGGGCGAAGCTCATCAAGAAGGAATTCGCGCCCAAGGATGACCGCTCTTTATCGCTCCGCACGCACTGCCAGACCTCCGGATGGAGTTTGGCTGCGCAGGATGTATTCAACAACGTGCCCCGCACCTGCATCGAGGCAATGGCGGCAACCCAAGGCCACACCCAATCGCTGCACACAAACGCGCTTGATGAAGCGATCGCACTGCCGACTGACTTCTCCGCGCGCATTGCTCGCAACACACAACTGTTCCTGCAGCAGGAGAGCGGGACTACGCGCGTCGTCGACATCTGGGGGGGCAGCCACTATGTCGAGCGCTTGACCGCCGACCTTGCCGCCAAGGCCTGGACGCACATCGAGGAAGTCGAGCGCCTCGGTGGGATGACGAAGGCAATCGCTGCTGGCATCCCAAAGATGCGTATTGAGGAGGCGGCTGCCCGCACGCAAGCGCGGATCGACAGTGGTCGCCAGACAATCGTGGGCGTAAATAAGTTCAAGCCCACGAATGAAGCCGCAATCGAAATTCTTAAGGTCGACAACAAGTCGGTCCGCGAGCAGCAGACAGCCAAACTCGGACGGTTGAAGGCCGAACGCGATCCAACTGCTTTGAAGGCAGCACTTGCCGCCCTCATTGACGGCGCCAAGGCCAACGGCAACCTGCTTGCGCTCTCAGTTGACTGTGCACGGGCCAAGGCCACGGTCGGCGAGATATCCGATGCCCTTGAAGCCGTGTTCGGTCGCCATCATGCTGATATTCGTGCAATATCTGGCGTCTACAAATCAGAAGCAGGCCGCATGAACAAGGATGTCGATCGCGTCGCCGAAATGGTCGCAGCTTTTGCCGCCAATGATGGCCGTCGCCCACGCATACTTGTTGCAAAGATGGGTCAGGATGGTCACGACCGCGGCCAAAAAGTAATCGCCACCGCGTTTGCCGACTTGGGCTTCGATGTCGACATCGGGCCACTATTCGCAACGCCGGAAGAAGCGGCGCGCCAGGCCGTCGAGAACGACGTCCACATTATCGGCGTGTCGTCGCTTGCCGCCGGTCACCTGACGTTGGTGCCAGACTTGAAGGCCGCACTCAGGAAGGAAGGCCGTGGCGACATCATGATCGTGGTCGGTGGCGTAATTCCGCCTTCCGACTATCCTGCTGTCTATGCGGCAGGCGCCAAGGCGATCTTCGGCCCAGGCACCAACATTCCGCAGGCCGCTGCCGATCTCGTTGCCAAGCTCAACTCGGAGTTGGGATACGCTAAGTCAGCGGCGGCGGAGTAGGGCCGCACTACTCGAACACGCGGGCAACTTTGCTGACGACGGGCTTTGCGCGGATGCCGCTGACAATTCGATTTAAGTGTTCAAGATCCCAGACCTCGACCTTAATCAGCATTTCGGTGAAATCCGCAGCTTTACGCGTCATTTGAAGATTATCGATATTGCCGTCAGCCTCGGCGATCACCTGCGCGATCTGCGCCAGCGTACCGGGTTCATTCAGCACCGTCACCTTGACTTTGGCAGGAAAGCGCTCGGGTCGCTCCGGGTTAATATCCCATGTCACGTCCACCCAACGCTCATGCTCAAATTCCTTGAGGCGTGGAGAATGGATCTGATACACGCGAATGCAGTCGCCGGGGAATAGCACGCCGACCACCCGATCGCCGGGCACTGCACCGGCTTCTTCGAAGTTCACCGGCAGGTCATTTTTGAGGCCTCGAATTGGCACTGTCCTCTCAAGCGGACCCTGTTCGGTACTGGCGTCCTTTAGCGACTCGGTCGAACTCGATGACATCCGAAATTTCACACCAATCGCCTTGGCAAGGTTGAACCAACCGTCCTGCCCCTGACCATGGTCGTGCCGGGCCTTGGGGCGTGGCTGGGCCATCAAACTGGACGCCGCATCGATAGCATCGGGCGCGACCGCGCGCAGCACATCAGTTGAACTGACTTCGTTGCGCCCGACGTTCGCCAAAACATCCTCGACCGCTTTGTACCCAAGTCGTGCCAGCGCCCGCTTGATCTTTTCATCGGAGTAAATAACGCCCGCCTTTTCAAACCGCGAGATCAGCAATTGGCGCCCGAGTTCCGAGTATTGTCGCCGCAGAGCATCCCGCGCGGCGCGACGGATCGCCGATCGCGCACGGCCAGTAACAACCAATCGCTCCCAAGCGGCCGGCGGGGTTTGGCTACGGGCGGTGAGGATCTGCACCTCATCTCCGTTGCGCAGCACAGTCGATAGTGGATGTTGACGCCCATTGATAAGCGCACCGACCGTCGCGTTGCCGACATCGGTATGCACCGCGTAAGCAAAGTCAATTGGAGTTGCACCACGAGGCAGTGCGATCAAAAGCCCTTTGGGCGTGAAGCAGAACACCTGATCCTGAAACAGTTCGAGCTTCGTATGCTCCAGGAAATCTTCTGAATTCGAGCCTTCAAGAAGCGTTTCGACCAAGCGGCGCAGCCACATATACGGACCACTGTCCTTATCGTAAACACCGGCTGGTGCCGCAAGGTCGATGCTGTTAGCGATGTTGGTGCCGTCGCCCAACGACTTGCCATCGCGACTGCCGAGATCTTTGTAGATGGCATGTGCTGCCACTCCATAGTCGGCTATCCGATGCATGTCGCGTGTACGCAATTGTAGCTCGACCCGCTGGTGACCAGGCCCCACGATCGTCGTGTGGATCGAGCGATAACCGTTTTGCTTCGGCGTCGAGATGTAATCTTTGAACCGACCCGGAACGGTGCTCCATGTTGTGTGGACGACACCCAGAACACGATAGCAATCAGCCAGATCACGCACGAT
>JANNRP010000003.1:0-6201 GCA_031401535.1 Hyphomicrobiaceae bacterium | reverse complement strand
CGGCCCAACGCGCAATAGATGAAAAGCGCCTTGTTGAAGACAAGCGCATTGCCGATCTAAAGGCTGAAGCTGAACGTCAGCATGCCGAACAGCAACACACCGCGCGACGCATTGCCGAGGTCAAAGCGCTTGAAGATGCGCGCGAGGCCGATGGCCAACGCTTGGAGGAAAGGCTGCGGCAGGCGGCAGCGACCCGCGCGGCGCACGCACAGGTCCAGCCCCCGGTTCAACCTCAGACCTCGACGCCGGTTGCTTTGCCTGTTGGATCGATCCAGCTGCCACACCAGACCAATACATCACCGCTGGCCATTATCTCCGTCGCGCCAATCGCTGCCGACACCAAGATCCCGCTCACCCGCGCCACGGTGCTGCTCGTGATGGAGCCGGGCAACAAAGGCATCCGACGCTTCGATAAAGCCGCTGACCCCGTGCTTTGCGTCAACACCGACTGCTACATCAGCACCGGTCCCGGCACGCCGTCCAAAGTAATGCCGCGCGGGCAGGCATTCGGCCCAGTCAATACGCTTGGCGACCGCGCCGGCGCCTGTCGGCATTCCCTAACCTGCACCTTCCGCAACGTCGACCTCAGCGCCGCGAACGCCACCATCCAACCGATCGACCTGAAAGTTCTGCGCCATGATCGGCGGGAGAGCCAATCGGTTACTGGAGATTCCAACTGCCGCCTGGTTGGTGCCCGCCTGCAGTGCGCAGCCCCGCTGACGTCGAGCAGCTACCGGATGTGGATCGTGCCGGAAGCATTGGCTGACCGGGCAGGCTCCGCCACGCTCGATGCCAGTGTCCGCTTGGGATTGCCGTCTGGAACCAGCGCCGGCCTCGTTGACAACTAAATCTTGGTCGCCAGTCTGCGCACCTGACGCTCTGTGCTCGGTGTATGACCGAAGTGTTCGTTATAGCTCTTGGAAAAGTGCGACGCGGACACGAAGCCGCACGCCATTGCCACCGACAGGATCGGCTGACTAGTCTGCTGCAGCAGGAATTTCGCGCGATCAAGCCGTACCGACAGATAATGCCGTGTCGGCGAATGCCCGAGGTACTTGGCGAACAGCCGCTCCAGTTGCCGCGTTGAAACGCCAGATTCATCAGCAAGCGCCACACAACTGAGCGGCGTCTCGATGGTCTCCTCCATGCGGGCGACGACACTGAGGAGACGCGGATGGGCAACGCCTAGCCGCGAACGCAGGTTCATGCGTTGACGTTCCGAGGCATCGCGAATGCGATGATGGATCAACTGATCGGTGACTTCCGTCGCGATCCCCTCACCATGGTCGCGCGCGATGATCGACAGCATCATGTCGACAGCCGCGGTGCCACCCGCGCAGGTAAACCGGTTGCGGTCGATCTCGAAAAGCTCGGGCGACACATTGAGAGTGGGGAATTCGGCCGTGAGGCTGGCGAGGTTTTCCCAATGGATCGTCGATTGATAGCCGTCGAGCAGGCCAGCCTTGGCGAGCACGTACGTGCCCGTACACACAGCGCCGATCGCGGAGCCGAACGACGCCAGTCGACGCAGCGCGGCCATGAGCTCGCGATGTTCGAACGTGTGCACCTCGAGCCCGGCACACACAATGGCGGCAGTCAATCCGCGCGCTTCGCCATGGTTGGCGTTGACCGTGATTTCGATGCCGTTCGACGCGGTCACCGGGCGACCATCCACCGAGAACAACTGCCATTCGTACAATGCGGTCCCGGCAACGCGATTAGCCAGTCGCAACGGTTCCAGTGCCGACGTGAACGCGATCAGTGAGAAATTCTGCACCAGGAAGAAACCGACGCGGCCAAGTCGCGGCGATAATTTGGCCGGAGCTGACGCTGCCGTGCCGTCCTTAGGATGTGTCCGATTTACCATCGGTTATCCTAAACACGACATTGTGCCTCCGGACCAGTCCCTTTAAGGATGCGGCCCAAAACTCTTAGGCTGCCATGTCCAGGCACGGCGCGCCCACGGCTCTGACCACTGCTGCTCCGTTGATCGGTCCGACCAGCAATGATTTGCCCGGCGCCCGGAACAGCATGCGTTCGCCAGCCGCTAGAACAATATCGCGCGGCTCATTTGGTTGGGTGATCCAGATCGCGCCCTCGATACACTCGATGCTCTGACTGATGCCGATCGCAAACTGGTGGACCGTGTTGCCGGCAAGACGGACGTCGCTTCCGATCGGTAGAATGGTCATGGCCGTTGCTCCTTCATTCCGAGATCAAGCTTAAGTCAGGCGCAGCACTCAGTGTGCCCGTCCACGACACGCGTATCGATTTGACGAGCCGGGCGGCGGACATGAAACACCGCCCTGAACCCCTTGGCGATCGCTCTGCCAAGTGACGCAAAAGCCTCGCGGCGCGCTTCCGCGACGGTGTGATCGATTTCGGCGCGATCGGCGTCAGTTAACGGCCAACTATAGGTGTGGGATGAACGTTGCATTTGAGATATCCTCATCTTTGCTGTGGTATAAAACAATAAATACATCCATAAATTGGCAAATACAAAGGACGTTATCTCAACATACAAATGAGATATTCTCATGCATAAAGCGCTGCCACCGTTGAACGCACTGCGTGCCTTCGAGGCCGCAGCCCGCCATTTGAGTCTGACCAAGGCTGCGCGCGAACTGAGCGTCACTCCAGGCGCCCTCAGCCATCAGATCCGCGGGCTTGAAGAGTTTCTCGGGTTCGACCTGTTTCATCGACTACCGCGCGCACTTGCCCTGACCGATGCCGGACGGCAACTTTATCCGGGACTGCAGTCGGGCTTCGGGCAAATACGGCAAGCGCTCGCAAGCCTCGGCGCGGTCGGCAACAGTCGCGTGCTCGTGGTCAGCACGCCACCGGGGTTCACGGCAAAATGGCTGGCGCCCCGACTGTACCGCTTCCTGGCTGCCCACCCCGATATCGACACCCGCATTTCATCGACGCTCAGCAATGCCGATTTCAAGACCGATGGCGTCGATGTCGCCGTACGCAACCTGCGGGTGGACCAGCCAACCGACCCTGAGTTGCTGGTGGAAAAGCTGATGGAGCAGTTCTATGTCCCCGTCTGCAGTCCCAAACTGCTAGAGAAATTCGGCACCATCATCGATGCCGCACATCTCAAAGGCGTGCCGCTCATCCACGACGACAGTCTAGCTGGCAAGGAGGATATCGCGACGTGGGGCGACTGGCTTAAAGCTGCCGGTGTGGAGGGACTCGATGTATCGCGCGGCCTTCGCTTCAACGCCGCCGACCACGCGGTCGAGGCAGCGATCGAGGGCGCTGGCGTGCTGTTGGCGCAAGGCATG
This sequence comes from Hyphomicrobiaceae bacterium, assembly GCA_031401535.1. Classification (GTDB taxonomy): domain Bacteria; phylum Pseudomonadota; class Alphaproteobacteria; order Rhizobiales; family Hyphomicrobiaceae; genus JAKFWF01. Next base: position 2,911 of record JANNRP010000003.1, on the reverse strand, counting down.
TTGATCCAGGACGATCTCCGCAACGGACGGCTCGTCGCCCCCTTCGACCTCACATTGCCCTCGCGCCGCGCCCTCTATTTCGTTACCCCCGTTGGCCGCGAAAAACGCCCGAACGTCAAAGCCTTTCGCGAGTGGATCAGAACGGAAATGGCATGTCACTAGCCCCCTGTGAGAGAGTTGAAACGCGTCAATCCGGCAGCAGACATACTGCTGGCTGCAGGTTCGGACCACGCACTCAATTCGAGGCATCAATCGATCAGATCGAGCCCTGTAATTTGACAACAATTGTCTGTCACGTGCTCCACCCTTCGGGTAAGCTTGAACGTCTCGCGACAGCGCCAGAGCGACCAAATGCTCATTGCTGTGATGCGCCTTGTTAATAACAGGGAGGCACTTCGATGACGATAAAACCTGATCCAACATTCCACGCATCTCCGAAGCTTGCGATGGAAGCTCCACCGGAAGACTTTGCCTACACCTTGCTGCTCAGCCCTGATTTCTCGAAGCCTGACGCACTCGCAGTGATCGATGTAAAACCCGGCTCGCCCTCGTATAGCCAGATCGTCCACACCGTCGAGATGCCCTACAAGGGTGACGAGTTCCATCATTTCGGCTGGAATGCCTGTTCGTCGTCATTGTCGCCGCTGACTGGTCACGCTTTCCTTGAGCGGCGCTACCTCATCATCCCGGGAATTCGCTCGTCTCGCATCTACGTGATCGATACGAAGCCACATCCAACCAAGGCGAAAATACATAAGATCATCGAGCCGGAAGAGCTCTTCAAGAAAACCGGTTATTCGCGACCCCATACGGTGCATTGCGGGCCGGAGGGCATCTACGTCAGCACGCTCGGCGGCGGCGGCCCGGATGGTACCAAAGGCCCGCCGGGTATCTTCATTATGGATTGCGAAACGTTCGAGATTCGCGGCCGCTGGGAAATTGATCGCGGCGCACAGACCAAGCACTATGATTTTTGGTGGAACCTGCCTCGCGACTACATGGTCACCAGCGAGTGGGCACTGCCACCGCAGTTCGAGAACGGCATTGTTCCGGAGGATCTGCTCGCCAACAAGTATGGGCATCATATTCACTTCTGGGACCTCCGTGCCCGGCGCAATGTCCAGACAATTGATCTCGGCGCCAACCACCAGATGGGACTGGAAGTGCGGCCGGCGCACGATCCGATTCGCGAGTACGGTTTCCTGGGCGTCGTGGTCGACACCACGAACCTCGAAGGTTCAGTCTGGACCTGGTGGCGCGAGGGCGGCAAGTTCCACATCGAGAAAACTGCAACGATTCCGGCCGAGCCAGCACCAAAAGACCAACTGCCGCCCCTTCTGCAGGGATTTGGTGCGGTGCCGCCATTGGTGACCGACATCGACCTCTCGCTGGATGACAAATTCCTGTACGTCGCCTGCTGGGGCACCGGCGAGATGCGTCAGTACGATGTCACTGACCCAAGAAAGCCGAGACTTACGGGCTCGGTGCACGTCGGCGGTATTGCCCGCCGCACGCCTCACCCGAACGGCAAAGTATTTGCAGGCGGTCCGCAGATGCTCGAAATCAGCCGTGACGGCAGCAGAGTCTATTGGACCAACTCCCTCTATTCGACATGGGATGACCAATTCTATCCTGCGGGTGTGCCGGGTGCCGAGGTGATGGCCCATGCAAATCCGAGTGGCGGACTTGTGCTGGCAAAAGACTACTGGGTGAACTTTCCCGATGGGTATCGTGCCCACCAGATCCGGCTGGAAGGCGGGGACTGCTCAACCGATTCGTTCTGCTATCCGTCGGTTTAGACGTGAGCGTAGCGGAGTGGACGCCTGCATGGCTCTGGCTGGCTGTCGTAACAAGCGGCGTCTATCACGGAGTAAATCCCGGGATGGGATGGCCGCTCGCGGTGTCCGCGGGCATGATGGAGCAAACTCCGCGTGCCCTCGTAGCGGCCCTTTGGCCGCTGACAGTCGGTCACCTGCTGGCGATGCTCGTGGTGGTCCTGCCGTTCTCGCTGCTGATCTCGCTCGTCGTTTGGCAACGAGAAATCCAGATCGGTGCCAGTATCCTGGTCATCAGTTTCGGCATCTTCCGGTTCGTTAACCGCCGCCATCCGCGCTTGATAGCGCGGATTCCACCAACGCAACTGGGGCTCTGGTCGTTCGCCGTCGCAATCGCCCACGGTGCCGGATTGATGCTCGTGCCCATCTATCTCGGATTATGCAGTGCGTCCGGTCTTGACAACGGTCACCAGGCTGCGAGCACCCTCATCAGCGCCAGCCTCGGCATGGCCGTTCTGGTCTCCGTTGTCCACTCGGTCGCGATGATCGCGGCGGCTGGATTTTTCGCTTGGCTGGTCTACCGCTACTTAGGCCTGACGTTTGTATCGCGGAGCTGGTTCAACCTGGATGCAACCTGGGCCGTCAGTCTCGTTCTAGTCGGGGCGTTGTCGCTTGTACTTAATTTTACGGGCTCGCACTGAGCGTCACCTGGCACGGGATAAGCCAAAGTCCGCGATTGGTCGACGTTTTCGAATTCTAGTATGGCCGGGCAACTGTCCAAGATGCGCCACACTCTGCCCACACCCTCTTACATGCCATCTCCACCATCTGCCCGCGGCTTGATCGATTTTGGTGCCGCTGATGCTGATGCGGCGGTCTTCGCCGCCATATCCTCGCGAAACCGGTTGGTGATCGGATACCGGCGATCGCGGCCGAAATTGCGCGCCGAAATTTTGACACCGGGCGCTGCCTGCCGCCGCTTGTACTCGGCCAGGTAGAGCAACCGTTCGACCTTTTTCACGACGTCCACCGGATGCCCGCGCGCGATGATCGACGGCACGCTCATCTCCTCCTCGACGAGGCACTTCAGGATGTCGTCCAGCACCTCGTATTCGGGAAGTGAGTCCTGATCCTTC
>JANNRP010000002.1:0-3469 GCA_031401535.1 Hyphomicrobiaceae bacterium | reverse complement strand
TCTGAGGCGGGCAGCGCGTTCTTTGAACGCGGCCTGTTGCTCGGCTGGCATGAACGGTCCGAGCACGATCACTAGTTTATGAGGGATCGAAGGATCCTGCTCGCAGGCGCTGATGACCCAATCGACCAGGGAGGCGCCATCACCGCCGCCGCCAGTCGTCACCAGAATGAATTCGTCAGGCAAAGCCGTTGCCGGTGCGCGGCTGACCTCTTGATCAGACTGGAAATCACGGCGGAGGTATCCAGTGTACCACATTTTTTTTCGTACATCGTCAGGCACCGTTAAGCCTGATAACGGATCGTAGATCAGATCGGATCCATAGACCCAGATGTTATCGTAGAGGTTTTTAAGAGCCGGCATGACGGCCTTGCGGTCCCACTCCTCGGCAAGTTGGTCCTGATCGTCCATGATGTCGCGCAGGCCGAGTACCAACCGCGTGCCCATGCCCTTGAGCATTTTCAAGGTCGGCCCAACTTCCCCGCGCAATCCGAGCGGCTCCTTGTCCACCAGAAACACATGCGGGCGAAACGCTTCTGCGCTCGATCGGATCAGCTTCTCGCGGATGGCAATGGCGTCCTCGATGGAGATGTCCAAACCACGCGCCGTGTAGGATCCGTTGCGCAGCTTGACGACGCCAGGGAAGCGCACAAAGTCCACACGTGGCATGAAGCCATAGGCGCCAATAATTGGCGAGCCTGACAATATGAGCGCAGACACGTCCGTGCGATGCGCGACGATCGCGTGCGCGATGGCCCGGCAGCGACGCAGGTGACCGAGCCCAAACGTGTCGTGGCTATAGATCAACAACCGGAACTGATCGTCATGTGCCCGCACAGCAACCCTCGTCAGTAGTTTTGCACTGCTGCTCCACTATGCGCCCCCGATCACGTACCTGACTGTGACTTCTGGCACACGCAAGTGAAGCGAAATTGACTACCATTAAAAACATGCTGTGGTTCCAGACTCAGAGCGATACCTTGCGTCTAGCCTGCTAGGAGCCTCACTGGCGATGGGATGCGAGCACGATTCGTGCATTCGATTCTTCCGCCATTATTATCGTAAGTGCTAGTTTGGCCGTTCGGATTTGGCAATCGCTTACTGCCAGATCAAAGCGGAACTCTCTAAATATTGATTAGACCCGGCACGAGCATAAAAAGATCATGCAATCCGCTCCGACGTGGACCTCGAAATGAATCCAAGTCTTTTTAGATATATTTGGCAGCACACGCGCCGTGATCAAATTTGGGTCATCGGTGTAATCTTGGTATCGATGCCATTTCTATTTCTGGCGCTCGATCTGCCGAAGGCGATCGTTAACGGTCCGATCCAAGGGCGGGGATTTTCTACACCGGACGCCACAGTTCGCTTCCTCGAGATCAAGTTCACGTTGCCGTCGTGGCTGGGAGGCACGGCCTTCGACCTGTTCGATGGCTTCGAGTTAAGCCGCCTGCCCTATCTTGTGGCGCTAAGTTTCGTCTTCCTGGGGCTCGTTTGTATCAACGGCCTCTTCAAGTTCTACATCAATACTTACAAGGGGCGACTGGGCGAGCGTATGCTCAGGCGCGTCCGATACGAACTCGTCGACCGCCTGCTGCGGTTCCCGCTGCCTCATTTCCGCAAGGTCAAATCGGCGGAAATCGCGACCATGGTCAAGGACGAGGTGGAGCCGCTTGGTGGCTTTATCGGCGATGCGTTCGTGCAGCCGGTGTTCCTGTCGGCTCAGGCTTTGACCGCCATGACTTTCATTATGGTGCAAAATTTGTGGCTGGGTTTGATTGCGGCATCGATCGTGATTGTCCAGGCGTTTCTGATCCCAAGACTGCGCAAACGCCTGCTGGTGCTTGGCAAACAGCAGCAACTAACGGCGCGCGATCTGGCCGGCCGCGTCGGCGAAGTGGTCGATGGCATGGCCGAAACACGCACCAGTGACGCGACCAACTACGAACGGGCAGATATCGCGCACCGGCTGGGGCGCATTTTCTTCATTCGCTACGAACTGTTCCAGCGCAAGTTCTTCGTCAAGTTCCTGAATAACTTCCTGGCCCAACTCACTCCGTTCCTCTTCTATCTTATCGGCGGCTATTTTGCCATTCGCGGTTCGCTCGACATCGGCCAGTTGGTGGCTGTGATCGCGGCCTATAAAGACCTTCCGGGACCAATCAAGGAACTCATCGATTGGGACCAGCAGCGCCAGGATGTGCAGATCAAGTACGCCCAGGTGTCAGAACAGTTCTCGCCTAGTCAGATGATGCTGTCAGAGCTGCAGCCCGCGACGGCCGGCCCCGTTTCTCACATCCTGCTGCCGATCGAAGTCAAGGCGTTGTCGGTAACCGACGATACCGGATCAAAGGTATTGGAGAACGCGGACTTTACGATCAATCCGGGGGAGTGGATTGCGGTCGTGGGCGAGGTCAACGCGGGTGGCGAGGCAGCGGCCGAGGCGGTCGCACGCCTGGTCATCCCGTCATCGGGCCGCATCAGGATCGGGGAAGACTTGCTCGATGCCTTGCCGGAATCATTGACCGGGCGGCGCATCGCGTATGTCGGGGCAGATACCTATCTGCGCAACGGCACAATCCGGGACTGTCTGCTCTACGGCCTTATGAACTATCCCCTGCGCCCGCAGTCGGCCAACAAGTCCGCGGCTCGCGCTGCACTCGTTGCAGAGGCAAGAGCGTCCGGTAATGGTGAACTCGACATTGAAGCCGATTGGCTTGATCTTGAGCGCGTTGGGGCCAGTACTCCAGCCGAGGTGACGCAACTGATGTTGCGCACTCTGGCGCAGGTCGAGATCGACGACGATGTCTTCGAGTTCGGACTGAGAAGTTCGCTGGGCGACGCTGCAACGCCTGAGTTTGCCGAGAGTGTGCTGGCCGCTCGCGCGGCTCTTAAGGCCCGACTCTTGGCTGCCTCCCAAGATCATATGGTGGAACCCTTCGATCCTGAGCGCTATCAGGCGGAGGGGACGGTCGCAGAAAATCTCGTATTCGGCGCGGCAGTCGATGCGAGCTATCGGCCTGAGCAGTTGTCAAACAACGCCTTACTGCTCGGAATTCTAGCTGAGAACGGACTGGACGAACGGTTGTTTCTGATGGGGCGTCAGATAGCGTCGACGGTCGTTGATTTGTTCACTGGTCTACCGTCCGATCATCCGTTCTTTGATCGCCTCAGTTTTGTCCGCGCCGAGGAGTTGCCAACTTACCGCACACTACTCGCCACCATCGGCGATCGTAGCTACGCGGCTGTGTCGGGCGCCGACCGTAGCATGATGCTAAATTTGGCTCTGGGTTATATCGAGCCGCGCCATCGTCTTAATCTACTTGGGGCCGCGATCCGTGATGACGTGGTGGTCGCGCGCCATCGGTTGCGCGACGAACTGCACGGCAGCAATAGTCGCGCCGTGGCGTTTTACGAGCCGGGCGATTACAACGCCGCCTCTTCCCTTGAGCACAATGTCCTGTTTGGCCGA
>JANNRP010000001.1:0-3759 GCA_031401535.1 Hyphomicrobiaceae bacterium | reverse complement strand
CCAGCTTGAGCCGAAGCTATACGACCGAACGCTCACCATGAACGGTTTGTCGAAGGCTTACTGCATGACCGGCTGGCGCCTGGGCTATGCGGCGGGTCCTGAGCCACTGATCAAAGCGATGTGCAAGCTGCAGGGCCAATCGACGTCCAACCCATCATCGATCACGCAATGGGCTGCCGTCGAAGCGCTCAATGGTCCGCAGGACTTCATTCCACGCAATAATAAAGTATTCGTCGAGCGCCGCGACTTGGTTGTGTCGATGCTCAACCAGGCCAAGGGCCTAAAGTGCCCGAAGCCGGAAGGTGCGTTCTACGTTTACCCGTCGGCGGCCGGCTGCATGGGCAAGACAACGGCTAAGGGCACGCTCATCAGGAACGACGAAGATTTTGTGACGGCATTGCTTGAGGAAGAGGGGGTGGCGGCGGTTCATGGCGCAGCGTTTGCCCAGAGTCCAGCGTTCCGGATTTCTTATGCCACCGGTACGGACATACTCGAGGATGCGTGCAAACGGATCCAGCGCTTCTGCGGCAACCTGCGGTAAGGCCGAATGGCATAATATCAGGCAGCGTCTCTCAGTGGAGGGTTTGCCTGTGCTGCCTTGAACGGAGCTGTTAACCCTCGACTTGGTGACCTTCAACCGCCAGAAGAGCATCAGGCCGACACCAATGGCGATTGGCGTGATGCTGCACCTTGTTGCGCACAACTATCAGATTATGCCACGCCAGCTCGATCGTCAGGACGGCGACGTCAGCTTTATTGAAAGATAAATGCTGAGGCCGTGATGTTTACTGCGCCAATCAACGTGATTGTGTCGTCGCCGACGGTCACGAATGTGCCAATGCCTTCAATGTCGCTGACAGTAATATCGGTCATGCCGCTCACTCCGGAGCGCCCTGACAAGTCGATCCTGTCGCCCGCTACTGCATCAAAGTCCGTTATAACGTCGAGACCTGAGTCTGCAGCCGAAAAATCGAATATATCCGCGCCGTCGCCCGAGATAATGACATCATCGCCCACGCCGCCATCGATAATGTCGCTTTGGTCCGAGCCAAAGATCACGTCGTCACCGGCGCCTCCGAAGAGGCTAAGCGACAAGCTGGAGTACAACCCGGCAATGACGTTATCCCCATCGTTGCCGGTACCGCTGACAGCCCCATCAATGAGAACCAACTGCTCGACATTGTCGGCGAGGGTAAGCGACACCCGTGTATAGACGGTGTCTACGTCGCCGATCGCACCGACTGCTTCGATGATCGTATCCGTTGCGGCGTTGACAACATAAAGGTCGCTGCCGCTGCCGCCGATCAACGTGGCGCCGCCATTGGCGCCAGCCAACAGCACGTCGGCTCCCGCGCCGCCTATCAGCTGATTACCGAGAATGGTGGAGCCATAAATTACGTCGTTGCCGTCACCACCATTGAGCGTCAATTCCTGGGTGGAATAGACGCCGACAAGCACGTTGTCGCCCATGTTTCCAGTGCCGACGGTAGCTGACCCCATCAGGATCAGATACTCGACGTTGGCGTCGAGCGTGTAGTTGACCATGGCATAGGCAATATCAAGGCTGCTGCTGACACCGCCGGTTTCGACGATGATGTCGGAGCCCGAGAGAACAAGAAACGTGTCGTTGCCTGTGCCGCCGGTCAGGAAATTGTTACCGCCGGTTCCGGCGACAAGCACGTCATCCCCAGCCCCGCCTGATAGTTGATTTCCAGCCGCATTGGAACCGTAAATGACGTCATTTCCGGCGCCGCCTTCTAAGGTCAGCGCGCTTGTCGCGTAGAGTCCAACAATCTGATTGTCCAAGCTGTTGCCACTGCCGTCAGACACTGTCGCACCCATCAGAATAAGGTCTTCGACGTTGGCTGTGAGAGCATATGAGACGGTTGTGAACACGCGATCGTGGCCGCCGTCGGCGAGTTCTACCACCGTGTCGCGGGCAGGAAGATCAGCCACCCAACTATCAACGGCGTAACCATCGTTGCCCGCTCCGCCAGTTAGCGTGTCGTTGCCGGAGCTGCCATCGAGCCAATCGTCGCCGTCGCCGCCGGTCAACCGGTCATTGCCGGACGCGCCGACGATGATATCGTCCCCACCCGCTGTCGTGATGATATCGCTCGTCGCCGAACCAGCCTGGTGCGCGGTGGTATCCGGTCCAACGAGCAGCAGTGTAACCCTGGCGCCATCTATGGCGTTGCCGGTGATTTGGTTGTGGTCGGTGCTGGCGCCTACTTCTCGAATGCCATAGTTGGTTGGAGCTGTCGCTTCGCCCGAGAGTGTGTTGCCGACAATCAAGTTATGCGTCGCCGTGAACGTCGTGCCGGTGAAACTGTCGTATCGCTCCGACATTTGAATGATCGGATGGTCGCCATTGGGTGACGTTGAATTGTCGATGATGGTGGAGTTTTCGACAGTCACATGACTTGAGCCGTTGATGCGCACACCGAATGTGCCGTTGTCGTGAATGCTGACGCAAGTGATCAGGACGTTGTCTGACATCAAGATATTGATGCCTTCCAATCCATTGCCAGAGATTTCGCCGCCCCGGATCTCAATGTTGGATGGTGAGGGAATATCGAATGTGCCGCGCTGAATGGTAATGCCGCCGCCGCCGTTGTCACGTGAGACATTGTTCTCCATCAAAAGATCGTTGCTCGACGTCACAATGTTAAAACCATGACGATCATTCGCGTAGGCCAGGTTGCCGGAATAGACGCTATCGACGTTGAAATCGGCGGTGAACCCATCGATACCATTATGGTGGGAAACACTATCGCGAATAGTAAGCCGCAGTGTTTGCTCGTGCGGGTCGAAGCCGTAGCCCTGGTTGTTGAGCGCTTCCACACGGACGAGCGTCACATCCTGGTCGGCAAGTAGACCTCCGGGAATGTCGCCGCAGTAGAAGCCATCAACCTTGCCGTTGGTATTGTTGCGGTTGCCGTCGAGGCTTAGGTCGGCCACCCCCCAATTGTCTGTATTTTGACCAGAGGGTGACCGCACAATGCCGGTCAATGCGCCATCCCAGCCATCTATTACACGTAACGTCGAGACGCCGATGCCAGCGCCTTTGAGGAAGACGTTGTCTGCTAATTGCACGGCTCCGTTGAGACCTGCTTGGCCGGCAATCCCAAACGTACCGGGCGGAATGTATACAATTCCGCCGCCTACCGCTGCTGCATCGACTGCTGCCTGGATCATAGGTCGGTTATCAATGCCGGCATCGGCAACCGCGCCAAAGTCGAGGATATTGAAAACGGTAACGGTGGGTTCAAGCGCGACGCTCGCGAACAGGCTTGGCGGCGGCGTATAGGCGTACACCGGCTGCGATGTGATGCCATCGACCGTCGTCTGGGCGCCAATTTGGTCGGGGGCAGCGATCATGAAGCGGACACCATGCAGGTTGCGGTTTTTGCGACCACCCGCGCAAAATCTATTAAAATGATGAAAATATCGTCAGTGGCCGTCGTTGGTTTATAGCGTGTAGGCTTTCCGTAAACGTTGTAAGAACACGTGTGCCGGTATGAACCACAGACGAGCGGTCCGTAAATCACAGTGCATCAATCAGCCAAGCGCTTGGGCGCCATGAAGTGCCGTAGCCGACCGAGGCCCGGACCGACGTCGTCCCACTGTTCAAGGTCGAAGTCGATAACGACAACGCCCGCTGTTGGAAATTTTGGTCGCAATGCAGCACGAACCGCCACGTCGCCTGTGCCGATCAATAATGCCGCCAGATCATGCATTCCTGGATCGTGTCCGATG